>MGCE01000020.1 GCA_001790315.1 Candidatus Rokubacteria bacterium RIFCSPLOWO2_02_FULL_72_37 | reverse complement strand
AACGGCCGGGGGAGGCGCTCGCGAAAGCGTACGATCTCGTGCTCAACGGCCAGGAGATCGGCGGCGGCTCGATCCGCATCCACCAGCAAGCCGTCCAGCAGAGGGTCTTCGAGCTGCTCGGGATCGGCAAGGACGAGGCGCGCGCGAAATTCGGCTTCCTCCTCGACGCGCTCGAGTTCGGCGCGCCACCGATGGGCGGCATCGCCTTCGGGCTCGATCGCCTCGTCGCGATCCTCGCCGGTGAGGAGTCGATCCGCGAGGTCATCGCGTTTCCCAAGACGCAGAAGGGCACCGACCCGATGACGGAGGCGCCGGCGCCGGTGAGCCCCGCCCAGCTCAGGGAGCTCGGGATCGGCGTGCTGGCTCCGGGCAAGGACCGCTAGGCGGTGAGCGAAGCCGCCGCGGTCACCCGCCGGATCTCCATCGCGCCCGACGTCGATCTGCTCCCGCTCCTGGGTCGGAACGACGACCACCTCAAGACGCTCGAGCACGAACTGGACGTCCGCATCGTGGCCCGCGGCCACGAGATCACGCTCCGTGGCGACGAGCGCCAGGTGCGGCGCGCGGAGCGCGCGCTCACCCAGCTCGCGGAGCTCGTGCGATCCGGGACCCCGGTGCGCTCGGTCGAGGTGCGGGCCGCGCTCCGGATGCTCGCGGACGACGAGGCCGCCGATCTCAAGGCCGTCTTCAACGACGCGATCCCGGTCCCGGCGCGCAAGAAGTGGATCGCGCCCAAGACGCTCGGCCAGAAGCGCTACGTCGACGCGATCCGCAAGCACGACATGGTGTTCGGCATCGGGCCGGCGGGCACCGGCAAGTCCTTCCTCGCCGTCGCGATGGCGGTCTCGGCGCTGATGAAGCGGGAGGTGGCACGGATCGTTCTGACCCGCCCAGCGGTGGAGGCGGGGGAGCGCCTCGGATTCCTGCCCGGCGACCTCTACGAGAAGGTGCATCCGTACCTGCGTCCGCTCTACGACGCGCTGTACGACATGCTCGAGTCCGAGCGGGTCGCGAGCCTCGTGGAGAAGGGCGCGATCGAAATCGCACCGCTCGCCTACATGCGCGGCCGGACACTCAACGATTCGTTCATCATCCTCGACGAGGCCCAGAACAGCACGACCGAGCAGATGAAGATGTTCCTGACGCGCCTCGGCTTCAACTCGAAGATGGTGATCACCGGGGACATCACCCAGGTCGACCTGCCCGCTTCCCGCGGCTCGGGGCTCATCGAGGTCCAGCGGGTGCTCCGCGAGGTCGAGGGTGTCACGTTCGTGTACTTCGACGACGGGGACGTGGTGCGGCACCACCTCGTCTCGGCGATCGTCCGCGCCTACGACGCCTGGGACGCGCGGGGCCGCGAGGGGGCCGGCCCCGCCGACGGTGTCGCGGCCGACGGCGCCTGATGGCCGCGGCGGTCGTGAACCGTCAGCACCGCGTGGCCCTGTCGCCCGCGCGGCTCGGGCGAGCCGCCGAGCGGGCCCTGGCGGCCGTGGGCCGGCCCGTCGGCGACGTCGAGGTGCTGGTCGTGGACGACGAGGAGATCCGTCGCCTGAACCGCGCGTACCGGGGCGTCGGCCGGCGGACCGACGTCCTGGCCTTCCCGCTCGAGGCGCCCGACCTGCCGAGCCCCCTCGTCGGCCAGATCGTGGTCTCGGCCGAGACCGCCCGGCGCCAGGCGCGCCGGCTCGGCGTGCCCCTCGTGGTCGAGCTCGAGCTGCTCGTGACCCACGGTGTCCTCCACCTGATCGGCTGGGACGACCGCGATCCCGTGGAGGCGGGCCTCATGCACGGGCGCGAGCGCGAGATCCTCGCCGCCGGGCGCGGGGCGCCGGCGCGGCTCTGGCGGGGGCTGTTGAAGAGTGCGGGAGATCGACGGAGCTACGCCGCGTCTATCTCAGGCCACCCACGGACACACGCGGCCCCGGGGTCCCCGCTACAATGACCCGCGCCGGGTTCGTCGCCATCATCGGCCGGCCCAACGTCGGCAAGTCGACGCTGCTGAACCGGCTGGTCGGCGAGAAGCTCGCCATCGTCTCGCCCCGGCCCCAGACGACGCGCAATCGCATCACCGGCATCAAGAACCCGCCCTCGGCGCAGGTCGTGTTCGTGGACACGCCGGGGCTCCACGCGGGCGGCGGCAAGCTCGCCGACTTCATGCTGAAGACCGCGCATCGCGCCGTCGAGGAGGTGGACCTGGTCTGCCTCGTGGTCGACGCGAGCGGGCGCGGCGGCCCGGACCCCGGGGTGTTCGGGCCGTTGAAGGCCTACCGCGGGCCGGTGTTCTGCGTGCTGAACAAGTGCGACCTCGTCCGCCCGAAGGCGCGCCTGCTGCCGCTGCTCGAGGCGTGGCGCGAGGCCTATCCGTTCGCGGAGCTCGTGCCGGTCTCCGCCGCCGAGGGCGAGAACTGCGAGCGACTGCTCGCGCTGATCGTCGAAGCCCTGCCGGAGCATCCGCCGTACTTCCCCGCCGATGCGACCAGCGACCAGCCCGAGACCTTCTGGGTGGCCGAGGTCATCCGCGAAAAGATCTTCCATCTGACGCACGCGGAGGTCCCCTACGCGGTCGCGGTGCGCGTGGAGGAGCTGGCCGAGCGCGAGCGGCCGGAATGCCTCTACGTCCGCGCGCGGATCTTCGTCGAGCAGGACTCGCAGAAGGGAATCGTGATCGGTCGGGGCGGTGCGATGCTCAAGCGGATCGGCACGGCGGCGCGACGGGACCTGGAGCGGTTCTTCGGGATCAAGGTGTTCCTCGAGCTCAAGGTCGAGGTGCGGCGACACTGGCGGCGTGACGAACGGGCGCTCCGCGAGTTCGGATTCCTGCTGACCTCCTGAGATGGGCCTCGGACGCTCGACCGCGGTCGTGATCGGCTCCTTCCCCATCGGCGAGAGCGACCTCGTCGTCACCTTTTACTCGCGCGAGCACGGGAAGATCCGCGGGGTGGCGAAGGCGGCACGACGGGTGCGCTCGCGGTTCGGCGGGGCGCTCGAGCTGTTCACGCTCGGGGAGCTGATCTTCTTCGACACGGGCCGGAGCGACCTGCTGCGGATCGATCACTTCGACATCGTCCGCCCGTTCAGTCGCCTCCGGGAGGATCTGGAGGTGCTCGGGCAGGCGGCGTGGATCGTCGAGTGTGTCGCGCGGCTCACGGCGGACAACGACCGGCACGTGGCGCTCTGGGGGCTCCTCGTGCGCGGCCTCCGGGCGCTCGAGACCGCCGAGGGGCCCGTGCGCGTCGCGGTCTGCTTCGGCGTCCGGTGCCTGGAGGCGCTCGGGCATCGGCCGCGCCTGGACGCCTGCGGGGGCTGCGGGCGCGACTACCCGTTCAGGCCCGCAGCGCTCGGCATCGGCGGCGTCCTGTGCGAGCGCTGCGCGCGCGAGACGGGGGACGCGACGCCGATCTCGCCGCGCGCGGTCGGGACGCTCGAGCGGCTCCGCGCCGTGTCGTGGGAGGAGGCGCTCGCGGTGCCGCTCGGGCGACTCGAGGTGGAGCTGGCGGGGATCCTGGAAGTCCACATGTCGCGGCTGATCGGGCAGCCGACCCGGACCGGGCGCTTCGTGCGCGAGGTCCGCCGGCTGTCGCCGACGCCGGGAGGCCGTCTGTGAGCGAGACCGTTGGCATGGACGCGATCGTTTCGCTGTGCAAGCGGCGCGGGTTCATCTTCCAGTCATCGGAGATCTACGGCGGCACCGGCTCGTGCTGGGACTACGGGCCGCTCGGCGTCGAGCTGAAGAACAACGTCAAGCGGGCCTGGTGGCGGGACAACGTGCACCTGCGTCCCGACCTCGTGGGCCTCGACGCGTCGATCCTGATGCATGCCAGCGTCTGGAAGGCGAGCGGGCACGTGGACCACTTCACCGACCCGATGGTGGATTGCAAGGCGTGCCAGCGGCGGTTCCGCGCCGACACGCTCGACGACACCGCCTGGGTCCACTACTGTCCGGCGACGAAAGGCAACAAGTTCGAGGTCCAGGCCGGCGAGCCCTGCAAGCACTGCGGAGCACGGAGGACACTCTGCCCGGAGTGCGGGAAAGGCGAGCTCACCGCGCCCAGGCAATTCAACCTGATGTTCAAGACGTTCATGGGGCCGGTCGAGGAGGACGCGGCGGTCACGTACCTCCGCCCGGAGACGGCGCAGGGCATCTTCGTGAACTTCGACAACGTGCTCCAGTCGATGCGCTTGAAGCTCCCGTTCGGCATCGCCCAGATCGGCAAGGCGTTCCGCAACGAGATCACCCCTGGCAACTTCATCTTCCGCACGCGCGAATTCGAGCAGATGGAGATCGAGTTCTTCGTCAACCCGAACGACTCGATCGAGGGGCGGCCAGCCGACGAGGTGTGGCACGACCGCTGGATCGAGCAGAGGTTCGCCTGGTACCAGCGCTACGGCCTCCGCCGGGAAAACCTGCGGCTCCGGGAGCACGAGAAGGGCGAACTCGCGCACTACGCCAAGCGCACGGCCGACATCGAGTACCGCTTCCCGATCGGCTGGAGCGAGCTGGAGGGCATTGCCAACCGCACCGACTTCGACCTCAAACAGCACGCGCAGTGGAGCGGCAAGTCGTTGACCTATTTCGACGAGGAGCGGAAGACGCACGTGATCCCCTACGTGATCGAGCCTTCCGCGGGCGCCGACCGGAGCGTGCTCGCCTTCCTCGTCGACGCGTACCGTGAGGAAGAGGTCCGCGGCGAGAAGCGGGTGGTCCTCCGTTTCCATCGCGATCTCGCGCCGATCAAGGTGGCGGTCCTGCCGCTCCTCAAGAAGCGAGGCGACATCGTCGCGGTGGCGGGCGAGCTCCGCGGACGGCTGGCGCGTCGCTGGGTCGCGGTCTACGACGACACCGCGGCCATCGGCCGTCTCTACCGACGGCAGGACGAGGTCGGTACGCCGTTCTGCGTGACGGTCGACGTCCAGACGGTTGGCGACCCGCAGAAGGGCGAGGTGGGCGACGGCCGGGTGACGATCCGTGAGCGGGACTCGATGGAGCAGATCCGGGTGCCGATCGCGGAGCTCGAGGCGGTCTTCGGCGAGCTCCTGGACGGGGCGGCATGGTCTGCCGTCGCCGCCCGCTACGTGACGGTCGGGAGTTAGGGGGCTTGGCGGCCGAGCGGAGGCGTGGCGGCCGCCGGTGAGGCCGGGGGCGGGGCCGGGACGGTCGTGTTCGCGGGTACCGGAACGGCCTGGCCGGAGAGCCCGGTCGGCGGCGATGACGGAGCCAGCGCGCGCCGCTGGCCGACGCCGAGGCACGAAACCGGGGGCTCGCTGCCCCGGATGAACGCCATGGGCACGGGACGCACGCACTCGCCCGAGGGATCCTCGTCGACCAGCAGCGAGACGACGCGGTCTGGCACCGGGAAGTCCTCCCTCGGATCGTCCCGGAGGACCCGGCTCATGTACGAGACCCAGACCGGCACCGCGACGCGCGAGCCTGTCTCGTCGCGACCGAGACTCCTCGGTCGGTCGTAGCCGACCCAGACGCCCGTCGCGAGGCGTGGCGTGTAGCCCATGAACCACGCGTTCGAGTAGTCGTTCGTCGTACCCGTCTTGGCGGCGATGGGCCGGCCGAGCACTTTGGCCCCCTGACCGGTGCCCCGCTCCACGACCCCGCGGAGCATGTGGGTGATCACGTACGCGGTCTCCGGCGCGATCGCCTGGCGTCCCTCCGGAACGTGTTCCTCGAGCAACCTCCCCTGAGCGTCCGTGACGTAGCGGATGGCGATGGGCGGCATCCACGTCCCCTGGTTGGCGAGCGCGCTGTATGCGGAGGTGAGCTCGAGCAGGGAGAGATCCGAGGTGCCGAGCGCCAGGCTCAGGTTCGGGTCGAGCGGGCTCGTGATGCCGAGCCGCCGTGCCACCTGCACGGTCCGATTGATCCCGATCCGCTCCTGGAGCTTCACGGTGACGACGTTGATGGAGTCCTCGATCGCCTGCTGGAGCGTCGTGGAACCGCGGAACTTCCGGTCGTAGTTTTCGGGCTTCCACGCCTGGCCATTCGCCCCGACCGCGTACGAGACGGGGGAGTCTTCGATGCGCGAGGCGGGCGTGTAGCCGGCCTCGAGCGCGGCGATGTAGATGAACGGCTTGAACGCCGAGCCGGGCTGCCGCTTGGCCTGGACGGCCCGATTGAACTCGCTGCGGAAGAAGTCGTAGCCGCCGACCATGGCCTTGACGTAGCCGGTCGGCGCCTCGATCGTGACCACGGCACCCTCGGGGCGCTCGCCAGCCCGTCCTTTGATCGTCCGGGCCTGGAGGGTCTTGAGCCCCTCGCGGAGCGACTGTTCGGCGACGAGCTGCATCGCGGGATTGATCGTCGTGTAGACGTTGAGGCCGCCCTTGAAGAGGAGGTCGGCGCCGTACTTGGCTTCGAGCGTCTGCTGGACGTAGTCGAGGAAGTACTGGCCCGTCGTACGCCGCCGCTCGGGTGGGATGAGCCCGAGATCCGTCCGCGCCAGGCGCTTGGCGTCCGCGTCCTTGAGCGCACCGTACTCGGCCATGCGCCGCAGGACGACCTCACGGCGTCGCTTGGCAGCATCCTCGTGCTCGAACGGGGAGTAGCTCGTCGGCGCGCGGGGGAGTCCCGCGAGGAGCGCGGCCTCGCGGACGTTCAGCTCGGACACCGACTTGCCGAAGTAGGTCCGCGCCGCGGCCTCGACGCCATACGCGCCGTGACCGAAATACACCTGGTTGAGGTACATCTCGAGGATCCGATCCTTGGAGTACCGGCGCTCGAGCTCGATCGCGAGCACCGCCTCCTTCAGCTTCCGCTCGAGGCTCTTGTCCGGGGTCAGGAAGAGGACCTTCGTGAGCTGCTGGGTGATCGTGCTCCCCCCCTCCACGATCCGTCCGCGGCGGTAGTTCTGGACGATGGCGCGCATGATGCCGATGGGGTCGATGCCCCAGTGCGAGTAGAATCTGTGGTCTTCGGTGGCCACGACCGCGTCCCGCAAGGCCTGGGGGACCTGCGCGAGCGGCACGAAGATCCGCCGCTCCACGTGCAACTCGGTCAGCAGCTCGTCGCTGTCGTCGTAGATCTTGGTGCCCTGGATCGGCTGGAGCGTCTCGAGGGCGGTCACCGACGGGAGCGAGCGGGGCAGAATCGTGAAGGCCCAGAGCGCGGCGACGGCCACGCCCGACCCGGCCAGGAGCGCCAGAACGCCTACGGTGATGAGCATCCCGCGCACCCAGCGCCAGGCACGCGGACGTCGCCGGCGGGTCACGGCGGAAGGGTTCTTTGCGGCCATCGGTCACATTATACAGGCGCAGCCGGTGCGTCTCCGTACGCCCAGCGCGCAATCGTCGTAGAATTGGGGGACGACGACCGTGCACGACGCGACACGATCTCCGCTGCTCCGTGATCTCGAATGGCGCGGACTCCTCGCCGACGTCACGAGCCTCCCCGGGCTGGACGCTCACCTGAGCGGTGGGCGCCGCTTCGTCTACTGCGGCTTCGACCCGACTGCCGACAGTCTGCACATCGGCAGCCTGCTCCCCCTGCTGGCGCTCCGGCGGGTCCAGCTCGGCGGTCATCGTCCGATCGTGCTGATCGGCGGCGGGACTGGGCTCATCGGAGATCCGAGCGGCAAGACTGGGGAGCGCCCGCTCAATCCCGCCGACCAGGTGGCGGAATGGGCCGAGCGCCTGCGGCGCCAGGTGGGCCCGTTCTTCGACTTCGACGGCCCCGGGGGCGCGGTGCTCGCGAACAACTACCAGTGGCTCTCGAAGCTCGAGGTGATCCCGTTCCTGCGAGATATCGGCAAGCACTTCTCGGTGAGCAGCATGGTCGCGCGCGAGTCGGTGCGCGCCCGCATGGGCGCCGGGATCTCGTACACCGAGTTCAGCTACCAGGTGCTGCAGGCCTTCGATTTCCTGTCGCTGTTTCGTGCCTACGGCTGCGCGGTCCAGATCGGCGGGACCGACCAATGGGGGAACATCACCGCGGGGACCGACCTGATCCGGCGCCTCGAAGGCCAGGCCGCCTTCGGGCTCACGCTGCCCCTCGTCACCAAGGCGGATGGGAGCAAGTTCGGCAAGACGGAGAGCGGCACCGTCTGGCTCGACGCCCGGCGGACGTCCCCGTACGAGATGTACCAGTTCTGGCTCAACACGGGCGATGCCGATGTCGTGCCGTTCCTGAAGTACTTCACGTTCCTCGAGCGCGAGGCGATCGACGCCCTGGGAGGAGCCGTCCGCTCGCACCCGGAGCGCCGAGAGGCGCAGCGGGTCCTGGCGCGCGAGGTCACGCGGCTCGTCCACGGCGACGCGGGCCTCGCGGAGGCGGAGCGAGTGACGGCCGGGTTCTTCAAGACACCGGACGTGCCGGGCAAGGCCGCCGACACGGGACCGCCCGAGGAGGGCGCCCTGCCCGGCCACGTGCTGACCGTCGCGGAGCCGCGGTTTCTCTGGTCGATCATGAAGGACGTCGGCATCACCCCGTCGGCGTCAGAGGCCCGTCGGCTCATCGCGCAGGGGGGTGTCGCCGTGGACCGGCAACGAGTCTCGGACGTCGACTTCCGTCTGTCCCCCGGCAAGGGATACCTGATCCAGATCGGGAAGCGCCGGGTCTGGCGGGTCGTCCTGAATACGCCGGGATAGAGCCGGGCAATTCCGCCTTGACAGATCCGCGGCGCATGCGTATAGTCAGTTTTTGCCCACGAAAGTGTGGGGGTTTGCTGACGAAGTAAGCCCGGTCACCTCGCAAGTCGCAAGCTGACCGCAGTGCTCTTTGAAAGCCGGATATGCTACTGGCTCACCGAAAAGGTGTGAGCACCATCCGTTCCGAAACGAGCCTTGCGCTCGG
>MGCE01000019.1 GCA_001790315.1 Candidatus Rokubacteria bacterium RIFCSPLOWO2_02_FULL_72_37 | reverse complement strand
GGAAGAAGGTCTTCGACAACTTCCTGGATATCTGCGGCGTGAATCGCACGTGGTCCATGGCCGGGTTCGTCGACACCACCGTCCAGGCCATCCGTGACCAAGTCGGTGACGAGCGCGTGCTCTGTGCGCTGTCCGGAGGCGTGGACTCCTCGGTCGTCGCCGTACTGGTCCACCGGGCGATCGGCGAGCAGCTGACGTGCGTGTTCGTCGACAACGGGCTCCTGAGGAAGGGCGAGGCGCAGTCCGTCGTCCACACGTTCCGTGATGCCTTCAAGATCAATCTCATTCATGTGGATGCATCTGCGCGATTTCTCAGTGCTCTTCGTGATGTCACCGATCCGGAGCTCAAACGCAAGCGAATCGGGGCGGAGTTCATCGCGGTCTTCGAGGACGAGGCCCGTCGCCTCGGGAAGATCCCGTGGCTGGCTCAGGGCACCCTCTACCCGGACGTCATCGAGTCGGTGTCGTTCCGCGGCCCGTCGGCGACGATCAAGACGCACCACAACGTCGGCGGCCTGCCGCTGACGATGCAGTTCAAGCTGATCGAGCCCCTGCGGGAGCTCTTCAAGGACGAAGTCCGCCGGCTCGGGGAGCTGCTCGGCCTGCCGCCGGAGATCGTATGGCGCCAACCGTTTCCCGGCCCGGGGCTCGCGATCCGGGTGCTCGGCGAGGTGTCGACCGCGCGCCTGGAGGTCCTGCGCGACGCGGACGCGATCGTCCAGGAGGAAGTGCGGGCGGCGGGTTTCGAGCGCGAGGTGTGGCAGGCGTTCGCCGTGCTGCTTCCCATCCGCACGGTGGGCGTGATGGGCGACTTCCGCACCTACGCGCAGGTGGTCGCGCTGCGCGCCGTGATCAGCCAGGACGCCATGACCGCCGACTGGGCGCGGTTGCCGTACGACTTGCTCGGCCGCATCTCCAGCCGGATCATCAACGAGGTGAAGGGCGTCAACCGCGTGGTGTTCGACATCTCGTCCAAGCCCCCGTCGACCATCGAATGGGAGTAGCAGGCAGGGCCGTTCCGGTGATCCATGCAGCATAGCGAGTTCGTGCACCTCCACGTCCACTCCGAGTACAGCCTCCTCGACGGTGCCGCTCAGCTCGAGAAGCTAGTCGCCAGGGCGAAGGAGCTCCGCTTCCCCGCGATCGCGCTCACCGATCACGGGAATCTCTTCGGTGGGATCGATTTCTACCTCGCGGCGCAGAAGGCTGGGATCAAGCCGATCCTCGGCTGCGAGCTGTACGTCGCGCCGGGGGGCCGGCGGGAGCGAGGCTCGCACGAGGGGGGGTACGAGGGCGCGAACCACCTCACCGTCCTCGCGCGCAACGGCGCCGGCTATAGGAACCTCATCAAGCTCGTCTCCCGCGCGTACCTCGAGGGCTTCTATTACAAGCCCCGCGTGGATCGCGAGCTGCTCGCCGAGCACGCCGACGGGCTGCTGGTCCTGTCGGGCTGCCTGAACTCCGAGGTCTCACGCCTCCTGTCGGCGGGAGACGCCCTCCGGGCGCGTGCGGCCGCGGGCTGGCACCAGGAAGTGTTCGGGCGGGAGCACTACTTCATGGAGGTGCAGGCGCACGGCCTCGAGGAGCAGGTGAAGGTCACGGCCGAGACGCTCAAGATCGCGCGCGCGATCGGCGCGCCCGTCGTCGGCACGAACGACTCGCACTATCTGGAGGCAGGCCACGCCCGGGCTCACGAGGCGCTCCTGTGCATCCAGACGGGAACGACGCTCAACGACCCGGCCCGCTTCCGCTTCTCGACCGGGGAGTTCTCCGTGAAGTCCGCCGAGGAGATGGCGCGGGTGTTCGCCGAGTTGCCGGAGGCGTGCCGGAACACGCTGGCGGCCGCCGAGCGCTGCAATCTGACGCTCGACTTCGGCACGTTCCACCTGCCGCGCTACCGCGCCCCGGAGGGCCACACGCTCGACAGCTACCTGCAGGAGCTGGCGCGGGCCGGGTTGCGGCGCCGCTACGGCCCGAGCGTGGGCGACGCGCTCGAGGCGCGCCTCGCCCACGAGCTGGCCGTCATCGAGAAGATGGGGTTCGCCGGCTACTTCCTCGTCGTGTGGGATTTCATCCAGTACGCGCGCCGGCAGGGGATCGCGGTCGGGCCGGGACGCGGCTCGTCGGCGGGCTCGCTCGTCGCGTACTGCCTCGAGATCACCAGCGTCGATCCGATGCGCTACGGTCTGCTGTTCGAGCGTTTCCTGAACCCCGAGCGCATCTCCATGCCGGACATGGATATCGACTTCGCGGACGACCGGCGCGACGAGGTGATCCACTACGTCGCCGAGCGCTACGGCCGTGACCGGGTCGCGCACATCATCACGTTCGGGACGCTCGGCGCGAAGGCCGCGATCCGCGACGTCGGACGTGTTCTGGGCATGCCGTACGCGGACGTCGACCGGATCGCGAAGCTCGTGCCCAACTTCCCACTCAACATCACGCTCGACGAGGCCTACCAGAAGTCGCTGCCGCTGGCCGAGACGGTCAAGGGCCAGCCCCACGTCAGGGAGCTCTGGGACATCGCCCGCGCCCTCGAGGGCTGTACCCGCCACGCCTCGGTTCATGCGTCCGCGGTGGTGATCTCCGACGAGCCCCTGGACGAACACATCCCGCTCTACAAGGATCCGAAGCGTCCCGAGCTGATCACCGGGTACGCGATGGGGCCCATCGAGAAGCTCGGCCTCCTCAAGATGGACTTCCTGGGCCTGCGCACGCTGACGGTCCTGGCGAACACGGTCGCACTCATCCGGGAGGCCCGGGGGATCGTGATCGACCTCGACGCGCTCCCGCTCGACGACGCGCGGACGTACGAGCTGCTCGCCGAGGCGAAGACGTTCGGCGTGTTCCAGCTGGAGTCGAGCGGCATGCGCGACGCGCTGCGAGGACTCAAACCGGAGCGGCTCGAGGACCTGATCGCCATCGTGTCGCTCTACCGCCCGGGACCGATGGACCTGATTCCCGACTTCATCGCGCGCAAACACGGGCGCTCGAAGATCACGTACGAGCACCCCGCGATGGAGAAGTTCACGCGAGAGACGTACGGGATCATGGTCTACCAAGAGCAAATCATGCAGATCGCCTCCGAGATGGCCGGCTTCACCATGGGCGAGGCGGATACGCTGCGTCGCGCAATGGGGAAGAAGGACCGCGACTTGATGGCCACGCAGCGGGCGAAGTTCGTGGCGGGCTGCGCGGAACGCGGCATCGGCGATGCCAAGGCCGAGCACGTCTGGGAGCTGATGGAGAAGTTCGCGGGATACGGGTTCAACAAGAGTCACGCGGCGGCCTATGCCCTCGTCGCGTACGAGACGGCGTATCTCAAGGCGAACTATCCGGTCGAGTTCATGGCGGCGTTGCTCACGTCCGAGATGGGCGACACGGACAAGATCGTCAAGTACATCGAGGAATGCCGCGCGATGGGCATCCGGATCCAGCCGCCGGACGTCAATGTCTCCGCCGTGCAGTTCAGCGTCGTCGCGGACACCATCCGATTCGGCCTGGCCGCCATCAAGAACGTCGGGGAAGCCGCGATGGCCTCGATCCTCAGGACGCGCGGCGAGGCGGGTTCGTTCACGACGCTCGAGGACTTCTGCGCGCGCGTGGATCTCCGCCTCGTCAACCGGCGCGTGCTCGAGAGCCTCATCAAGGCCGGCGCGTTCGATTCGCTCGGCCTGCCGCGGGCGCACCTGCTCGCGACGGCGGACGGCGCCCTGGAGAGCGGGCAGCGGGCGCAACGCGACCGTGCGGAGGGGCAGGCGTCGTTCTTCGAGCTGCTCCCCGCGGCCGCCGGGCGCGCCGACAGCCCGTCGGTCGAGGTCGTGCCGGAATGGGACGAGGATCAGCGCCTCGCGTTCGAGAAGGATGTCCTCGGTTTCTACATCTCGGGGCACCCGCTGGCGCGCTTTCGCGGCGTCGTGGACGCGCTCGGCGTCACCACGACCGGCGACCTGGGCGCGAAGGGACACGGGGCGCGCGTGACGCTCTTCGGCCACGCCACCGGCCTCAAAGAGACGCAGACCAAGAGCGGGAACCGCATGGCCTTCTTCACCCTCGAGGACATGGACGGCACGGCCGAGGTGACGGTGTTCCCCGAGCCGTTCAAGTCGGCCGCGCCGTTGCTGCGCTCGCGCGAGGCCGTGCTCGTCCGGGGGAGGGTCGACGACGGCGAGAAGGGCCGCGTGATCCTCGCCGAGGACGTCCGCCCGCTCGAGCAGGCACTGGCGGAGTCGAGCGGACGGCCGCGCGCGGGCGCCCCGGCTGGCGAGCCGAATGCCTGCCGCATCCGGATCACGCCGGGCGACGAGCCGGGCGCCGCCCTGGCCACGGTCCGGCAGGTCTGCGACGGACACCCCGGCCGCGTGCCCGTCTTCCTCCACATCCTGCTCGGCTCGCACGAGGTGGTCGTGCGCGTGCGCGCCTTTTCCGTCGACGGCAGCCGCGACCTCGTCACGAAGGGCGAAGCGATGCTCGGCGCCGGCGCGATCAGCGTGGAGTATGCCGGACGCGCTTGACTTCGAGCAGCCGCTCCTCGAGCTGGAGACCCGCATCGTGGCCCTCCAGGCCGACGACTCGCCCCAGGTCCGGGAGGAGGTCGTCAAGCTCCAGGAGCGCCTGGCCCGGCTCCGCCAGCGGACCTACGCGAGCCTCAGCGCCTGGCAACGGACCCAGCTCGCGCGCCACCCGCGCCGCCCACACACCCGGGATTTCATTCGCCTGCTCTTCGAGGAGTTCGTGGAGCTGCACGGCGATCGTCTCTACGGTGACGACGCCGCCGTCGTCGGGGGGCTCGCGCGATTCGCCGGTCGCGGCGTCGTCGTGATCGGCCACCAGAAGGGGCGCGACACGCGCGAGAAGCTGGCCCGCAACTTCGGCATGCCCCACCCCGAGGGCTACCGGAAGGCGCTGCGCCTCATGCAGCTCGCGGACAAGTTCGGCAAACCCGTGCTCACGTTCGTCGACACCCCCGGCGCGTATCCGGGTATCGGCGCCGAGGAGCGGGGCCAGGCCGAGGCGATCGCCCGTAACCTCCGCGCCATGGCCGGGCTCGGCGTGCCACTGGTCGCCGTGGTGACGGGCGAGGGCGGCAGCGGTGGCGCGCTGGCGATCGGTATGGGCAATCGGGTCTTGATGCTCGAATACGCCATCTACTCGGTGATCTCCCCCGAAGGCTGCGCCGCGATCCTCTGGGGAGACGCGAGCAAGGCACCCGAGGCCGCCGAGTCGATGAAGATCACGGCCCCCGACCTCCTGCGCCTCGGGGTGATCGATGCGATCGTGCCCGAACCGCTCGGCGGAGCGCACAGGGACTGGGAGGGCGCGGCGCGCCACCTGCGCGAGGCCCTCCTCGGGGAGCTCGCGGCGCTGGCGGGCCGGCCGCGCGAGGCGCTGGTCGGCGAGCGATACGAGAAGTTCCGCCGGATCGGGGCCTTCGAGGAGGCTCCGATGCCGGCGCCGCAGACGTGAGCGGAACCGGCGGGACCTAGCGCGCCCGCAGCAGCGCGGTGGCGACGTCCTCGTCCGTGACGAGGACGTTCATGAACCGTCCGGCGAGCGCGCCGCGGACGGCGTCGAGCTTCTGGCGTCCGCCGGCGATGGCGATGACGTGACGATCGCGCCGGGCGGAGAGGGCGTGGAGCCGCTCGCCGCCCACCGAGAGGATCCGTCGCGTCAGCACCCGCAATTCGGGTCGGTCGACGATCCGTCCCGCGGCGTCGAACGGCTGGTAGTTGATCTCGCCGACCACGCCGAGCTCGCGCAGCCGGGCGACGCTCACCCCGTAGGATTCCGCCAGGGTGCAGAAGCCCGGCGTCTCGCCGGCGATCGCGCCGATGCCCACCAGCGCGACGTCGACGTCCTGGGCCGCCTCGTAGATGGCCCGGATCGCGGGATCGCGCAAGAGGCGCCGCCGTTCGCGCTCGATCTCGCGGAGCGACAGCAAGTGCTGGACGGGCAGGGCATAGGCCGTCACGTGCGGCCGGTACTTGGCCGCCATCATACCGACGAGCGTGTTCGGGAACAGGTCCACCAGCTTGAGCGTGCTCTCACCCGAGAGCGGATAGAGGGTCAGGTCGCGGAAGCGCCGCTCGCGAAGCTGCCGGATCGTCTGGTAGAGAGTGAAGCCGCAGGAGAGGCCCACGCGCATGCCGTTGGCGGTGGTCTTCTCGAAGAAGTCGGCGGCCGCCGCGCCGAGCTCGGCGCGCAGATCGCCCCGGGCGCCGGCGGCGACGACGACGGCGTCGCGCAGGCCGAAGCGCTCGATCAACCCCGCCTCGAGCTCCTCGCGGCGGGGCAGGTCGAGCTCGACCCGCACGAGGCCCTCGTCGAACGCCCGCTTGAGCAAGCGCGAGACCGTGGCCGCCGAGACGCCGAGCGCGCGGGCGATGTCCTTTTGCTGCCGGCCCTGCCGGTAATAGAGCTCGAGACAGCGGACCATCTGCCGGAGCTCCCGCGATGCCGGAGAAATTAATTTCATCGGCTTGAAGTTCTTGCTTGACGAAAACGAGTGTACTCCCTTATCCTGCTCGAGACCACAGGATCTCCGGCAGCAGCGACTCGGTCGCACCGGCGAGGAGGGCACGCATGGGCGCGAAGCGCTACGGGCTGCCTGACGGGAAGGGGCCCATCCAGGCGACGGAGTATCACCAGTCGAGGGACGAGCTCGCAGGGCTGCCGCAGACCACGACCGAGAAAGTCATCGTCACCAGCACCCCGAACATCTTCTCGTACCGCTCGTACGTGTTCGCCAAGAACCCGGCGCTCGTCCAGCGCTACATCAAGGCCACCAAGGCCGACGTCGGCGGAGTCGGGGGGCACGTCGTCGCCGCCGACGAGGTGAAGTCCGTCATCGCGAAGTACGTGCTCGACAACAACTGGTGCGGGAGGGAGGCGATCTTCACCTCGCTCATCGTGACCCACACGGGCGACGACGTCGCCGTCACCGGCATCATGGCCGAGACCGTCGACATGTCCGTGGTCGACGAGCTGATGTGGGATGCGTTGCAGGAGGGCGCGCGCAAGGCCGCCGAGCTCGGGCTGTACGGTCCGGGGCAGGACCTCGTCGCCGACGCGTTCACCGGCAATCTGCGCGGCGCCGGCCCGGCGGCCGTCGCCCTGCCGCTGCCGGTGCGAAAGGACAACGCCTCGCAGACGGTCCTCCTGTCGTTCGCCGACAAGACCGAACCGATGGCGTTCAACCATTACGCGACCGGCGCGTACCTGCTCCCGCGCTTCAACACGGGCTTGATCATCGCAGCGTCGCGCATGAAGCGTGGGTACATCATGGAGATCGTGGACCTGGACACCAAGGCCCAGGCCATCGAGGCGGGTGTGCACCCGCGCGACCAGAAGGCGCTCGACGGCAAGATGGAGGAGCTCGCCAAGGGGCTGCAGGAGAAGGTGATCACGCTGCGCGCTCCCGAAGACCTCTACGACATCGAGGGCCTCACCCGATCGTCGCGCTTCGTCATCGCGCGGATCTGGAGCCGCGGTGAGAAGGGCGAGCGTGCCCAGCTCGGTTACGTGTGCTCGGCCGAGCGCCTGCACAACATCAAGACGAAGAAGGGATTCACGTACGGCGGCAAGGACGATCCGGTGCTGCTCGCGTTCGCGCAGGGCGACTGGCCCGCGCCCGGCGAGATCACGTCGCCGTGGGCCGCGGCGCCGATGGTCGCGGGAGATTGCCGCGGCAGCCACAACCTGCACATCCTGCCGATGCCGATCAACTCGCAGACCTCGTACTGGTCCGGGCCGATTCTCTCGGCGATCACGCTCTCGTGCAATATCCACACGGGCCGTATCGGTGCGATCTCCGACCAGTTCGCGCTCGGGACGCCGTGGGACGAGGTGCGGCGCCGCGCCGCCGATCTCGCGATCCAGTTCCGGCTGGCGCATGGGGTCAAGCAGCCGGCGACACTGCACGAGGACGAGCTCGAGTACCAGGACGGCTGGAAGGAGCGCCGCGGGCGGCTCGAGCGCGAGTTCGAGGTGCGGCCGCCGCTCAGCTTCCGTGGCAACGGCGCCGGCCACAGCGGGCCGGCGGCGGCGCGCCCCGCCGACGCGCGCCATGGCGCCCGCCGGGAGGAGATCGACTAGCCTCGCAGAAGCGGCGCGTTCCACCGCGGGGCCGGACGGTGTCCCGGGCCCCGCGGGCAGCCGCCGTCCGCACCGTCGCCGCTGGCGCGACGATCCGTCAAATTGACTTCCCTCGGGTCGGGTGCTACGGTCAAGCGAGCGCAAACGCTGGATTTCTCACAGCGATCATGGCCAAAGTCCACGTCATCACGTACGGCTGCCAGATGAACGAGTACGACTCGGAGCGAGTCGCGGGACTGCTCCGCGAGCGCCAGTGGCAGGTGACGGACGACGAGCGCGATGCCGACTTCATCCTCGTCAATACGTGCGCGATCCGCGAGAAGGCCGAGGAGAAGGTCTTTTCGAAGCTCGGCCAGCTCCGGGGCCTCAAGAGCGACAACCCGGAGCTCGTGATCGGCGTGATGGGCTGCATGGCTCAGCTGCACCAGCGCGAGATTCAGGCGCGCGCGCCACACGTGGATCTCGTGTTCGGCTCGCCGGCAATCGCGCGCGCCGGCGACCTCGTGGACCGCGTGCGCCGCGAGCGGCGGCCGCTCCTCGAGACTGCCGAAGCGCCGCTCGTGAAGATCACCGCGCGGCCCGTGGGCACCGGACGCCTCAAGGCGTTCGTCACGGTGATGGAGGGCTGCGAGAAGCACTGCACGTTCTGCGTGGTGCCGCGCACCCGGGGCCGCGAGCGCAGCCATCCGCCGGAGGCGATCGTGGCCGAGGTCCGGAGCCTGGCAGCGGCGGGATGCCGGGAGGTGACGCTGCTCGGCCAGACCGTGAACGCCTACGGCCGCGACTTGGTGCCGCCGACGGACCTGGCCGACCTGTTCGCGCGGGTCAACGACGTGGACGGCATCACGCGCATCCGGTTCACGACCTCGAACCCCTACAACCTCACGCCGCGGCTGATCCGCGCCCTACGCGACGTCCCCAAGGTGTGTGAGTGGTTCCACCTGCCGCTCCAGTCGGGGTCGAACCGGATCCTCGCGCGCATGAACCGCGGCTACACTCGTGAGCGGTACCTGGAGCTGGTCACCGCGATCCGTGAGACGGTTCCGGAGATGGCTTTCTCCACGGATCTGATCGTCGGGTTCCCCGGTGAGACCGAGGAGGACTTCGAGCAGACCCTGGAGATGGTGGAGCGCGTCGGTTACGACAACGCCTTCGTGTTCCGATTCTCCCGCCGGCCCGGTACGCCCGCCGCGACGCTGCCCGGGCAGGTCGCGGAGGACGTCAAGGCGCTCCGCAACACCCGGCTGCTGGAGGCGACTGTTCGTGTGGCCGCGGCCCGCGCCCGGGCGCTCGAGGGGCGGATCGTGGAGGTCCTCGTCGACGGAACGTCGCGGAAGGACCCACACGTGCTGTCCGGCCGGACCCGCTGCAACCGTGTCGTCAACTTCGACGGGGGGAGGCGGAGTGCCATCGGAAGGCTGGCACGGGTGCGCATCACCGAGGCGCTTCCGCACAGCCTGCGCGGAACGCTGGCGGAGCTCTCCGAGGAGGTCGCATGTTTGTCGAGATGAAGGTGCGCGGACTCGCGCTCGACGCGGTATCGAACATGCCCATCATCATCCTGCGCGACGACGAGGACCGCCGCTCGCTGCAGATCTGGGTTGGGATCTTCGAGGCCAACGCGATCGCCCTGGAGCTCGAGAAGGTCGCGCCGCCCCGCCCGATGACCCACGACCTGATCAAGAACATCCTCGAAACGGTCGAGGCACGCGTGGTGAAAGTGGTCGTCACGGACCTCCGAGAGAACACCTTTTTCGCGGTCCTCAACCTCCAGCTCGGTGAGACGGAGTACACGGTCGACTCGCGGCCGTCCGATGCGATCGCGCTCGCGTTGCGCGTCGGAGCCCCGATCTACGTGGACGAGGAGGTCGTGCGGAAGGCGAAGAGCCTCGAAGTCGCGAAGGAGCCCGAGCCGGCGAAGGCGGATGACCCGGAGCAGCTCCGGGAGTGGTTGCAGAACATCAAGCCGGAGGACTTCGAGAAGTTCAACAAGGCCTGACGGGAGCCCGCGTGCGCGTCGCCCTGTTCACGAACAACTACCTGCCGTTCTGCGGCGGGGTGGCGATTTCGGTTGAAACGCTGCGGCGCGGCCTCGAGGGCCGGGACCACGACGCGTGGGTGTTCGCCCCGCGTTTCCCCGGCGCGTCCGGCCCGGAGCCTCGCGTGGTCCGGTACCCCTCGATCCCCGCCCTGGCGTACCCCGAGTTCGTCCTCGCCATCCCGTACGCCTGCCGGGCCGCGGCTCGCGTCGTGGATCTCGGCATGGACGTCTTCCACGCGCATCATCCGTTCCTGCTCGGGCCGGCCGCCCGGCGCTTCGCGCGCCGCCGGCGGCGCCCCATCGTGTTCACCTACCACACGCGCTACGAGAAGTACGCGCACCACGTGCCGCTACACCATGCGGTCGTGGCGGCGGCCGCCGTCCGGATGGCCACCCGCTTCGCCGCCAGCGTCGATGCCGTCATCGCGCCCTCGGCCCTCGTCGCCGAGGAGCTCCGCGCCGGCGGCGTGCGCGCGCCGATCGCCGTGGTCCCGACGGGGGTCGATCTCGAGCGCTTTTGTCCGGGCGACGCCTCCCGCGCGCGCCAGGCGCTCGGGCTCACGCCGGACGACCACGTCGTGCTCTACGTGGGCCGCCTCGATCCGGAGAAGAGCGTCGAACGCGTGCTGCACGCCTTCGAGCGGATCACCGCGGCGGTGCCGCGCACGCACCTCGTCGTCGTCGGGCACGGCACCGAAGCCCCACGGCTCCGGTACGTGGCGCGCGCGCTCGCGGCGGGCGACCGGATCCACTTTCTCGGGGCGCGGCGGCACGACACTCTCCCGGCCTGCTATCAGGCTGCCGACCTCTTTCTCTTCGCTTCGGAGACCGAGACGCAGGGCCTGGTGCTCGCCGAAGCCGCCGCCTGCGGCTTGCCAGCGGTCGCCGTCAGCGCGCCGGGCTGCGACGAAGTCGTGCGCGACGGCGCGACCGGCGTCCTCACGAAGGGCTCGGCGGCCGCCCTCGCCGACGCCGCGATCGGGTTGCTGCTCGATCCCGGGCAGCGGCGCGCGATGGGCGTGCGGGCCCGCGATGTCGCCGTGCGCGGGTTCGCCATCGGTCTGCAGATCGATCGCACCCTGGAGGTCTACGAGGGGCTTCGATGAGGCGCACGCAGCGAGCGCACCGGCGGATCCAGAACGAGCTCACAAAGGAGCGCGCGGCCGCCCTCGGCCGGGCAGGAGAGCGGCTCGAGCTGGCGCTCGCCCACGCGGCGGCCCTGGGGCGGCGGCTCGAGGCGAGCCGGGATCCGGAGGAGCGCGCGCGCCGCCTGCGCCACCACCGTGTCGTGGATCAGCAGTTCCCGGAGCCGCCTCGCCGCGGCGGACCGCACCGCGCGTCGTGACGCCCGGGTCAGCGCGTGTGCTGATCGCGGACGGGCGCGTCGCCGTCCGGGGCTCCCTCGAGCCGCTCCTGTGCCGCTCCGGCTACGACGTCGTGGCCGTCGGCTCGAGCTTCGACGTGCTGCGGACACTCCGCGACCAGGGAGCCGATCTCCTCCTGATCGATCCCGACCTGCCCGGCAGCGGCGTGTCAGGCGTCGACGTCGTGCGCACGCTCAAGGGCGCCACACGGTTCCGGGGACTGCCCGCCTTCTTCCTCACCAGCGGCTCCCAGCGGGCGCCGCAGGGCGTCGCCGACGGGACGCTTCGCTTCGATGCGCTCACCGAGCCGGCCCTCCTCGCGGCCTTGCGCGGGGTGCTCGATGCGCCAGCGGCACTCGCGAGCGCGCCGCCGTCGCCCGCCGCGGGCCAGGCGGTGGACGCCGAGTGCCTCCGTGCCGCCATCGCCAGCGCGTGCCGTGAGGAGCTGCACGACGCCGTTCTTCAGGTCGTTCGCGAGGTCGCGCGCGAGATGGTTCCGGTGGTCGCTGAGCGGCTGATCCGCGAGGAGATCGCGCGCCTCCGCGCGCGCCACGGGCTGGAGTCCGAGACTCCTCCTTGAGCCCCGGGGTATCCTGGCAGTACGGAGGGAACCGGTGAGCGACCTGGCCCGGGAGATGGTGGCGAAGATCGAACGGGGCGAGCGTCTCGAGTCGCCGGAGGAGCTGACGCCGGCGTACCGCGAGCACCTCATCCACCTGATGACCATGCAGGCCGACTCCGAGCTGGCGGGTGGCTACGGGTACGTGCCCTGGATCACCAAGGCGCCGACGGTCGAGGAAAAGCACGTGGTCGCGCAGATCGTCAAGGATGAGCTGCGGCACGCCGCTGTCATGTACGGGCTGCTCGGCGACCTCGGCTTCGACGTGGCGACGCACGTGCGCCGCCACGACGAGCTCTTCACGATGCGCGTCGACGCCGACGCCGACATCGGCACGACGCGGGTCACCACGGACAAGCGCGTCAACATCTTCTACTATCCGATCGACACCTGGACGGACTTCGTCTTCTTCAACTTCTGCATGGACCGGGGCGCCGGGCACCAGCTCGGGGACGTGCGGGGCTGCTCGTGGGGCCCGTGGGCGCGCGCAATCGAAGGCATCTTCAAAGAAGAGAAGTTTCACATCCGCCATGGCGAGTACTGGGCCGAGCGGCTGGCTGCCGACCCCGCCACCAGGGACGAGGCGCAGGCCACATTCGCCAAATGGTACGTCAGGACCATGAATATCTTCGGACGACCTGGATCACCGAAGAATCACGTATATCGGTCGCTCCGCCTCAAGCTCCGTGACAACGACGAGGTGCGCGCGGGATTTGCGGTCGAAGTGCGGGGACTGTGCCAGCGGTTCGGCCTCGAGGTTCCGACGTGGGAGCCCCGGGGGGAGCTGCCCGAGGAGGCGCAGATTCCCGGTTAGCAGGAAGGCGATCAAGTTGACATAATACCTCTTATCGGAAGCTGTCGGCGGAGACCGTCAGGAGGCGCCGAGCGCCAGGAGGCGGGCCCGGATGTCCTCGGCTCGGCGTGCCTGTGGCACCTCCTTCAGGATCCGACGGTAGGCGGCGACAGCCTCGGCCTTGCGCCCCGAGAGCTCCTCCATCCGGGCGAGGTCGATCAACAACTGCTCGTAGAGGAAGTCCTTCGGCCCCAGCGTTCCGAGCGCCGTACGGTAGGCGTCGGCGGCGCTCGCGTACTTGCCGGCGGCTTCCCATGCCGCGCCGATCGAGGCGCGCGCGAGCAGCTGGATGGTCGGGGCGCTGCCGGCCTTGGAGGCCGCGATCGCCCAGGCTGCGCGCGCCCGCTCGTAGTCGCCTTGCGCGTAGCGGAGGTTGCCGAGCTCGAGGGCGGCCAGCGCCGCGCCCTCCGCGCCGGGATGGCGTGCCAGCACCGCCTCGAGCGCGCGGGCGGCGGCGGCCCGCACCTCGGGCGTCGCCTGGGCGGCGTGGGCGGGTTGCGCCGTCGCCATCGCCGCGGCGTACGCGGCGCCGGCCGCACGCTGACTGGCGGCGTACCAGAACCAGCCGGCCGCCAGCGCCAGGGCCAGCGCGAAGATCGCGCCGCCGCCGATGGCGAGGGTGCGCCGCGATGGGAGCGTCACGCGGGCCGGACCCCCGGCGGCGGCGCCGGCCGCTCCACCCAGATCTCACCCTTGACGGTCGCGCCGTCGGCGGCCGCAAAGCTCCCACTCTTGACCGTCCCGGTGAGCGAGCCGTTCGGGAGGATCTCCACGCGCGTGTCGGCCGAGAGATTCCCCCGCACAGTGCCTGCGACGACGATCTTGTGTGCGCTGATGTTGGCCTCGATGCGCGCGTCCGGCCCGACGTGGAGCTCGCCCTCGAGGACGATGTCCCCCTCGAAGCGCCCGAGCACCGTCATCGCGCCCTGTCCCTGAAGCTCGCCCTTGATCGCGACGCTCGGCCCGATGACCGTCGCCGCGTCCGGCGCCGTGAACGACCCGCCCACCCCGGCGCCGTCCGGATCAGCGTCGGCGAGTCCCAGCAGCCGCAGGAGCGCTCTCATCGCAGGTGGAGCCCTCGTTGATATTGCCGGCCGCACGAACGGCAGCGGCGCCAGCCCTGGGTGACCCGACGGACGAGCCGACCGCAGTGAGGACACTGCTGGTACGTCCGCCAGCCGAGAAAAAGACCAAGCCCTGTCGCGAGGACCACGCCGGCCACCAGAGGTGGGACGGAGAGGACGGCCTCCAGGGCCTCCACACCGCCCATGCTAGGCAACGGACCGGGAGAGTGTCAAGCGCGCCCGGCGCGCCGCGGGCGCGCGCCGGGCGTGGTCGCGGGCGGTACGCCTACTTGACGCCGATCTTCGCGAGCCCTTCCTTCGCGAGCTTCTCCGAGTCGGCGTGCTTGCCGGCCTTGTGGAGCTGCTCGGCCTCGGCGGCTTTGCCGCGAGCCTCGGCCGCCGCGGCGTCGAACCGATTGCCCGCGGCCGCGTTGATCTGGTTGATCAGCTTCGGGCACTGAGAGGCGAGCGCCGGACCGGCCGAGAGCAGCGCTACCGAGGCGAGAGCGGACGCAAGGATGAACCGAGCCATCAGGGTGACCTCCCGTGGGGTTGGAGTGGAACTGCGTCGACTCAGTAACCGTCGACCCGGCCCCGGCGTTCCCGCCCGGGCTCAGCCCAGCTCCACGAACACGGTCCCGCCCTCCACCCGCGCCGGGTAGCAGGCCACCCGCACGACCGGGTTGTTGGCGTTGGCGCCCGTCGTCACGTCCCAGCGCCAGGCGTGCCACGGGCAGGTCACCACGGCGCCCGCGAGCTCGCCCTCACCGAGCGGGCCCCCGCGGTGCGGGCAGCGGTTGTCGATCGCGTAGAACGCCCCGTTCACGTTGAAGAGCGCGAGGGTCAGGCCCTCGGCCTCCACCACCCGCCCCTCGCCCACCGCAATCTCCGTCACCGCCGCGACGCGCACACGCCGCTTCTGGTTCATCGTCGGCCTCTCTCTCGGTCCGGCCGCGCCGCGCCT
>MGCE01000018.1:8094-22100 GCA_001790315.1 Candidatus Rokubacteria bacterium RIFCSPLOWO2_02_FULL_72_37 | reverse complement strand
TCAGCACGACGGCGCGATGCCCGCCGGACTCGAGGACGTCGCCGAGCATCGCGCCCACCGGCACCTCGTCGTCAACCACGAGGCACCGCAGGGACGAGGCCGCCGTCCGCGCAGCGGCGGCGGGCTCGGACTGCGTCCGCGCGTCCACGTCGCCCGCGGCCCGGAAGGTCAGCCGGAACGTGGTCCCGCGCCCCTCGGCACTGTCCACCTCGATCCGCGCGTTGTGGCGCGCGAGGATCCCGTAGGTCATCGCCAGGCCGAGTCCCGTACCCTGCAGCCCCTTGGTCGTGAAGAAAGGATCGAAGATCCGCTCCCGGACACCCTCCGGGATGCCGACACCGCTGTCGGCGATGCTCGCCACGACCTCGCCGTCGCCTCCCGCGGCGGTCGTGACGGTGAGGACGCCGCCGTCCGGCATCGCGTCGATCGCGTTGAGGATCAGGTTCGTGAACGCCTCGCGCAGCTCGGCGGCGTCCCCGGCGATCGGCGGCAGGGCGCCGAGCACGGGACACACCTCGATGACGACGCTCCGGCTCTGCGCCTCATCGCGCCATCGCGACTGCGTGATCTCGAGCGCACCGCGGATCACGTCGTTCAGGTCGACCCGCACGAACGGGATGTCGCGCCGGATGCGCGTGAACTCCTGCAGGCGCCGCACCGTCTGCGCGCCGTCGAGCGACGCCTGCTCGATCACCTGAAGCCACTGCCGGAGCTGCGGGCTCTGGACGCGCTGGAGCAGGAGCTGGGCGCGGCCGAGAATCGACGCGAGCAGGTTGTTGAAGTCGTGCGCGATGCCCGAGGCCATCTCGCCCAGGGCGCGCAGCTTCTCCGTCCGCACCAGCTGATCCTGCGCCGCCGCGAGCGCGCCGTACGCGCGCGCCCGCTCCTCGAAGAGCCCGGCGCTGCGCAGGGCGAGCGCGGCGAGGTGGCCGATGTTGGCGAGCAGCCGCTCGTCGGCCTCGCCGAACTGGCGCGCGTTGCCCCGCAGCACGATGACCCCCAGCACGTCCTCGCCCGCCGCCATCGGCACACCCATCCAGTGCGTGAGGTGGGCCGAGAAGCCGACCGGGTCCACGCCGCGGCGCGCGCACTCGCCCAGGTAGTCGCTCGTGCGGATGGCCCGTCCCGTCGCGAGGACCACCGACATCAACCCGACCGAGCGCGCGTAGCGCAGCGGCGGCTGCCGGTCCTCGGCGCCGTCCGTGATCCGGAGCGCGATCTCGACGCCACCGGGCTCCGCGTCACGGAGCGCGACGACGATGTTCCGGTCGTCCAGCACCCGCCCCACGTGCGCGCGGATGGCGTCGAGCAGCGCCGCCCGGTCGAGCTGGCCCGTGACGGCGCGCGACAGATCGTGCAGGACCGACAGCTCCTCGACCTGGCGGTGATTCTGCGCGAACAGGCGCGCGTGCTCGAGCGCGACCGCTGCCTGGTTGGCGACCGCTTCCATCAGCGCGAGCTCGTCCTCGGAGAACTCACGGGCCTGTTCGAACCAGATGAGCCCGAAGCCGCCGAGGATCTGCTCCTTCACCACGATCGGGACGAAGAGCTGGCTCCGGTGCGCGAGCGCCGCGCCGAGCGGGTCCGCGTCCCGCCGCTCGTCGCCGATCCGGCGGGTCGCCACCGGACGGCGCGCCCGCGCAGCCTCCACGCAATACCCGTGGCGGAGCAGCGAGAGCCGCACCCGGCGCAGCCCCTCGCGCCGCTCCTCGGGCACGCGCTCGTCGGCGACGGGCTCGAGCCATTCCCCCCCGCTCTCGCGGAGCCAGACTCCGGCGCAGTCCGCATCGACGGCGGCCACGACCCGCGCGAGGAAATGCCGCATGAGGGCTTCGCGATCGAGCGTCGTCGAGAGCGCGCGACTCACCGAGAGCAGCGTCTCCGTCTCGTGCAGCTTGCGCTGCGTCCGGCGTGCGAGCTCCGCGTTCTCGATCGCGAGGCCGACCTGGGCGGCGATCGCCTCGAGGAGCCGGAACTCGGCGGGCTGGAACTCGCGCCCCGTGCGCCACCAGACCGCGAAGAGCGCGCCGATCGGCTCCCGATGCGCGCTGGCCGAGGCGAAGAGGACCGAGTGCGGAGGCAGTCCCCGCCCCCACTCGGCGTCGAACCGTGGATCGTTCTGCGGGTCCGGGCTCGCGACCGGATGGCCTCCGCGCCACGCGGGGAGCAGCAGCGGCATCCGCTCCGGCACGATGGGCCGACTCATGAACGTGGAGAGCAGCGCCCTCGGGACGCGATAGCCGCAGAGCGGCACGAGCTGCCGCGTCCCGGCGTCGGCGAAGTAGGCGCCCACCATGTCCGCGCCGAGGGCGCGCGCGACCTCGCGCGCGACGCGCCGCATCAGCTCCTGGGTCGCGCCGCGCTCCGCGAGGATCCGGCCGACGTTCAGGAGCGTCGTCGTCTCGCGCAACCGCTCCTGCGCCTCGGCGTACAGTCGTGTGTTCTCGAGGGACAGGGCGAGCTGGCCGGCGATCGTCGCCGCCAGGTCGATCTGCCACGCCTCGAAGCGCGTGGCCTGGTCGCACCGGTCGAGCGTCATCACGCCGATGACCTGGTCCTGGCGGATCATCGGCACGACGAGGCTCGCCTTCATCCCGAAGACGTCGACCCAGTCCCGCGGCAGGAGGTCGGTCGCGGCGGTGTCCTCGATCACGACCGGGCGTCGTGTCTCGATCGCCCGGACGTTCGCGGGGACCTCACGCAGGCGTCGTGCGCCGATCCGCTGGAACGCCTCCCACAGGTCCGGAGCCCTCCGCCCGTCCGCGTACTGCGACATGAGCGGCGTCACCTGGTCACCCGCCCACAGCTCGAGCGAGCAGCGGTCGACGCGACACACCTGCGCGATCTTGATCGCCACGCGCTTGAACAGCCGCTTCGAGTCGAGCGTGGAGTTGAGGATCTCGACGACCTCGAGGAGCGCGCGGGTCTCCTCGAGCCGGCGGCTCGTCGCGGCCTGCAGGCGCGCGTGCTCGAGCGCGATCGCGGCCTGGCCGGCGAAGACCTCGGCCAGCTCGACCTCGCGGGGCGTGAAGGCGCGGCGCGCGCGGAAGGTGAGCACCCCGATCGTCCGGTCGCCGAGCTGCAGCGGCACACCGAGGAACCACGTGTACCCGAGGCGTCGGTCCGCCGCGAGGTGCTCCGGGACGAGGTCCTGGGCGGTCTCGATCTCGATGGCGAGCGTCCGCCCGGCGGCGACGACCTTGCCGCTCAGGCTCTCCCCGACCTTCAGCCGGGGCCGCAGCATCGTCTCCCCCGCAAGGCCGGCGAGGCCGGCGAGCACGAGGTCGTCGCCCTCGAGGAGGCGGAAGCCCACGTTGTCCACGCCCACGAGCCGCGCCGCCTCCTCGGCGATCGACGCGAGCAGCGCATCGGTGGGCGTGAGTCGTCCGATCTTCTTGTTGATCTCCAGGACCGTGGCGAGGTACGCGCGGCGGGCCTGCTCGTCGGCGAACAGGTACGCGTTGTTGACGGCCGGCGCCGCGAAGTCGGCGAGCGACTGGAGCAGGTCGAGCTCCTCGGGCGCGGGCGCGTGGGCCTCGGCCCAGCCGACGCTGAGCGCGCCGACGGGTCGGTCGCCGGCACGGAGCGGCGCGACGGCGAGCGACACGACGCCCTCGCACCGGAGCGCCGGCACGTCCCGCGTCCGCGGGTCGCGGGCCACGTCGGCGATCGAGATCGGCGCCGCGGCGGCCGCCACCTCCGCGACCAGCGGGCTCGCCAGCGAGAGCCGCGTGTCGCCGGCCGCCGCCGGGGCGCCCGCCGTGGCATGGAGCGCGACGTGCTCGCCCTCCCCGGTCACGAGCCAGAGCCGCGCGACGACCGGGCCGAACAGGTCGCGCGCGGCGCCGACGATCCGGTCGCCCAGCTCGTCCGGCGAGAGGGTGGTCGTCAGGTGCTGCGCCAGGCGCGCGAGGGTCTCGAGCATCCGCTCGCGTGTCACCGGCGGCTCAGTGGCGCGCGCCAACGTGGTGGAGCTTCAAGAGGTTCGTGGTGCCGGCGACCCACATGGGCGAGCCCGAGATGATCACGAGCACGTCCCCGGGACGCACGGTCCCGTCGCCGAGCAGCGTCGCTTCGACTTCCTCCAGCATCTCGTCGGTCGTCTCCACCTTCCGGATCAGCCGCGAGGACACCCCCCACGAGAGCGCGAGCCGGCGACGGACCGCGGGCGAGGGCGTCAGCGCGATGATCGGCACGACCGGGCGCTCGCCGGAGATCAGCCGCGCCGAGAACCCGGACTCGGTGAACGCCACGACCGCGCGCGCGTTGAGCGTGCGGGCCGCGGTCGCCGCCGCGTCGGCGATCGCCTCGGGAAAGCCGGTCCCCCGGTCGGTGCGGCGGCGGGGCTCCGCCTCGAGCACCGCCTGCTCGGCGCGCTCCGCGATCCGCGCCATCACCTCTACCGCCTCGGCGGGATAGCGGCCGGTCGCCGTCTCCGCGGACAGCATGATCGCGTCGCTGCCATCGAAGATCGCCGTCGCCACGTCGGAGACCTCCGCCCGTGTCGGCCGCAGGTGCGTGACCATCGACTCGAGCATCTGGGTCGCGACGATCACCGGGATCTTCGCGCGCCGGGCCTGGCGGATGATTTCCTTCTGTAAATGTGGCACGTCCTCGAGCGGCACGTCCACACCCAGATCGCCCCGCGCCACCATGACCGCGTCCACGAGCGCGAGAATGCCGGCCAAATTGGCGATGATCTCGTGGCGCTCGAGCTTGGCCACCAGCGGGAGCTCGGCCCCTTGACTCTTGAGGAACGCACGGACCTCCTCGACGTCCGACGCCGAGCGCACGAACGAGACGGCGACGAAGTCGACGCCGTGGGCGATGCCGAAGCGCAGATCGCCTCGGTCCTTGTCGGTGAGACAGGACATCGGCAGCTCGACGCGCGGGAACGAGACGCCCTTGTGGTCGCTGATGCGCCCGCCCACGACCACGCGGCAGCGGACCTCGTCGGCGGACGCGGCCTCGACCCGGAGCTGGATCATCCCGTCGTCCATCCAGACCTCGTCGCCGGGACCGAGCCGGCGCAGATACTCGGGATGCGTGATCGAGGCGCGCTCGGCGCTGCCGGCCACGGGACGGGCGCACAGCGTGAACGCGCGTCCCTGCTCGAGGTCGACGCGTACGCCGCCGGCGGCGCCGAACGTTCCCAGCCGCACCTTCGGCCCCTGCAGGTCCTGGAGGATCGCGACGGGCCGCCCCCACCGCGCCTCGCCCTCGCGGATCCGCCCGATGACGCCCGCGTGCTCGGCGTGCGTGCCGTGCGAGAAGTTCACGCGGGCGACGTCCATGCCGGCGGCCACGAGCCGGTCGAGTTGCTCCCGGCTCCCGCTCGCGGGCCCGATGGTGCAGACCACCTTGGTGCGGCGCATGCCTCACGCGCCGCGGAGCAGGGGTCCGAGGAACAGGCCCGTGTACGAGCGGTCCGCCTGGCCCGCCAGCGTCTCGGGCGTCCCGGTCGCGACGACGCGCCCCCCCTCGTCACCACCCTCGGGGCCGAGGTCGATGATCCAGTCCGCCGTCTTGACCACGTCCAGGTTGTGCTCGATGATCACGACGGTATTGCCCTGGTCCACGAGACGGTTCAGCACGTCCAGCAGACGCTGGATGTCCGCGAAGTGCAGCCCGGTCGTCGGCTCGTCCAGGATGTACAGCGTCCGCCCGGTGGCGCGGCGCGACAGCTCGGTCGCCAGCTTCACGCGCTGGGCCTCGCCGCCCGACAGCGTCGTGGCCGACTGGCCGAGCCGGATGTAGTCGAGGCCCACGTCGTCGAGCGTCGCGAGCTTCGTCTTGATCACGGGCACCGCATCGAAGAACCCGAGCGCTTCGCGGACCGTCATCGCGAGCACATCCGCGATGCTCCGGCCCTTGTAGTGGACGTCGAGCGTTTCCCGGTTGTACCGGCGCGCCTTGCACACGTCGCACGTCACGTAGACGTCGGGCAGGAAGTGCATCTCGATCTTGACGAGCCCGTCGCCCTGGCAGGCCTCGCAGCGACCCCCCTTCACGTTGAACGAGAACCGACCCGGCTGGTAGCCCCGCATGCGCGCCTCGGGCGTTCGCGCGAAGAGGGTGCGGATGAACGTGAAGACGCCCGTGTACGTCGCGGGATTGGAGCGCGGCGTGCGCCCGATCGGCGACTGGTCGATGTCCACGACCTTGTCGACGTGCTGGGCGCCCTCGACGCGGTCGTGGGCCCCCGGGCGCTCCTGCGCCCGATGGAGCATCTGCGCGAGCGCGCGATAGAGGATGTCGTTGACGAGCGTGGACTTGCCCGAGCCCGACACGCCCGTGACGCACGTGAAAGTCCCGAGCGGGATCCGGGTCGCCATGCCTTTCAGGTTGTGCTCGCGCGGATTGTGGATGGTGATGAAGCGGCCGCTCCCCGTGCGGCGCGCCGCCGGCACGGGGATGGCCAGGTCGCGGGCGAGGTACCTCCCGGTCAGCGACGCCGGGTTCGCGATGATCTCGTCCGGCGTCCCGACGGCGACGACGTGTCCGCCGAGCTCGCCCGCACCCGGGCCCAGGTCGACGACGTAGTCGGCCGCGCGCATCGTCTCCTCGTCGTGCTCGACCACGAGGACGGTGTTGCCCAGGTCCCGCAGGCGCTTGAGGGTCTCGAGGAGCCGGCGGTTGTCGCGCTGGTGGAGCCCGATCGACGGCTCGTCGAGGATGTACAGGACCCCGACGAGGCTCGAGCCGATCTGCGTCGCGAGCCGGATGCGCTGCCCCTCGCCGCCCGACAGCGTGCCCGCCGGCCGATCGAGCGTCAGGTAGTCGAGCCCGACGTTGAGCAGGAAACCGAGGCGCTCGCGGATCTCCTTCAGCACCCGTCGCCCGATCGCCGCCTCGCGCTCGCCGAGCGTGAGCGTGTCGAAGAACGCCGCCGCCTGCTTGATCGTGTCGCGCCCCACGTCGGCGATCGAGCGGCCGGCGATCCTGAACCCGAGCGACTCGCCGCGCAGCCGCGCGCCCCCGCACGCCGGGCACGGTCGCTCGGTCATGAACTGCTCGATCTCCGCGCGCGTCTCCTCGGAGGTCGTCTCCCGGTAGCGCCGCTCGAGCGTCGCGACGACGCCCTCGAAGCCCCCGTCGCGCTCGCCGTGGAGGATGACGTCGCGCACGGCCTTTCGGAGCTGGGACCACGGCGCGTCGAGCGAGAAGCGGTGGCGGCGCGCGAGCACCTGGAGCGTCTGCCGGAAGTACGTGGTCTCGCGCCCGGCCCACGGCGCCAGGGCGCCTGCGCGGAGCGAGCGCGCCGCGTTCGGCACGAGCCGTTCCGGGTCGATCTCTTCCCGCGTGCCGAGGCCGCCACAGTCGGGGCAGGCGCCGTACGGGTTGTTGAACGAGAACATCCGCGGCGACACCTCGGGCAGCGAGACGCCGCACTCGGCGCACGCGAGCCGCTCGGCGAAGAGCATCGGCGTCGTCGACTCCCCCGCCGCCTCGACGAGGACCACGCCGTCGGCCAGGCGCAGCGCCGTCTCGAGCGAGTCGGCAAGCCGGGCCCCGAGGTTCTCGCGCACCACGAGGCGGTCCACGACGACCTCGATGGTGTGCTTGCGCTTCTTGTCGAGCTCGATCTCCTCGCCGAGCTCCCGGACGGCGCCGTTGACGCGGACGCGCGTGTACCCCTGCCGCTGGAGATCGAAGAAGAACTTCTTGTACTCCCCCTTCCGCCCGCGCACGGCGGGGGCGAGGATCAGCAGGCGCGTGCCGGGCGCCTGCGCGAGGACGCGGTCCACCATCTGCTGGACCGTCTGCGCCGAGATGACGCGGCCGCAGCGCGGGCAGTGCGGGACGCCGATGCGCGCGAAGAGCACGCGCAGGTAGTCGTGGATCTCCGTGACGGTGCCGACGGTCGAGCGCGGGTTCTTCGACGTGGTCTTCTGCTCGATCGAGATCGCCGGCGAGAGCCCCTCGATCGAATCGACCTCGGGCTTCTCCATCTGCTCGAGGAACTGCCGGGCGTACGCCGAGAGCGACTCGACGTACCGACGCTGGCCTTCCGCGTAAATCGTGTCGAACGCGAGCGACGACTTGCCCGAGCCCGACAGTCCGGTGATGACGACGAGCTGGTCGCGCGGGATCTCGAGGTCGATGTTCTTGAGGTTGTGCTCGCGCGCGCCCCGGACGACGATGCGATCGCTCGCCATGTGAGGCTCTATTGTGTCAGCCTCGCCCCGTCGCGGCAACCCGCCCGCCGAGGCTCGCCGCAAAGGCGAGCGGCGCGGCGACGAGCGCCGGGTAGGCGCCGAGGGCAGCCGCCCAGGCGGGGAGCCACGGGGCGGCGAGCGCCAAGCCACCGAACGCCAGCGTGCCCGCGAGCGCTCCGCCGAGCGCCGCGCCGCGCCCGCCGCCGCCGAGGCGGGGCGCGGCCACGGCGGACGCGGCGAGGCCCAGGCCGGCGACGCCGACACGCCACGGGTCCCCGGGCCAGACAGCCGTGGCCGCGGCGACCACGAGCACGACGAGGCCGAGTGCCTGGCCGTGGCGCGCGCCGCCGGTGGCGCCGCCACGCGCGGCGCCCGACAGGGCCGCAGCAGCCGCCGTCAGCAGCAGGAGCAGGGCGAGCGCACAGAGGATCATCCACGCGCGTCCCCATCGGGCGCCGAGGAGGAACGGCGGCAGCGCCAGGGGCGCGACGAGCGGCGGCGCGCCGAGCGCGAGCTCCGGGGCCGTGCCGACGCTCCAGATCCCGAGGGACCCGGCCGCGAGCACGAGCCCGACGGCAAGCGTGACGCCGAGGATCGCGCGCGCGCCGGTGGCGGCGCCGACCGGGGGCACGAGCGCCATCGCCCCGCCCAGCACGCTCAGGACGACTCCCGCCGCGCGCGCCGTCGCCCCCCCCGCCCCGCGCTCCGCCGGATCCGCCCAGGCGACCCCGGACACGGGGGCCGTCGGCACGCGCTTGCCCGCCTCGAATGTCAGGCGCGCCCCGGCCTCCAGCAGGAGCCGGTCGCCCGGACGAAGCTCCAGGGAGTCCCCCGCACGGAGCCGCCATTCGTGTGGCCGTGCGCCCTCGGTCACGCGGTAGACGCCGGGTGCACGAGCGGTGATGCGATGGGGCTCGGTGAACGTGAGCGTCGTCGCGCGCAGGATCGTCCGTCCGTCGAGGACGGCGGGGCTCGCCGGATCGAAGACGAGCGCCGGGCGCGACGCCACGTCGCGCCACGCGACCCAGGGGGCGACACCGACATCCAGGCCGGCGGCGGCGATCAGCACGATGAACCCGACGCCGCCGAACCCGAAGGCGAGATCGCGCACGGCCGCTGCGGGCACGCGCGGCAGCAGGGTCGCGAGCGCCGCGCAGCCGGTCGCGACGGCGACCACGGCGGCCGTGGGGAGGTGCAGCAGCGTGCCCACGCCGGCGAGCACGGAGAGCCCGGCGCCGAGCACGAGCGCCGCGCTCAGCGCGCCCAGGAGCCGCGTTCCGACATCGGCCGGTGCTGCTGGCGTCCGCGCCACCAGCAGCGCAAGGAGCGGCGCCAGCGCGGCGGCGAGGGCCACGACCGGCGCGTCCGCGGCGCCGTCGAACACGCGCGCCGCGACCACCGCGGGGACGACGGGTGACACCCAGAACGCGACCGATGCGGCCGGCGGCGCCGACCGCGTCGCGAGCGCGGGGACGGTCACGGCGAGCCCCGCGAGCGGGGCCGCGAGGAACGTGTACCACCAGAGCACGCCGACACCGCGAAGCCGCAGCGCGCCGGGGTCGCCCGGCGCCACGCTCAGGAGGAGGCCACCCGCGAGGAGACAGAGCAGGAGGAGCACCGCGGCCCGGCGCCCGGCGGCCATGGACACCGCGCGATTATAGCCCGTCGCGCGCGGGCGCCGGAATCTGTATCCTTACGACTTGCGTCTATTCGTAACGGAGAGGAGCGGTGCATGGTGCGAACGATCGAGCGCGTGACCGTCGTGACGGCCCACCCGGACGACTCGGAGTTCGGCGCGGGCGGGACCGTGGCGAAGATGGTGCGCGAGGGCTGTGAGGTCACCTACGTCATCGTCACCAACGGGAACAAGGGCTCGAGCGATCGCACGATGACGCCCGAGCGCCTGGCGCGGATCCGCGCCGAGGAGCAGCGGGCGGCGGCGCGTACCCTCGGGGTCGCCCACGTGCAGTTCCTCGGCTACCCCGACGGCGAGGTCGAGGACACCCGCGATCTCCGCCGCGACGTGAGCCGTGAGATCCGGCGCTTCAAGCCCGACCTCGTCATCGCCCAGAACCCGAACCGCACGTACAACCTCGGCGCCTCGCACCGCGATCACCGCATCACGGCCGGCGTCGCGCTCGACTGCGTGTACCCGCTCGCCCGCGACCACATGGCCTTCCCCGAGCTGATGCCCGAGTTCGAGCCGCACCGGGTCCAGGAGGTGTACCTGATGCAGTGGGCGAATCCCCACCTCGTCGTGGACATCTCCGACGTGATGGATCTCAAGATCAAGGCGCTGGCGTGCCACGCGAGCCAGTTCAGCGACTTCGCCGCCGTCGAAGCGCGGGTACGCGAGCGGGGCCGCCTGCTCGGGCAGGCCAAGGGCTACGCGTCCGCCGAGGCGTTCGACCGGATCGTGATCGGGCGCTGACGGGCGATCCGGGTACAATGCCCGACGTGATCCGGAGCCGCGCCGTCGCGTTCCTGCTGGCCGTCTGCTGCGTGCTGGGCGCGCTCACCGTCCTCGCCGCTCCGGCGGTCGTCCCTCCCGGCACCGACGAGCTCGGCGCCACCGTCGCCACGCTCACGGACCCAGGCCTCGAGGGCCGACGCTCCGGCACCCCCGGCGGCGACCGCGCGGCCCGGCGCCTGGCGGCGTGGCTCCAGGCCGCGGGGCTCGAGCCGGGCGGCGACCGCGGGACGTTCCTCCAATCGTTCGTCCTGGAGCGCGCGGCGCGGCCGGCGCCGACGAGCGCGCTCGAGCTCGAGGGCGGACCGGCGCGGCGCCTGGTCTTCGGCCGCGACTTCGCGCCGCACGCCGGCTCGCGTGCCGGCGAGGCGGCCGGCGACGTCGTGTTCGTCGGCTACGGCGTGAGCGCTCCCGACGCCGGCTGGGACGACTGGGCGGGCATCGACGTCCGGGGCCGTCTCGCGCTCGTCCTCGACGGCGCCCCGCCGCAGCTCACGGACGGACGGGCCAGCCGGATCGAGAAGCTCCTCGCGGCGCGCACGCACGGCGCGGCGGCGCTCCTCGTCGTCAGGGACGCGCTCCCGCCCGCCGACGCGACCGCGGCCGCCGTCAACGTCCTCTCGGCAACGCTGACGCGCGCCGGGGCCGATGCCCTGCTCGCGCCCGCGGGGCGGACCATCGACGAGCTGGCCGCGCCGCTCGCCACCACGGGCGCGCCGGCCTCCGTCGCGACGGGCGCCCGCGCTCGTCTCCGCGTCGACATCGTGCACGACGCGCGCCGGGCCGCCAACGTCGTCGGGGTGCTTCGCGGCAAGGACCCCCTCCGCGCCGGCGACGCCCTGGTGATCGGCGCCCACTACGACCACCTGGGCCGGATCGAGGGCATCGTCCATCCCGGCGCCGACGACAACGCCTCGGGGACCGCGCTCGTCGTCGGCCTCGCGCGGGCGTTCGCCGCGGCGGGCGGTGTCGACCGCACGCTCGTCTTCGTCCTGTTCGGCGCCGAGGAACTGGGCCTGCTGGGCTCGGGGCACTACGTGCGCGAGCCCGTCGTCCCGCTCGCGCAGACCATCGCGATGCTCAACTTCGACATGGTCGGCCGACTGCGGCACCGCCGTCTCTTCGTGGGCGGCGGCGACAGCGCCGGCGGGCTCCGCGCGCTGGCGATCGAGGCGTCGCGGGGCACGGACGTGACGCCCGAGGTCAGCGGCACTCCCTGGACGCCGTCGGACCATTCGCGGTTCTACGACGCCGGTGTTCCCGTGCTGTTCTTCTCCACGGGCGGTCACGACGACCACCACCGCCCGAGCGACACCGTCGACAAGATCGACGCCGACGGCATCGCGCGGGTCGCCGCCGTGGCGGCGCGCGTCGTCGAGCGACTCGCGCTCGTGCCCCGGCCGACCTACGCTCGCCTCGCCCGCCCGGCCGCCCGCGGCGGCGCCGGCGGCACCGCGGCCGACGGCGCGTTCCTCGGCATCGTCGCCGCCTCGCGGCCGGGTCCGGACGGCCTCTGGCTTTCCGGTGTCGTGCCGGGCAGCGGGGCGGCGACGGCGGGGCTCCGCGAGGGCGACGTGATCGTCCGATTCGGTCGCAACGCCGTGGACGGCCTCGACGCGCTCCGCGGGCTGCTGCGGCACCGGCGGCCCGGGGACACCGTGGACGTCGTCTACCTGCGCGACGGCGAGGCGCACGCCACGGCGGCGACCCTCGGCACGCACCCGTGAACCCGCGATCGCAGGGGGCGTGATGGAACCGGGTACCACCCTGACCGAGATGATGGAGCGACGCGCCGCCCTGTCGCCCGACCAGCCGTACTTCCACCTGTACGGCGAGACCGTCACGTACGGGCGGCTCTGGGCGCAGAGCGGGCGGTACGCGGCGGGCCTCGCGCGCGGCGGCGTTCATCCCGGCGACAAGGTCTGCCTGATCTACCCGACCTGCGCGGAGTTCTTCTACACCTTCTTCGGCGCGCTCCGCCTGGGCGCGGTGCCCGTGCCGCTCTATCCGACGCTCGGCGTCGAGGCGACGGCGCGGATCTTCCGTGACTCCGAGGCCGTCGCGGTCGCGACCATCGGCTGGTTCCGCCAGGGCGTCGACGAGAGCGTCGCGCTCGCGCCGGGCCTCGGCATCGTGCTCGAGCCGCCGGACCTCGAGGTCGACGCGGCCGCCGTGCCGCCGCCCGCCGCGACGGCGGACGACCTGGCGTTCCTGCAGTACACCTCCGGCAGCACCGGTCATCCGCGCGGCGTCATGCTCACGCACGGGAACGTGGTGGCCACGATCGGGTTCATGGCGGAGGCCGCGGGCCTCACCGCCGAGGACCGCGTGGTCTCGTGGCTCCCGCTCTATCACGACATGGGCCTGATCGGCTGCGCCTTTACGCCGCCGCTCACCGGCACGCCCCTCTGGCTCCTTCCGCCGGACCTGCGCAACCCGCGGCAGTGGCTCGAGCTGGTCACCGAGGTGCGGGCGACGTTCACGGTGTCACCCGACTTCGGCTACCGGAACTGCGTGCGGCACGTGCGCGACACGTCGGGCCTCGACCTCACGAGCCTCAGGGCGGCCCTGTCCGGCGCCGAGCCGGTGCGTACGTCGACGATCGACGCCTTCGAGGCCCGCTTCGGGCTCGAGCGGGTGATCTCGCCCTGCTACGGCCTCGCCGAGGCGACCCTCGCCGTCGCGATCTGGCCGCGGGCGACGCCGCTCAGGCTCGACGCGAGCGGACGCTTCCTCTCGGTGGGCCGGCCGTGCTCGAGCGTCGCCGTGCGGATCCTGGGGCTCCAGGAGGACGGCGCCGCCGGGCTCGAGCTCCCGCCCGGCGAGGAGGGCGAGATCTGCGTGAAGAGTCCGGGGGTGATGCGCGGCTATTACAACAACCCCGAGGCCACGGCCCAGGTGCTGCTCCCCGGCGGCTGGCTGCGCACGGGCGACCTCGGCTTCGTGGACGCGGCAGGGTACCTCTTCGTCACGGGACGGCTCAAGGACCTGATCGTCCTCGGCGGCACGAACGTGCTGCCCGCAGACATCGAGGAGGTCGTCGACCGAATCGAGGGCGTCCGCTACGGGGCGGCCGTCGGGCTCGACAGCGAGCGGACCGGCACGCAGCGGCTCTACCTGGTGGTCGAGGTGCGCGGCGACGCGCTGGCGCCGGACGAGCACCACCGGCTCGTCCGCGACATCGTGGGCCGCGTGCACGAGGCGACCGGACACCGACCCGCGCGTGTGCTCCTGGTGCTTCCGAGCACGATCCCGAAGACCTCGAGCGGCAAGATCCAGCGCTCACGCCTCGTCGAGATGCTCGCCGCCGGCGGGCTCGACGAGCGCGTCCTCCATGGAGGGCACTGACATGGAATTCGGCTGCCACCTGCCCGTCT
>MGCE01000018.1:0-8078 GCA_001790315.1 Candidatus Rokubacteria bacterium RIFCSPLOWO2_02_FULL_72_37 | reverse complement strand
GCCGCTGGTCACCCTCGCCCTCGTCGCGGGCGCGACCGAGCGCGTCCGCATCGGCACCACGGTGCTGGTGCTGCCGCATCGCCATCCGCTGCTGGCCGCGAAGATGCTCGCGACGCTCGACCACCTGGCGCCCGGCCGCGTGATCGTGGGCGCCGGCGTCGGCTGGATGAAGGAGGAGATCGAGCTGCTGGGCGTGCCGTACGCGCGGCGGGGCGCGTGGAGCGACGAGGCCATCCGCGTGATGCGCGCCTGCTGGCGCGAGGAACGCGTCGAGCACCGCGGCGAGTTCCTGAGCTTCGAGCCGGTCGGCATGGCGCCCAAGCCCGCGCAGGGCACGATCCCGATCTGGATCGGCGGGCACACCCCCCGCGCGCTCCAGAGGGTCGCCGAGCTCGGCGACGGCTGGCACGCCGCCTTCACGAGCGCGGCGGAGATGAAGAAGAGCATGGGTGATCTCGCGGAGGCCTGCCGCCGCGCGGGGCGCACCCCGGCATCGCTCACGATCAGCGCGCGCCTCGGTCTGCCCGCGCGCCAGGACGCCGACCCGCTGGTCGCCGAGCTCCGCGCCCTGCAGGAGCTCGGCGTGGGCCACGTGATCCTCGAGTCGCGGATCCGCGACCTCGAGGACCTCACCGCCATCTACACCCGCTTCGCGAAGGACGTGCGCCCGAAGATCTGACTTACGAAGGCAGCAGGACCTCCGCCGCGCGCAGGAAGGCTTCCGCCCGTTCCACGGACTGCCGGGCCCGCGCCTCGGTGAACTCCGTGCCGGCCTCGTCGTCGGCCTGGCCGCGCTCCTTCCAGGCCCGCTCGAGGGCAGCGGCCTGGGCATGATCCAGCTTGCCCGTCCTGACGAATTCCCGGTGGAGCAGCGCGATGACACCCGCGTGGGAGTCCGCCTCGAACCCTCCCGACAGGAGCAGGGCCTCCGCGTGATAGAGCATCGCGTAGTACGCGCGCGACGCGGCGAAATCGTGGTCCCCGTCGCGGAGCAGCCTCCCGGCCGCGTCCAGGCTGCGGCGTCCCTTCTGCACGAGGCTCTCGACTCCCGGCGTCATGCCACCGGCTTGCCGTCGCGCCGCGCGTTGACGAAGAGCGGCTTCGTGCTGTGGCTGAACTCGTCCGTATCGGTCGGCAGCGCGGAGAGCAGGACGCCGTGCTCGAGAAACAGCGCTCCCGCCACATCGTTGATGCGGTCGAACTCGGCCCAGAAATCCTCGCAGCGGTCCAGCACCACCAGGACATCGACGTCCGAGTCCCATCCGGCATCGCCCCGCGCCCGCGAGCCGTACAGCACGAGATCTCGAAGGCGCTCGCCGTAGAGCGAGCGTAGCGCCGCCGCGAGCTCACCGAGCGCGGCCCGCCAGTCCGTGCGCGGCGGATTCGCCAGCTCCCGGGCGGCCGACGCCAGCGCGGCCGGTGTGATCGTCGGGTCGGAGACGATCCGGTAGGTCCAGCGCCCGTGGGAGCCCTCGGCGTTCACCGCCTCGACCCAGCGCTGCGCGGCGCTGATCTTGGCGTGCTTGAGCGGATCGTAGCCCTTGGTCTCGAGGATGAGCGTGCCGACCTCGCGCCCGTCCTCCTGCACCCGGACCAGGAAATCGGGCAGGTACTCCCGCGTCACACCGCCGTGGCCGTACGGAATGGCGAAGCCGAGGTTGACGTTCTTCACGTAGGCGATCACGTGCGGATCGGTCTCCAGGTAGAACGCCGCCGTCTGTTCCCACTTTTCCGTGTCGGCGACGACGAAGTTGAGATGGGAGCGTTGCGTCTCGCGCACCGGCTTGGAGGTCCAGGAGTCCACCTCCCGCGTGCTGCCAGCACCCCTGCTCGCCTCGTACCGTGGCACCTCGTGGCTGTCCGCCCCGTCAGACCCGACCGCCCCGCCCAACCCCTCGACGGCGTCCGAGAAGTACGGATTCAGCAGCACGTCCCTCCGGTCCCGGTGGCCCAGCGGCTGGACCCTCTCGCGGAGGAACTGACGAGCAACGCCGAGCATCTGAGGGAAGAGCGCCTGCACCGGGACATTGCACGCCGGGTCGCCCACGTGACGCCGCGTGAGCGCGCGGGCGAGCTCGAACTCCACCTCCTGGAGGCGCTTCGTCTCCCGCCAGGCATCGAGCGTGACGTGCGCAGGCTTGCCCGGACCGAGGAGCGACAATTCGCTGCCCCGGTCCGTCATGAGCGCCTGGACCAGCGTCTCGTCGGGGACCTTCGTCGGGTCGAGCGCCAGGGGCGGCACGCGGTCCCAGGCGACCTGGACCTGCGCGCTGATGCGCTGGGTGTAGCCCTCGACGCGAGGGAAACGGATCTCCAGGTGATCGCGCTCGGGCGAGAGGGCGTACACGTGGTGGACCCTGGGCGGCGGCGTCGGCGTCCCGGGCGTGGCCTTGAGCGGGATCAGCTCGAACGGGACGCCATAGACCTTAGCGACCTCCTCGACCGTCAGGTCGTGGTACTGCGAGCGCCTGAGGCCGCGCCCGATCACCTGCTCGCAGAGCAACTGCGACTCGAACGGCCGCAGGCCGACGATGTGCGTCACCGTCGTCGCATCCCAGCCCTCCGTCAGCATCGCCACCGACACGATGCACCGGACGTCGCGTCCCGGCGGGATCGAGGCGTCGACGCGCATCTTCTCGACGAGGTCGAGGTACTCCTCCGGCGGCGCGCCCCCGGGCCAGGCGGTCTTGCCGATCGTCGCGAGCACGAAGCGGAGGCGCCGGCTCTCGTCGCTCTTGGCGACACCCGTGGCGAGGTCCTCCACCACGCGCGAGTCCACGCGCACGGTGTGCTCCCTGCCGTCGCGGTTCCTGAACTCCTCGACGGGGGGCGGGGTCTCCCCCTGACCGGTCATCCACTCGTGAACGACCTTCGCGAGGCGCGTGTCGCGGCACACGACGATGAAGACCGGCGGCACCGGCGGCCGGCGCCCCTCGGCCGCCTCGCGCTCCCATTCGAGGAACGTCTGGCGCCAGAGGCCGGCGAGCTGGGCGATGGGCTGCTGCGCCCACCGCAGCACGGCCTCCGGCTTCACTTGGCCCCGCCGCCCTCCGCGCTCGCCAGCAGTCAGCTTCTGCTCCACGATCCACTTCCAGACGTTGAAGTAGGCCGGGATCTCGGCGCCCGTCGTGTCCTGCACCGGGAGCTGCGGGATCTTTACCAGCCCGCTCTCGATCGCGTCAATGAGCCCGAAATCAGACACCACCCATGGAAACGGTCGCCCCGGGTCGGTCCCCGATCGCAGGAGATAGAAGGGCGTGGCCGAGAGGTCCACGCAGAAGTTGATGCCCCGCGCCCGCTGGATGCGGTCGAGGCCCTCGATCCACACCGTGGCTTCGCGCCGGTCTGCCTCCGCCAGCTCGTCGTCCTCGTCGGCCTCCGGCGAGTCGTCCACCCGGCGGATGCGATAGGCGTGGTGGGCCTCGTCGTTGAGGACGAGGACGTTACCCTTGTTGCCCGCCCCCTTCAGGATGCGCGCGACGACTGCCGTGTCGGACTCCTGGCCGCGCTTGACGACCTTCGCGCCGACGCCGCCGACCTGATTCAGGTCCTGAGGCGCCAGCACGTGCCAGTTGGTGACGATCACGTGGCCCTTGCGAAGGTCGGACATCAGGTGCGGCGGCACGATGTCCCGGATGCGGTAGACGCTTCCCTCGCCGCGCTCGGGCCCGAGCTCCTCCAGCCGGTCGCGGATCGTCACGTTCGGGCAGACGACGAGCACGAGATCTGAGAAGCGCCGATCGCCCCGGTCGGCGACCTTGTTGAGGATGCTCCAGGCGGCGAGGCCCGCCATGACGGCGGTCTTGCCCGTGCCCGTCGCCATCTTGCAGGCGTAGCGCGCGAACAGCCCGGGCTCGTCGCGCGGGACCACGAGGCCCTGCCGGAAGTCCTCCCGCGCCTCGACCAGGAAAATCACCGTCTCGATGGCTTCGCGCTGGCAGAAAAAGAGCCGGCGCTCCCGGTCCGATCGGTTCCAGTACGCGAGCAGCTCACCGGTGGCGCCCGTGACGCCGGGATATCCTGCCCGGCGCCAGGCGTCTACTCTCTTGCGGACCTCATTGACGAGCCCGAGCGTGAAGCGTGTGCCGATTTCATCGGCCTGCTCGGCGCCGGTCGAGCGGCCGGGCGGACGGTAGTAGTAGCACGCCTCGCGCCGGCCCTCGGCCTTCACCGGCGGCCGGCCCCGCTCGATCACCCAGTGATGCGTCGGCTCCTGGTAGGCATCGCAGATGATCGGCTCGAGGACTTCGTGGAGCTGGCTCACGCCCTATCGCTCGGGCTCGGCCTCGTCGAGCCCCTTGACGACCATCAGCTCGTTGCCCCGGTCGTCGATGACCTTGATCGCGACCCGGCGGTGATCCCCCTCCGCGAACGGCTCGCTGACCGTGCCCGCCAGGTGCTCCCACACCGACTCTTCATAGGTGGCCTTGAGCGCGCGCTTGAGCGCGTCCCAGGCGCTCGTGCGCGGGAAGAACACCTGGCTCGCGCGGAAGACGAGATCGTCGTAGTCGCTGTCGAGCAGCCACGCCGGAACGTCGTCGCCTTTCCGGTGGTCGTTTTGCATCGTCACCGGGTCGAAGACGTCGAGCCCCAGCAGCTCGACGCGGTAGAGCCGGCCGTTGCCGTTCTTGCGCTTGAGCCGCACGAGGCGCACGTCGGGGGCGCCCGTCACGGAGAAGATCTGGCTCGCGCGCGTCGTCTTGAGGAGGTCCCCCATCAGGAGGTCCATGGTCGCCTGCACGTAGGTGGCCGGCAGCCCGACCATCTCCTCGCACGCCTGGATCAGCCGGCTCGCCCCCGGCTGGATCGCGAACCCGACGACGTAGAGGTGCGCGTAGCTCTTCAGGTTCGCCTCCCTGGCCGCGGCGAAGACGAGCTGCTCCGTCACCGGCCCGTGCTCCGGCCCGAACACGAACGCCACCGGCTTCGTGCCGTTGCCTTCCACCTCGGCCTCGGCGTGGAGCGAGAGCGCCTTCGCCGGCCGGCGGACGTTCTTCAGCACGACGGCCTGCCTGCCCCCCACACGCAGCGTCGCCGAGCGCCTGAGCACCTCGATCATCCGGCTGACGGGATCCGCGACGTAGTCCCTCTCGACCTCCCGCGCCGACGGCGGCTCCACCTCGACCGCCGTCGGGATCGTCGCCTCGACGACGAAGGGGCCGGCGACCCTGACGACGCCGCTCGCCACCTCTGGCCGATCGACCAGTACTTCCTCCTCGGGCAGCTCGTTCTGAGCGGTGGAGCGCAGCGTGATGTGGGGCACGATGCCGCCGACTTCCTCGCCCTTCTGATTCTGCCGTCGCAAGTACTCGAATCCGCCGATAGGGCCGCGCCCTGGTTCGCGCAATTCATAATAAGGAAACGTCGCCGTCAGCAGCCGTTGCCGCGCCAAGGCAAGTGGTACTCGACTCGTGTCGACCGCGATCCAACGACGCCCCCATTGCTCAGCGACATACGCAGTCGTTCCGCTCCCACAAGTGGGATCAAGCACTAGATCGCCAGGATCCGTTGTCATCAGGATGCATCGCCGAACGACATTCGAAGGCGTTTGCACTACGTACAGATTCTCTGGATCTCGCGCTGTGTCCTGCCAGATTGTCGTGACTTCGGTCAGAGGGAAATCGTCAAGAAATTGCTTGTAGCGAATCGTGCCGCCAGCCCGCACGATGCGTCTCTGCGCGACGAGGCGATCCAGCCCCTCCTTCGTTGTTCTCCAGCATTTGTTTGGGCCAGGGTGGTAGGTCTTTCCCTCAAACTCGTAAGGAATCGTTGTGTTAGGGCGAAAACCTCCAGTGGTCAGACTGATAAGCTGGAACGGTCTCCAGCCGACCGGAATCAGATCCGAATTCGCGCGCTCCTCTTGTGTGAGCGGTCGCACGTGCCTAGTGGTCGTTTCCTCCAAGTTGACGTAGTGATCACCAGCATCCCGGCCTGGCAACTGTCTCTCAAACAGCTTTCGGCTCTTCATCTGAGTCTTGTTCTTCGCATACCAAAGCAGGTAGTGTGCTGACGACTGAATCGTTTCTCCCACCATCATGCCGAGACGGCGGTAGCAGACGACGACAACGAAGTTGTCCGCGCCAAACACTTCGTCTAACAATTCCCGCAGATGGTGCAGGTTCTCGTCGCTGATCTGGACGAAGATGCTTCCACTCGGCGCCAGGAGCTCACGACACAGGAGCAGCCGATCACGCAGATAGCTCAAGTACGAATGCAGCCCTAGCTCCCACGTGTCCCGGTACGCCTGCACCGTCTCCGGCTCGCGGGTGAAGTCGGTGTCGTCGCCGTGCTTGACGTCGCGCTTGCGGACGAACGGCTGGAAGTTGGAGCCGAAGCGGACCCCGTAGGGCGGGTCCATGTAGATCGTCTGGACCTGGCCGCCGAGGCCCTCGTACTGGAGGAGACTGTTCATCACCACGAGGCTGTCGCCCAGGATCAGCCGGTTCACCCAGGGTGTCGGATGCTCGTAGGCCTTGAGCAGGCGGTCGGCGACGTCCAGCTCCTCGTCGGCGAAGAGAGCGAGGCTCTGCTGGCGGTCGCGCTTGTGCGACTTGACCGACTGGAGGATCGCCTGGGTGGAGAGCCGCTCGTGGACAAAGAGCGGGAGCGTGGGAACCGTCAGCTCCTGGCGCTCGGCCTTGCCCGCCCAGTCGAGGAACGGACGGGACATGCGCTTCAACTCGGCGGCGGCCGTCTTTGCTTCGGCCAGATCCTTGGCGCCCTCGATCTTCGCGATCAGCGCCTCGCCCCGCTCCCGCGCGGGATTCGTGTCCCACGAGAGCGCGGGGTCGAGGCTCGGGTCGTAGCGGTAGGTCTTCGGCGGCTTCTTCGCCTTGAACTGGGGCTGGAGGCCCACGTCGGGGCGGAGGAGGAGCTTTTCCTCCTTGTGCTCGTAGACCTTCGGCGGCTCGCCGACGCGGCCCTTCCCCGCTTTCTTGGGTCTGGCCTTCGCCATCCCCGGCATTGTACGGCAGGCGAACTATAGGCCTGGCATCAGATTCAGGCGCCCGGCGAAGATTCCACTTGACAGCCTTCAGCACGGCGGATCGTCGCGTTCGGGCAGTCCCCGGCTGATGCCCGCTCTGCGGCGCATGTTGCGCACCCAAGGCCCGCATCGCCACGGCCACCCGAAAAATCATGGAGCGCGACGCGATCGTCCATCCCGGAGGCTCCACGGCGGCGCGAAACCCGGGGTGTAGAGTCGTCCCAAGCAGAAGGGGGACTCACCCATGGAACTCGTCGCGCCCTCGCCGCTCGGACCGTACGCGGAACTCGACCGGCTCGGTGACCAGATCGCCGAGCTGTCGGCGCACCTCGACGCCGCCACCGCAAACCTCCTGGACCTGATCCGCGAGTTCGACGCCCGCGGCGGCTGGAACAACGGCTTCCGCTCCTGCGCCGCCTGGCTGACCTGGCGCGTGGGCTTGAGCCCCGGCGCCGCCCGCGAGCACGTCCGCGTCGCCCGCGCCCTCGGCACCCTGCCGCGGGTGGCGCAGGCGCTCGCCCGCGGCGAGCTCTCGTACTCCAAGGTGCGCGAGCTCACTCGCGTCGCCACGCCGGAGACGGAAGAGCGGCTGCTCGCGGTGGCGCGCGCCGGCACGGCCGAGCACGTCGAGCGCATCGTGCGGGGCTGGCGCCGGATGGACGCCAAGGCCGAGGCTCAGGAGGCCACCCGGAGGCACAAGAGCCGGGCCCTGCACGTGTCGCAGGACGAGGACGGCATGGTGGTCGTCCGCGGCCGGCTCGCGCCGGAGGTCGGGGCGCTCCTCGTCCAGGCGCTGGCCGCTGCCCGCGAGGCGCTCTATCAGCGGCGGCGCGCGTCAGACGTTCCAGCGGGAACGTCGGTGGAGGGCGTTCCAGCGGGAACGTCCCGGGAGGAGGAGCTACCCACCCTGGCCCAGCAGCAGGCGGACGCCCTGGCCCTGCTCGCGGAGACAGCGCTGCACCACGGGATCGATCCCGGGACCCCGGGCGAGCGCTACCAGGTGGTCATCCACGTCGACGCCCCGGTGCTGGCGGACCCGGAGGCCCCCGGCCAGTCCGTCCTCGAGGGCGGCACGCACGTTCCAGCTGGAACG
>MGCE01000017.1 GCA_001790315.1 Candidatus Rokubacteria bacterium RIFCSPLOWO2_02_FULL_72_37 | reverse complement strand
CCTGCACCTCGGTGGGCACGCCGAGTCCCCGGGCGATCGCCTCGATGGGCAGCGCCGGCGCCAGATCGCCCGTCGCGTGCCGCCCGGTGCCGGGGTGGGGCTGATGGCCGGTCATGGCCGTGGTGGAGTTGTCGAGCACGACGACCAGCACGGGCGCGTCGTTGTAGCGGGCATTGACGAGCGCCGGGATGACCGAATGGTAGAACGTGGAGTCGCCGACGACGGCGACCACCGGCTGAGTGAAGCCGAGGAGGTCCAGCTTGCCGAAGCCGGAGGCCAGGCCCACGCCGGAGCCCATCGCGTGCACGGTCTTGAGCGTGAAGTACCCCGTCTGCATCGCGCCGAGCGTGTAGCAGCCGATGTCGCCGAGCACCACGCCCTGGCGCCCGTCCAGCTCGAGCGCAGCCTTGATCGCCCAGAACGAAGCGCGGTGCGGGCAGCCGGGGCAGAAGGCCAGCGCGCGTGGCGGCAGGTCGTGGAGCGGGAGCCGATCGACCTTCCGCGCGAACGCCTCGCTGCGCGGCTCGAACTCGCGACCGGCCAGCGCCCCCACCGCGCGCAGCGCGATCTCGGGGGTGAGCTCGCCGACCCCCGGCGCGCCCGCGCCGGCGACGTGGCCCGAGGCCTTCCCCAGGAAGGTCACCGGGCCCAGCTCGGCCGCGTGCTGGGCCCAGTAGCTCTTCACCTCGGTCTCGAGGAACGGCTCGATCTCCTCGAGGAAGAGCACCTCGCGGGCCCCCTTCAGGTGGGCGCCCAGGAAGTCCTCGGGCAGGGGCCAGGTGGTGCCGAGCTTGAGGACGCGCACCTCCTCGCCGAGGCCGAGCAGCCGCACCGCCTCGCGCGCGTAGGTGAAGCTCGGGCCGGCGGCGATGACCAGTCGTGGCGCGGCGGCCGGGCCCTCGCACGAGTTGAACGGTGCCTGCTCGAAGCGCGCGCGGGTCTGGCCGATCCGCTGATGGAGCACCTGGTGGAAGAGGCTCGTCGTGATGAAGCGATCGTTGAGGTCATAGCGCGCGGTGCGCGGGGCCGGGCGCAGCGCGCCGAGCGTGACGCTGCCCCGGGCGTGGGAGATCCGGGTGACGCTCCGGAGCACCACGGGGAGCCCGACGGCCTCGGAGAGGTCGAAGGCCCAGCGGGTCATCTCCTTGGCCTCCTCCACGGTCGCCGGCTCGAGCAACGGGAGATGACAGGCGCGGACGAGGTAGCGCGTGTCCTCTTCCTTGGTGCTCGAGTGGGCTCCGGGGTCGTCGGAGACCACCACCACCATGCCGCCTTTCGTTCCCGAGTACGCGAGGCTGGTGAGGGCGTCGAGGGCGACGTTGAGCCCGTCGGCCTTCATGACGGTCATGGCGCGGACCCCGGCGAACGAGGCGGCCGCCGCGCCCTCCATCGCCACCTTCTCGTTCGTCGACCACTCGGCGTAGAAGCCGCCGGCGCGGGCCAGCGCCCCGAGCGATCCCAGGACCTCCGACGACGGCGAGCCGGGGTAGGACGCGGCGTAACCGAGGCCGGCCTCGAGCGCGCCGCGCGCGATCGCCTCGTTGCCGCTCAGGATGACGAGCTGGCCCGGCGCGTCCGTTCCGAGCGCGTGCAGGCTCATCTCACGCCCGCCCGTGGGCCCTGACCGCTGCCCGCTGCGCCTCGCGCAGCCCGAGGTAGGCGACCTCCGGCTGTCCCGCGTCGAGCGCGTCCAGCACCCGGAGCTTCTTGCGCTGGACCGCCTCTTCGAGAACCGGAATGCGCTCGAGCGGGTAGGGCTTGACCTCGAGCGCGCCGGCCGCGCGCGCGCGCTCGACCAGGTCGCGACCCCGCGCGGTGCGGACGACGAGCGTGTTCCAGGCCGCGTCGTGCTCCGTCGAGCCCACCGACACGTCGGCCCATTCGGCCGTGGGGTCGAAGCACGCCTGGCAGGCCGGCCGGATGAAGGGGCGGATCTCGTCGAGGCGGACGGTGGCGGTGCGGCCGTTCACGGCGAACGTCATGCCGCCGTCCTTGGGCAGGTCGAGCTTGGTGGCTCGCTCGAGATCGCGCCGGCCCTCGAGAAATCGATAGAAGGCCGGCGTGAGCGCCCAGAAGCAGAAGATGCCGATCACGGGGGCGAGGCGCCCGCTCGCCTCGCGCGCCTCGACCTTGCGCGCCGCCGCCACCTGGCATGGCCGGCCCACGACCGCCACGGGCTCGCTGCTCTCGCGCAAGAGCCCGGCGAGCGGCTCGAGGGTCGGGCACGCGCTGTACTTGGTCCCGGCGGCGGCGAGCACCGTGTCCCGGTCGCGAGCGACGACGGCGCGGGGCTCGCGCGTCGGTGTCCCGCTGGTCAGGAGGGCGGCGCCGGCCATCCCGGACTCGAGCGCGAGGAGGACCAGGGCGGTGGTGACGCCGCCGTACTGCCCGCGCGCGCCGACGTCGGCGTCGCGCGCGCGCGCGAAGTAGAGCCCATCGTAGCCGCCGAGGATCGGGTGGCGCCGGGGCGCGCCGAGGACCTGTCGGTCGAGGCTCTCGGGGTCGAGCGACGTCCGCGGACAGACGTCGAAGCACCGCCCCTCGGAGCGCGGGCACGGATGGATGAACGCGACCCGCTCGCCGAGGGATTTCAGGTACGGGCAGTGGCCCAGGCAGGCGCCGCAGGCCGTGCACAGATCGGCGGCCAGCACCTGAGTCTGGAGCTCACTCGGCCCCCGTCGGCCCATGAGGTTCTCCTCTCGTCGGCGGCTTGGCTCGTCGAGCACCATAGAGCGGAAGGATGGGGGCGACAATGAGGCGTTCGGCCGGGAATTGACCGCCGTCCGGCCGGCGTCTATCCTGTCGGCCTCACGACCTGAGAGGAGCGCCGATGCTCTACCGCGGCATGGACCGCGCGGCCCTGGACGCCGCGTACAACAACACCGCCGCCGTCGGCCAGGCGCGGCGCGATGCGTACGTCGCCGACTGGTCGGCGCGCAGCGCCGCGCTCCGGACGGCGCGCGGCGGGCGGCTCGATCTCCGCTACGGCGCCGGCGCGCGGCAGCGTCTGGACGTCTTCCCGTGCGGCGCGCCCGAGGCGCCGACGCTCGTTTACATCCACGGCGGCTACTGGCAGACGAACGACAAGGAGCCGTACGCGTTCGTGGGCGAGGGGCTCCTGCCGGCCGGGTTCAACCTGGCGCTGGTCGAGTACACGCTGGCGCCGGCCGCCCGGCTCGACGCCATCGTGGGCGAGGTGCGGGCGGCCGTCGACTGGGTCATCGCGCACGCCCGGGAGCTCGGCGGCGACCCGCGGCGCGTGTTCGTGGCGGGACACTCCGCGGGCGGGCACCTGACGGCGATGGCCATGGACGACGCGCGCCTCGCCGGCGGCGTCGCGATCAGCGGCATCTACGACCTCGAGCCGATCCGCCTGAACTACCTGAACGACAAGCTCGGGCTCGACGCCGCCGAGGCGGCGCGCAACAGCCCGATCCACCGCCTGCCCGCGCGCGCGGCGCCGCTCGTCGTCACGGTCGGGCTCGGCGAGCTGCCCGAGCTGGTCCGGCAGTCCGTGGAGTACGCCGCGGCGTGGCAGGCCCGCGGCCTCCCGGGCCGGTATCTCCCGCTGGCCGGGCACGAGCACTTCTCGATCCTCGAGGACCTGGCGCGGCCCGAGGGAGCCATCCTCGCCGCGCTCAGGGAGCTCGCGACGACCGCGCCCGCACCCCTCAGCGCGCGACAGGCTCGGGCAGGCCGGCCGTGACCGGCACGCGCCCCGGCAGCAGCGCGACGAACAGCGTGGTGAAGGCGGAGATCGCGGCCATCAGCAAGAGGAGCGTGGTGAAGCCGGCCGCCTTGACGGTCGGGCCCAGCATGTAGACGGCGAACGAGCTGACGCCGAAAGACACCGCCAGCCGCATCCCGGACACGCGCGAGCGCATGCGGTCGTCCACGTACTGGACGATCATGGCGTCGATGAACGGGATGGCGCCGAAGACGAAGATCATGAACGCGAGGAGCGTCGCGTAGAGCGCCCAGCCGTTCGCGTGCGACGCCAGGACGAACAGCGGCACCTGCGAGGCCGCGACGGGCAGGTAGATCCACTTCAGCGGGTAACGGTCGATCAGCCGGCCGACCACGAGCTGGGCGAACGAGGCCACGGTGTAGACGGCCGCGAGGAGGACGCCGAGCGTCGCGGGGTCGTCGACCAGTCCCGCGAGGCGCTCGGCGAGGAGTTGGCCGTTGCCGTTGGTCGTGAAGTTGAAGATCAGGCTGCCCGAGATGGCGGCCAGCGTCATCACGAGGAGTACCCGCGCCATCACCGGGGGCGGCAGGTCCACCGCCCGCTTCGGCCGCCGGGCGGGCGGCATGTCCTCGCGCGGGACCAGGACGGCGAACAGCGTCCCGCAGAGCAGCGCGATCCCTCCCGGGACGGCGAAGGCGACGCGCCAGCCGAAGAGCGTGACGAGGACACCGGTCAGCGCCGCCGCCGCCGCGATCCCGAGGTTGCCCGCGAGCCCGTTGAGGCCGATCGTGAAGCCGGGCGTCGTCGTCCGCTGCACGAGCATCGGGATCCCCACGGGGTGATAGATCGACGCGAACGCGCCCATCAGCGTCAGCGCCGCTGCGAGCGACCACGCGTCCCTCGTCAGGGCGACGAGCAGCCCCGAGCCGCCCAGGCCCAGGAAGAACACGATCATCATCGCGCGCCGCCCCCAGAGATCGCCGAGTCGTCCCGCGGGCAGTGAGCCGAGCCCGAACATGACGAAGGCGCCGGCCGTGTAGGGCATGAGGTCCTGCCAGAGCAGGCCCCAGTCGGCCGCGATCGCCGACACCGCCGTGGCGAAGATCAGCAGGAAGAGGTGATCCAGCGCGTGGCCGGTGTTGAGGAGCAGCGCGGTCGGGCTGCCGTTGGACATTCAGGGGATTCTACACGATGACCGCCCCGCTCCGGCGGTGGCGGGGCGGACGCGAGGTGCCCGGGCGGCGCGCGAGGCGTCGCCCGGGCACCCGCGTCACGCGGCTGCTATCGCGCGCAGGCGGTCGTGGGGACGCACACGGAGTCCCAGGCCTGGCCGACCGAGGTGACTTCCGGGCTGGTGCCCCCGAAGAGATCGGTAGCCGCCTGGATCGTGTCGGCGCGGGCCTGCGCGAAAGTCTCGCTCGAGATCATGTACCCGGTCAGCGCGAGATAGAAGATTTGCTCGGCCTTGTCCCGGCCGATTCCCGTGACGGGGAGGCCCGTCGACGGATGGGTCCCGCCTTCCGCGAGCAGATAGAAGGCGACGTTCGCGATCCCGCTCGTGTAGTGCACGTCGATGAAGTCGCTGTAGTCCTCGAAGTTGTCGATGCTGTTGCCGTCCTGCGTGGGATTGGCCATGTACCGCAGGGCGTCGCCCGGCGTCCCCGGCGTGAAGACGTCCTCGCCGATCAGGTAGTTCGGAGTCTTCGTGGCCCCGTTCGCGGCCGCGTAGTACTCGACCATCGTGCCGAAGATGTCGGACATGGCCTCGTTCAGACCGCCGGACTGGTTGTCGTAGATCAGATCGGCGGTCGCGCTGGTCACGCCGTGGGTCATCTCGTGGCCCGCGACGTCGAGGGAGGTGAGCGGCGAGAAGAGCGACCCGTCGCCGTCGCCGTAGGTCATGCACTTGCAGGTGTCGCTCCAGAAGGCGTTGTTGTAGTTGACCGAGTAGTGCACCCGCGACAGCGCCCCGACGCCGTCGTCGTAGATCCCGTTGCGCTCGTGGACGTTGAGGTAGTAGTCCCACGTCATCTCGGCGCCGAAGTGACCGTCGACCCCCGCCGAGGCCCGGTCGCCGGTGGTACCGTCGCCCCACGTGTTATCACGATCGCGGAAGGTGAGGCCGAAGAAGGTTCCGTTCCGCATGTCGACCGTGCTCTGCCCGCCGCGGAGCCCGTCGACCATCGTGTACGCCAGGATATTCTTCGTCGTCTCGATGGCGACGGTGCCGCTGTAGAGGCTGTTGCCGACGCCGGTCACGCCCGCGATGGCGGCCTCGGACGTCTGCGCGCCGGCCGACGACGCGCTGCCGCCCGCGCTCGGCCAGATGGGCGCGGGCGCCAGGCTGCGCAGGTCGTTGTAGCTGTGGACCAGGGCGCCGGTCAGGGCGTCGACGAAGGCCACGACGCGGCGCGGAGTCGCGTCGTCGGCCAGCACGACGCGGTACGCGAGCTGCGCGCCGCCGCTCGTGGGGTACAGCACGAGGTCGACGGCCGGGGGATTCGACAGAGCGCCCGGGAACTGCCGCCGCGCGGCGTCCTGTGCGTCCTGGGCTGAGACGAGCGGCCGGGTCGCCGCGGTGATCCCCGCCAGGTACGCCCCGGTGATGGAGCGCGGACTCCCCCCGCGATCGAAGTGGACGACGAGCTGCCGCCCGACGACGGGCACCCCCTGGTGGACCTGATCGAGACGGACGTGAGTCTGGCCCAGCGCGTCCCGCACGACCCGACGAAGCCGGAACTCCTGGTCCGCCCGCCGGATACCCCAGTCCGCGGCCCTCGCCTGGAGGTACGCGACGCTGGCGCTCGCGAGCGTGGCGTCGTTCCCCGAGGCCGCACCGTGCGCGCCACCGGCGAACGTGAACATTCCCGTGAGTCCGATCACGACTGCGATTACACGCGTCCAGTTTCCACTCACCGCAGACTCCCTCCCTTGGCGACCGTGACAAATCTCGGATGGACCTCGTCGGTACGAGGTACCAGAGATACTAGGTAATTCGGCGCAAGAGCGCAAGGCCCGCGGCGCCATGGCGACTTCCGGGGATTCCAGCTATAGTGCATCCGGGCGCTGGCGTGGCGCTACGAGGAGGAGACCCATGTCGGAGCGCGGCGAAGGCAAGGCCGGGGCGCTGCCCAAGGAGCTCGTCGGCGCGGACTGCCCGCGCTGCGGGTTCACGATCTCCCAGGACACCGAGATCACGTTCAACCGCGAGGACTCCTTCTTCGTGGGGTACTCCCTGACCTGTCCCGCGTGCGGCAACCAGTTCAGCCTCACGCTCTACTTCAAGTAACTCCACTCCACGCACGTCGAGTAGGAGGAACGCCATGGCGAGAGACACCGCACGCGCGACCGCGGAGGGCCGGAGGATCGCCTACAAGGATCTGCGGGACTGGATCTCCGCGCTCGACGCCGCCGGCCAGCTCGCGCGCGTGCGAGCCGAGGTCGACTGGAACTGCGAGCTGGCCCACGTCACGCGCCGCACCTGGGACACCCTCGGGGATGCTTCGCCCGCACTCCTGTTCGAGAACATCAAGGGCTACAAGGCCCCCGGGCCCAGCAAGATCTTCGTCGGGACGTTCCGCTCCTGGTATCGCACGGCGATGATGCTCGGGCTCGACCCCGACACCACGAGCCGCTCCGCGCTGCTCCGGGCGCTGCGCGACCGGATCAACGACCGCGAGCGCTTCCTGCCGCCCCGCGTCGTCGCCTCGGGGCCCGTGAAGCAGAACATCGTGACCGGCGACAAGGTCGACATGACGATGTTCCCGGTGCCGATGTTCGGCGAGCGCGACGGTGGGCGCTTCATCGGGACCATGCACTCGGTCATCACGCGCGACCCGGACACCGGGTGGGTCAACGTCGGGACCTACCGGATGATGCTCCACAACGGGCAGGAGACCGGGATCCAGATCGACCCGGCCAACCAGCACATCGGCCAGCACTACTGGAAGTACATCGAGCGGAATCAGCCGATGCCGGCGGCGATCGTGATCGGCCAGGAGCCGGCGCTCACCTTCATGGCCGCCTCGCCCACGCTCGACCCGGTGTCCGAGCTCGACATCGCGGGCGCGATCCGCGGGGAGCCGATCGACGTCGTCAAGTGCGAGACGAGCGACCTCTACGTCCCGGCGAACGCCGAGATCGTGCTGGAGGGCACCATCCACCCCAAGGAGCGGAAGCTCGAGGGCCCGGGCCCGGAGTACGCGGGCTACTACGCGAACCAGCCCGGCATGAAGCCGGTCTTCCGCTGCAAGGCCATCACCTTCCGCGACGACCCCATCTTCCGCGCCACGCCCGAGGGCCACCCGATCAACGAGGACCACATGATGCTGGCGATCAACACGTCCGTGTACGTGGCGGACGCGCTGGCGAGGGCGGGCGTGCCGGGCGTGCGCGAGGTGGCGATGCCGCTGGACGCCTGCGGCTACGGCGTCTGCGTGGTGTCGGTCAAGCCGGCCACCGAGGGCCACGCCGACTGGGTGGCGAGCGCCATCTGGGGCACGAAGATGAACATCTGGTGCTTCAAGTACGTGATCGTCGTGGACGAGGACATCGACCCCTGGAACATGGAGCAGGTCAACTGGTCGGTCGCCTGGCGCGTCAAGCCGAGCGAGGACATCAAGATCTGGCCGCGCCACAAGGGCTCGCGTCTGGACCCGCGCGTCCCGCCGGAGGAGAAGGGTTTCCAGGACCGGGTGCTCATCGACGCGACGCGCCCGTACCACTGGGCGCCGCGTGACATCTGGGGCGCCGACGGCGTGGGCAAGGGCATCCCGCTCAAGTTCCCGCCGACGAGCCGACCGCGCTCGGACGCGGCCCTGCGCGTGAACGCGCGCTGGAGCGAGCTCGGCATCCAGCCGACCGGCCGGTACATCGGCAAGCCCGAGGGGATGTTCAAGAGCTGGTGGGAGGACGCGGAGATCGTCGCCGCCCGGGACCTCAAGATCATGCCGTAGGCCCCAGGTCCTGTCGCGCTCCGGCCCGGAATCACGATACGATACGGCTGAACCCGTGCCTGCCGGAAAGGACGTGCCACATGATGACCGGTGCTCAGTACATCGAAAGCTTGCGGCGGCTCAAGACCGAGGTCCACTTCATGGGCGAGCGGGTCGAGAGCGTCGTCGACCACCCCGCGATGCGGCCGCACATCAACGCGGCCGCGGCGACCTACGACCTGGCGACCGATCCCGGGACGGCGGAGCTCGGCTCGGCGGTCTCGCACCTCACGGGACGCCGGATCAACCGCTGGACGCACGTTCCACGCACCCAGGACGACTTGGTGAAGAAGGTCAAGATGCTGCGCGCCGTGGGGCGCGTCACCGGCACGTGCTTCCAGCGCTGCGTGGGGATGGACGCGCTCATCTCCCTGCACAGCGTGACGCACGACATGGACCAGAAGCACGGCACGGACTACCATGAGCGCTTCAAGCGCTTCCTCGTCGAGACGCAGGACCTCGACCTGATGTCCGGCGGCGCGATGACCGACCCCAAGGGGGACCGCTCCAAGCGCCCCCACGAGCAGCACGATCCCGACCTGTTCGTGCGCGTCGTGGAGCGCCGGCCGGACGGCATCGTCGTGCGCGGTGCCAAGATGCACCAGACGGGCGCGATCAACTCCCACCAGTTCATCGTGATGCCGGGGCAGGCGCTCGGGCCCGAGGACCGCGACTACGCGGTGGCGTTCGCGGTGCCGGCCGACGCCGAGGGCGTGATCCAGATCTTCGGGCGCCAGGTCAACGACAGCCGCAAGTGGGA
>MGCE01000016.1 GCA_001790315.1 Candidatus Rokubacteria bacterium RIFCSPLOWO2_02_FULL_72_37 | reverse complement strand
GGGATAGGTCGGGCTCCGCTGGATCTCGTTGTACGCGACCTCCACCATCACCTCGGGGCGCACCCGAACGGTGTACCCGTCGTCGGTCGTGGCGAGCGCGCGCAGCCGCTCCGTCATCTCCACGAACTGGTAGGGCCCGGCCCGTCAGGAAGGCCACGGCGATCGGCGCCTCGTCGGGCGCGAGCGCGGCGAGGAACTCGCCGAGCAGGGACAGCTTCTCGAGCCGGCCGCGCGAGCCCTCGAGCTCACGGCACAGGTCGGCGAGCTTCCAGAAACCCGTCACGGCCTCATTCTATGCGTCGCGCCCGGGTCCCGGCGTTCCTTGACTTGCCCCGAGAGAGCACCCTACCCTCGGTGCATGCGTCGGCGTGTCTGGTTCGACGCAACTTCGCGCGCGGCGACGACCGCGGCGTCCCTGCTCGCCCAGGAGTTCGACGTCGGTGCCCTCCCGGCAGGTCCCCTCCCGGGTCCCGCGGTGCTCCTCACGGGCGCCGACAGCACCGCTCCCCCGGCCGACGACGATGGCCGGCTCCGCGTGATCGGCCTGGTGGATCCCGCGGCCGACGGTCGCTGGCCCGAGAGCTGGCACGCCCTCCTGCCCCAGGGCGTCGGTCGGGCGATCCTGTCCCGGACCGTCCGGAACGCGTTCGGCGACCTCGACGCCGTGGCCGCGGTCGCGCGCCTCGACCGGGAGCTGTCCGAGCTGAACGCGATCGGCATCCGCCTCACGTCCGAGCGCGATCCGCATGCCTTGCTCGAGACGATCCTGTCCAAGGCGCGCGAGATCACGTGGAGCGATGCCGGCTCGCTCTATCTGGTGGAGGAGGAGCAGGACGGCACGCGCCGACTGCGCTTCGCGCTCGCCCAGAACGACTCGATCAGCGTGCCCTATCGCACGACCACGCTGCCGCTCACGAGCGACAGCGTGGCCGGCCACGTCGCGCTGACGGGCCAGATCCTGGCCCTCGAGGACGCCTACGCGCCGCCGCCGGGCGCGCCGTTCAAGATCAACCGGTCGTTCGACGAGCAAGCCCGGTACCGGACGAAGTCCATGCTCGTGGTGCCCATGCGCACGCCCCAGGGCGAGACGATCGGCGTCCTCCAGCTCATCAACTGCAAGCCCACAGCCGACCTGGTCTTCCACTCACCGTCCGAGATCGAGCGGCTCGTCCACCCCTTCAGCGCGCGGCACGAGAAGCTCGCGGGTTCGCTCGCCTCCCAGGCCGCCGTCGCGCTCAGCAACAGCAGGCTCTACGAGTCGATCCGGCAGCTCTTCGAGGGCTTCGTGAAGGCCTCCGTCACCGCGATCGAGTCGCGCGACCCCACCACGTCGGGCCATTCCTTCCGCGTCGCGAACCTCACGGTCGACCTGGCGAAGGTCGTCGACCGGACGAGCACCGGGCCCTACGGCGCGCACCGCTTCAGCCGCGACGAGCTGATGGAGCTGGGGTACGCGGCGCTCCTGCACGACTTCGGCAAGGTGGGCGTGCGCGAGCAGGTGCTCGTGAAGGCCAAGAAGCTCCACGCCGTGGAGCTCGAGCGGATCCGCCACCGCGTGGAGCTGCTCAAGCGGAGCATCGAGCTCCGCTACGCGAGCCGGAAGGTCGAGCACCTCCTCGAGAAGGGACGGCGCGACTGGGAAGGCCGGGCGGCCGCGCTCGACGCCGAGCTCGCCGAGTTCCTGGCCCGTCTGGACGACGGTCTCGCCCGCGTGACGCTCGCCAACGAGCCGGCGATCCTCCCGCGGGACTTCGCCGAGGAGCTCGAGCGCCTCACGATCCCCGCGTTCGAGGACCACGAGGGCCTGCGCCACGCGGTGATCACGCCCGAGGAGGCGCAGGTCCTCGCGATCTCCCGCGGGAGCCTCACGCGCGACGAATACCGGCAGCTGCAGTCGCACGTCCTCCACACCTACCAGTTCCTGGCGCAGATTCCGTGGACCAAGGAGTTCCGGCGCATCCCCGAGATCGCCCGCTCGCACCACGAGAAGCTGGATGGCTCGGGCTATCCCTACGGCATGAAGGGGGAGGCCATCTCGGTGCAGTCGAAGATGATGACGATCGCCGACATCTACGACGCCCTCACGGCCGGCGACCGCCCCTACAAGAAGGCGGTCCCGGCCGAGATCGCGCTCGACATCCTGCAGGAGGAGCGCCGCGCCGGTCACATCGACGGCACGCTGGTCGACCTGTTCATCGAAGCCAGGGTGTACGTGAGCGCCGGCGACGAATCACCCGACCAGTAACAGCCCGACGCCGGCCCACGCGGCCAGCCCCGCGAGCGCCGCCACCGCGCGCGCGAGCTCGGCCGCCACCGCCACACTCCTCACGTGTCGAGTGGACTGCGCCAAAAAAAAGGCGCGGGCGCTCCTGCGGTGCAGAAGCGTCCAGGTCAGTGCGTGTGAGCTCATTCTGAGCCTCCTCCAACCGCCCCGCGGTTAGAAGCCGCGGAGCAGACCGACGACTTTCCCCAGGATGTGCAGCCGCTGCTCGGCCGGATCGACGACGATCGGCTGCATCGCGCGGTTCTCGGGCTTCAGCACGATGCGCGAGCCGTCGCGGAGGAAGCGTTTGACCGTCGCCTCGCCGCCGGCCTCCGATTCCACCAGCGCGACCACGATGTCGTTGGGCTGCGCGGCGTCCTGCCGGCGCACGAGCACGAGGTCTCCGTCGCAGATGTGCGCGTCGATCATCGACTCGCCCCGCACGCGCAGCGCGAACACGTCCTCGCCACGCCCCGGCAGCGCATCCGGCGCGATCGGCAGGTCGCCCTCGCGGTGCTCCTCCGCGAGGAGCGGCTGCCCCGCGGCGACGCGGCCGAGAATCGGCACGGCGCGATGAGCCCGCGCGGGCACGCCGCCCGCGACCGTGAGCGCCCGCGATCGCCGGCCGGTGGTCACGCGGCGCGTGAGCTCGCCCTTGCGCTCGAGGGCGCGCAGGTGATCGAAGGCCGCGCGTGGCGTGATCCGGAAGCGCCCGCCGATCTCACGCACCGTGGGCGGCACGCCGTGCTCGGCGCTGAAGGCGCGGATGAACCCCAGGATCTCGCGCTGCCGGACGGTGAGCTCGCGCATGGTCGACCTCCAGTGAGGGGCACAATACTCAACTCCTGTTGAGTGAGTCAATGAAAAAAAATTTGTCTGCTAAACCAGCCGCTTACAACGGGTCCGAGGGTTCGCAGACGGGACAGCGCGTGAGGCCCTGCTCCTCGGCCTCGGTCGCCCGCTTCAGGTAGAGACGCTCGACCTCGGGGATGCGCGCGACCCACGCGCAGTCACGGCGGTGGAAGAGCCGGGCGCCGCGCCTGGCGACGTACGGCTCGCCGTGCTCCTCGGCCGGGACGTCGGCGGGCACCGGCTCGGCGACCATCGGCTCGGTCTCCGACGGCAGCGTCGTCACCTCGTTCGAGGGGGTCGCGGGATCGGGCGCGATGATGGGTTCGGTCTCGTTGAGGTGCAAGTTCGTTTCGACCGTGGACCGGAATTCGTCGCTCGCGCGTCGGAACTCGCGCATCGCGCGACCGACCATGCGTCCGAGCTCGGGGAGCTTCGAGGGGCCGAACACCAGCAGGGCGATGACGCTGATCACGAGCATCTCCTGCAGGCCGATGTCGAACATGCGGCTGGCGCGCCTCCACGCTTCGGCGATTCAACGACCGACGGGCACGCTGCTAGCTTAGCACGCGCGTCTCAGGCCAGACCGGCCAGGGTGGCCAGCTCGGCGAAGGATCGGATCACGACGTCCGCCTCGCCCGGCGCTCCGCCCCCGGGCGCGTAGAGGACGGCCCGCATGCCCACCGCGCGCGCCCCGCGGATGTCGGAGGGGACGCTGTCACCGACCATCGCCGCCGCGGCAGGCGCGAGGCCCATGCGCTCGAGCGCCATCCGGAACAGGGGCGCCTCGGGCTTGCCCACCACCACGGGCCGCACCCCCGCCGCCACCGCCACGGCCTGGACGATCGCGCCGCAGCCGGGCAGGAACTCGCCGTCCTCGAGCGGCAGGCGCGGATCCACGTTGGGCGCCACGAGCGGCGCGCCGGCGGCGGCGGCCCGGCTCGCCGCCGTGAGCCGCTCGTAGGTCAGGTCGAAGTCGTTGCCCACCGCGACGACGGTCGCGCGGCGGTAGTCCTTGGTGTCGACGATCTCGTGGCCCGCGCGCGCGACCGCGGCCGCGAGCTCGGCGGCGCCGATGACGAGCACGCGCGAGACTCCCCAGCGCCGCGCGATCGTCTCGCCGATGATCTCGAGCGGCGTCAGGCAGTGCCGCGCGGCCGTCACGCCCAGCGCGTGCAGGCGCCGCCGGACGTCCTCGCCGGTCGCCCGCGAGTTGTTGGTGAGGAACGCGAGCGCGCGCCCGGCGCGCTCGAGCGCGGCGATCGTCTCGGCGGCGCCCGGGTTCAGCGCGTCACCGTTCCAGACGCAGCCGTCGAGGTCGAAGACGAAGCCGCGCACGCCGTCGAGCACGGGCTAGGACGTCTCCTCGGCCCGCCGGAACTCCTCGATCGCCTCGCCGTACAGGCGCTCCGTGCGCTCGGCGACACTCGCCCAGCTGAAGCGCTCTTCCACGCGCCGCCGCCCCGCACGGCCGAGCCGCCGGCCGAGCTCGGGGTTCTCGAGCACGCGTCGCAGCCCCGCCGCGAGCTCGCCGGGGCGCGCCGGCGGCACGAGCAGGCCCGTGACGCCGTCCTCGACCACCTCGAGGATGCCTCCGACACCGGAGGCGACCACGGGGGTCTCGCACGCCATCGCCTCGAGGTTGATCAGACCGAACGGCTCGTAGACCGACGGGCACGCGAACACCGCCGCGTGACTGTAGAGCTGCACGACGACGTCGAGCGGGACCATCTCGTTGATCCAGCGGACGTCGGGGTGTCCCGGCACCGCGCGCCGCAGCCGCTCCTCGATCTCGGGGGTGTCCGGCGCCGCGGCGCAGAGGACGACCTGCACGCCGGCGGGCAGCGCCCGCGCGGCCTCCAGGAGGTGGAAGATCCCCTTCTGATCGGTGATGCGGCCGACGAAGAGCACGTACGGCGGGCGCACCCCGAGGCGGTCGAGCGCGTCGCGCGCCTCCGTGTGCCGGAAGCGCTCGGGGTCGATCCCGTTGTGGATGACGACGACGCGCGCCGGGTCGACGGCGAAGTGCCCCAGGATGTCCTCCCGCATCTGCGCCGAGACCGCGATCACCCGGTCTGCGGCCTCGACCGCAGCCTTCTCGATCCAGGTCGAGAGCAGGTAACCCGTGCCGAGCTGGTCGGCCTTCCACGGCCGGAGCGGCTCCATGCTGTGCAGCGTGACGATCAGCGGGATACGGTGGAGCGTGCGGATCCAGAGGCCGGCCATGTCCGCGTACCACGTGTGCGCGTGGGCGATGTCGGCGTCCACCGGGTCGCGGGCCATCGCCAGCCCGATCGAGAGCGTCTCGAGCGCCGGCGCGAACCGGGGGCCGTCGGCGCCGCCGCGCAGGCGCTCCCACGGCGTGTAGCCACGCACGGCGACGCCGTCCGACGTCGGCGCGCGCTCACCGAAGCAGCGGACCTCGACGGTCATGCGGCGCCGAAGCGCGTGCGCAAGCTGGTCCACGACGACGCCGGCGCCGCCATAGACGTGCGGCGGGAACTCGCGCGTCAGCAGGAGCGCCTTCACGGGCCGCTCCCCTCGCCCGGCTCGTCCTGGCGCTCGAGCTTGCGCGAGACGGTGCGCGGATCGATGCCCAGGAGCCGGGCCGTGAGCGTCTTGTTGCCCTTGGTCACGCGGAGCGTCTCCTCGAGCAGGCGCTGCTCGACCTCGGCGAGCGGCGTGCCGATACGGACGGAGAGCACGCCTTCGGGCAGCGGCGTCGCCCCGGCGATCTCCGGCGGGAGGTCGGCGACGTCCATCTGCGCGCTCCGCGCGAGCACGACGCCCCGCTCGATCACGTTCTCGAGCTCCCGGACGTTTCCGGGCCAGGCGTAGGCCTCGAGCCGCCGGAGCGCCTCGTCGGTGAATCCCTCGAGCTTGCGGTTGTTCTTCGCCGCGTACATCCGCAGGAAGTGCTGGGCGAGCACGTGGATGTCCTCTCGACGCTCGCGGAGCGGCGGCACGTTGATCGTGATCACGTTGAGCCGATAGTAGAGATCCTCGCGAAAGCGCTTCTCCCGCACCATCTGCGCCAGATCCTGGTTCGTGGCGGCGACGACGCGGACGTCGACGCGGATCGTCCGCGTGCCGCCCAGCCGCTCGAACTCCCCCTCCTGGAGCACGCGGAGAATCTTGGGCTGCGTCACCGGGGAAAGGTCGGCGACCTCGTCGAGGAACAGCGTGCCGCCGTCGGCGAGCTCGAAGCGTCCTTCCTTGCGCCCGGCCGCCCCGGTGAACGCGCCTTTCTCGTAGCCGAACAGCTCGGACTCGAGCAGCGCCTCGGGCAGGGCCGCGCAGTTGACCGCGACGAACGGCCCCTTCGTGCGCGCCGAACGGGCGTGGATCGTCTTCGCCACGAGCTCCTTGCCCGTGCCGCTCTCGCCCTGGATGAGCACGGTCGCCGAGCTGTCCGCGACCTGGTCGACGAGCATCATCATCCGGCGGAACGCGGGGCTCGACCCGATCGCGATGCCCTGCTGCAGCAGCACGTCGAGGCGCTGCTGGAGCTCGCGGTTCTGCTGGATCAGGTCGCGGCGCTCGAGCGCCTGCCGGATGAGCCGGAGCACCTGCGGGCGCTGGAACGGCTTGGTCAGGAAGTCGTACGCACCGGCCTTCATGGCCCGCACGGCCTCCTCGACGGTGCCGAACGCCGTCAGGAGGATGACGTCCACATCGGGGGCGATCGCCTTCGCGGCGCGGAGCACCTCGATGCCGGTGAGGCCGGGCATCTTGAGGTCCGTGAGCACCAGGTCGATGCCCCCGCCCCGCAGGCGCTCGAGCGCCGCGTTGCCGTCGGACGCCAGGACGACGTGGAAGCCCTCGCGCGTGAGCGTGCGCTCGAGGCTCTCGCGCAGCCCCGGGTCGTCGTCCGCGACCAGCAGCGTCGCGGGCTCAGGCATTCGCGGCCCTCTTGATCGGGAGCCGGAGCGCGAACGTAACGCCGCCGCCGGGCGTGCTCTCCCAGCGGATCTCGCCACCGTGCTCCTCGATGATCTGGCGCGCGATGCCGAGCCCCAGGCCCGTACCCTGCGGCTTCGTCGTGAAGAAGGGCTCGAACAGCCGGCCGGCGACCTCGTCCGGGATGCCGGGGCCGCTGTCCGAGACCGCGATCTCGACCGCATCGCCCTCACGCCGGCTCGCGAGCGTGAGCGTCCCGCCGCTCGAGAGCGCCTCGAGCCCGTTCTTGACGAGGTTCAGGACGGCCTGGCGCAGGAGCCCCCGATCGATCTCCATGAGCGGCACCGCCGGATCGACGGTGACGCGCAGCGTGAGCCCCTGGCGCAGCGCCACGGGCCGGACGAAATCGGCGAGATCCTCGACCAGCTCGTTGATCGATTCCTCCTCGAAGTGCGGCCGCGGGAAGCGCGCGAAGGCCAGGTACTCCTCCGTGAGGGCGTCGAGCGTGTTGACCTGGTCGCGGATCGCCGCGACGAGCCCCTTCGCCTCGTCCATGTCGGCGCCGGTCCGCTCGCGGACGATGTCCTCGAGCATCTCGGCGTTCAGCTCGATCGCGCTGATGGGGTTGCGCACCTCGTGCGCCACCTTGAGCGAGAGGCGCCCGACCGTCGCCATGCGCTCGGCGACGAGCAGCTCCTCCTGGGCGGCCTGCAGGCGCGAGAGCGTGCCCGTCAGCTCCGCGTTGAGCCGTTCCACCTCGCCGCGGGCCCGGCGTTCCCGCTCCGCGACGAGCCCGAGCGTCACCGCGGGCAGGCCGACGAGCGCCACCAGGATCAGCGGGGGCGTCCAGCCGACCCACGGCGGCACGAGCGCGGCGGACGCCGCGTACAGCCCCCCGGCGACGACCGCGGCGCCGAGCCCCAGCCAGGGCCCGAAGTAATAGGCGTTCACGGCGACGAGGGGAAAGAAGAGCAGGTAGAAGAGGCTGTCGCCGCCGCCGGTCAGGGACAGCAGCACGAAGACGAGCATCAGGTCGATCGCGAGCGCGCCGACGAAGATCGCGCGCGTCGCGCGCGGGTTGACCGTCACGAGCGCGAAGATCCCGACCTTGTAGGCGGCGAACCAGAACACCAGCGAGTAGATGTCGACGCGCTGCCGGGGCCGTAGCGGGACGAGGCCGAGCGTCGCGAGCCCTCCCACCATCACGACGGCGAGGAGCACGGCGTAGACGCGCTCGTCCCGCTCCAGCAGACGGAAGATGGCGGGCCATCGCTTCTGTTCGCGTTGACTCACGGGCGCTCTCGCTGCACAGGACTATATACCACCCTGGGGACGGCGCGCCCGGCGCCAGGCGCGCGCCCCGAGCCAACCTGCCAGCGCCGTCACCAGAAGGAGCACGACCCAATGCTCGACGCGGTGGACGTCGGCGAGAACGCGCTCGATCCGGTCCGCGAAGAGGTACGCGAGCCCGAAGGAGATCGGCACGCCGAGCGCGGCCGCGGCGGCATCCGCGGCCAGGAATCTCCCGAACCTCACGCCCGCGATGCCCGCGGTGAGGAACGCGGCGGCGCGAAGCCCCATGACGTGGCGCGCGGTGAAGAGGATCTTGACCCCGTGCTGGCGGTAGCTGGCCCTGAGCGCCTCCTCGCGGACGTCGCTCAGGACGCGGCGAACGGGCGCCCACTCGAGGATTCGCTCGCCCCAGTGGTGGCCGACCCAGTAGAGCACGACGTCGCCGGAGAGCGCACCCAGGAGGCAGACGGGCAGGGCGATCCACCAGCGGACGAGGTGCTGGCCCGAGAGCACTCCGGCCGCGACGATGGGCGCCTCCTCCGGCACCGGGAGGCCCAGGCTCGCCCCGAGCAGCACCGTGAAGATGCCGACGTAGGTGAAGTGCTCGACGACCGTGCGGACCACACGCCCCTCCGGCAAGTTTCGCTTCGTACAGGTTGCGGCCAGTGTATACTCCAGCCGTCTGGCCTGGTCGTCGGTTCGGCGTGAACCCTCCTCCCCGTCAGGCCGCGCCCCCGCTCTCCTTCCGAGTCCGGGGATCGCGCAAAGGGTCGGAAGCCACAAGGAGTTCTGGTCATGGCGGTGAAGCTTTTCGTCGGCGGCTTGTCGTTTTCCACGTCCAACGAGCGCCTGCGCGAGGTCTTCGCAGCCGTAGGCGCCGTCGAATCCGCGAGCGTGGTCACGGACCGGGATACCGGACGGTCCCGTGGCTTCGGGTTCGTCGAGATGGCGACACCCGAGGAGGCCGAGCAGGCCATCAGCCGCCTGAACGGCTCGAATCTCGACGGCCGGACGATCCAGGTCGAGAAGGCCAAGGCCCCCGGCTCGGGTGGCGGCGAGCGGCGGGGCGGCGCCGGCCGCGGCGGCTTCGGCGGCGGCGGCGGCCGCGGCGGCTCGCGCGGCGGTCGCTGGTAGCCGCCCGCCGGTCCGCCTTCTCCGGCGCACGCCGGGCACGGTAGTCTGTCGCCGTGCCCCTCATCCTGCACACCGAAGCCTCGATGGGTCTCGGCGGTCAGGAGCTGCGGATCCTGGCAGAGACGCGGTGGCTCGGCGAGCACGGCTGGGACGCGTGCGTGGCGTGCCAGCCCGCGAGCCGGCTCCGCGCCGAGGCCCAGCGAGCCGGGCTGCCTGCCGAGGCCGTCGCGATGCGCGGGGCCGGTGACGCGGGCGCGTGCCTGCGCCTTCGCCGGCTCATGCGGGCGCGCGGCGTCGCGCTCGTCCACACGCACAGCTCGACCGACAGCTGGCTCGCCGGCCTCGCCGCCCGGTCGCTCGGGCTTCCCGTCGTTCGCAGCCGTCACGTGTCGATTCCGATCTCGCGGCGCGGCGCGCTCGTCTATCGTCTGGCCCACCGCGTCGTCACGAGCGGCGAGGCGGTGCGGGCGATCGTCGTCGGCGCGGGCGTCCCCGCCGGCCGCGTCGCCTCGATCCCGCCGGGCGTCGACACCGGACGGTTCCACGCCGGCGTGTCGGGCGCGACGGTGCGCGAGGAGCTCGGGTTCGGACGCGCCGTGCCCGTGGTCGGCCTCGTCGCCAACGTGCGCGGCTCCAAGGGCCACAACGTCCTCCTCGAGGCGGCGCCCGCGGTGTTGCGTGCCGTCCCGGACGCCCGGTTCCTGATCGTCGGCGACGGCGTCGGCTTCGAGGAGGTCCGCGGCCGCGTGCGCGAGGCCGGGCTCGAGCGCGCCGTCCGGATGACGGGATTCCGCCGCGACATCCCCGAGGTGATGGCCGCGCTCGACGTGCTCGTCCTGCCCTCGATCAAGTCGGAGGCGACCTCGCAGGTGATTCCGCAGGCCCTCGCCGTGGGTACGCCGGTCGTCGCGTCCACCGTCGGCGGCAGCCCGGAGCTCGTGCGCGACGGCCAGACCGGTCGCCTGGTCCCGCCCGGCGACGCGCCCGCGCTGGCGGAGGCCATCGTCGCGCTCCTCCGCGACCCGGCGGCCGCCCGCGCGATGGCCCGCGCGGGACAGGCCATGGTCCAGGCGCGCTACACGCTCGAGGCCACCATGGAGCGGACGACCGCGATCTACAGGGAGCTGCTGAACAAGAATTGACTATATAAAGATATTGCGATATATCTTCACGCCGTGGCCCAGGCGTCGGCGTCGCACGAGCTGCAGGCGTTCAAGGCGGAGTTCTTCAAGGCCCTCGCGCACCCGGTCCGCATCCGCATCCTCGAGACCCTGCGCGGGGGCGAGCGGAGCGTACAGGAGCTCCAGGCCACCCTCGACCTCGACCAGCCGACCGTGTCCTCCCAGCTCGCCGTGCTGCGCGGCAAGAACATCGTCGGCACGCGCAAGGAGGGCACGACCGTGCGCTACGCCGTGCGCGACCCCCTGGTCGGCGAGCTGCTCCACGTCGCCCGGCGGATCTTCAACGGCCAGCTGATCGACACCCAGACGATGCTGCGCGCCCTCCGGCGCGAGGCGCCGCGGCCCGGCCGGCGCTGAGGCCGTGCTCCGCCAGCTCCGTCTCGCGCTCCAGACCGGCATCGTCGCCGAGCCCGCGCCGCGGACCTCCGAGCTCGAGCGCGTCGGCGAGCGCCTCCGGACCGACATCCTGCGGCGCTTCGGCCGGTCCCTCCACATCCGGCAGGTGGACGCGGGCTCCTGCAACGGCTGCGAGCTGGAGATCACGGGCCTCACCGGCCCGCACTGGGACCTCGAGCGGTTCGGCCTGCACTTCGTCGCCTCGCCGCGCCACGCCGACTGCCTGCTCGTGACCGGGCCGGTGACGCGGAACATGGCCGAGGCGCTCCGGCGGACCTGGGACGCGACGCCCGACCCGAAGTTCGTGATCGCCGTGGGCGACTGCGGGCGTGACGGCGGCATCTTCCGCGATGCCTACGCCGTGGTCGGCGGTGTCGAGCGCGTCGTCCCCGTGGACGCGGTGATTCCCGGCTGCCCGCCCTCGCCCGCCGCGCTCCTCGCGGGCCTGCTCGACGCGATCGGCCGCCTCGGCTGATGGCCCGCCTCGGGTACGCGCTCGCCGCGGTCCTGGGGCTCGCCGCCGTGGGCGGCGGCGCCGCCGGCATGCTCGGCCGCGAGTGGACGCTCGCGGTGCCGTGGCTCGTGCCGCTCGGCGGGCTCGAGCTGGCGCTCGATCCACTCGGCGGCTTCTTCCTGGCGCTCGTCGGCGCGGCCGCCGTGCCCGCGTCCATCTACGCGATCGGCGCGGCGGGCGGCGCGGCGCGCGGCGTCGGCGCCTACCTCGTGTTCGTGGCCGCGATGTGCGCGGTCCCGCTCGCCGCCAACGTGATGACCTTCGCGCTCGCCTGGGAGCTGATGTCGCTCGCGTCCTATTTCCTGGTCCTGCACGAGCGCGAGCGCCCCGAGTCGGTGCAGGCGGCCTGGGCCTACGCCGTCATGACCCACGTGGGCCTCGCCTGCCTGCTCGGCGGCATGCTCCTGCTCAGCGCGTGGACGGGCAGCGTCCGCTTCGCGGACTGGCGGGCCGGTGCGCCCCTGCTCGCCGCGGGCGCCCGCGACCTCGCCTTCGCCCTCCTCGCGCTCGGCTTCGCCGGCAAGGCGGGCGTGATCCCGCTCCACATCTGGCTGCCGCTCGCGCATCCGGCGGCGCCGAGCCACGTCTCGGCGCTGATGTCGGGCGTGATGATCAAGCTCGGCGTGTACGGTCTCATGCGCGCCGGCGTCGACTGGCTCGGCGGCGGCCCGGCGTGGTGGGGCACGGCGTTGCTGCTCGCCGGCGTCGTCTCGGCCGTCGTCGGCGTGCTCTACGCGCTCGTCGAGCACGACCTCAAGCGCCTGCTCGCCTTCCACAGCATCGAGAATGTCGGCATCATCCTGATGGGGCTCGGTGCGGGCATGCTCTACCGCCAGGCCGGGCTGGGCGGCCTCGCCCTGCTGGGCCTCGTGGCCGCCCTCTATCACACCGCCAACCACGCGGCCTTCAAGGGCCTCCTCTTCCTGGCGGCCGGCGCCGTCGTCCACGCGACGGGCACGCGCGACGTGGAGCGGCTGGGCGGCCTCATCAAGCGGATGCCGTGGACCGCCGCCTGCTTCCTGGTCGGCGCGGCGGCGATCTCCGCGCTTCCCCCGCTGAACGGTTTCGTGAGCGAGTGGCTGACCTTCGTCGCCCTGCTCCAGAACACCCAGATCGCGGCGCCGCCGCTGAATCTCGTGTTCGCGCTCGGAATCGCCGGCCTCGCGCTCACGAGCGGGCTGGCGATGGCCTGCTTCGTCAAGGCGTTCGGCATCACGTTCCTCGCGCTCCCGCGGAGTGACGCCGCCGCGGGCGCCCGCGAAGCGGGCCCGGCGATGCGCGCCGGCATGGCCCTGCTCGTCGCCGCGTGCGTGGCGCTCGGGCTCGGTCCGACCGTGGTGCTGCCACGCCTCGCGGCCGTGGCCGCGCCGCTGGCCGGGGCCGGCGCGCCGGCACGCCCGGCGCTCGGCGACTGGCTGACCGTGCAGCTCTCGGGCGACTTCGCGAGCCTCTCGCCGCTCGCGATCGCCGCGGCCCTCACGCTCGGGCTCGCGGCGCCGCTCGTCGCGCTGCGCCTGGCCGGCGCGTCGCGCCGCCGCCGGCTCTACGAGACGTGGGGCTGCGGGCGCATGCTCCAGACCGCCCGCATGGAGTACACGGCCACGGCGTTCGCCAACCCCTTCAAGCGCGTCTTCGACTTCTTCTACCGGCCGGCGAAGCGGCTCGACATCGAGTTCCACCCGGAGTCACGCCTCTTCGTCGAGCGCATCGAGTACGCGAACCCGACGCGCTCGATCTTCGAGGACTGGCTCTACCGTCCCGTGCTCGCCGGCCTGCACGCCGCGGCGCGGAGCGTGCGGCCGATCCAGTCGGGGAGCGCCAACCTCTACCTCGCCTACATCCTCGTGGCGCTCATCGTGCTGCTGGTGTTCGCGTGATCGCCGGCGCGGCGCTCGGGCTGCTCCAGGTGTTCGTGGTCGCGGCCGGCGCGCCGCTGCTGGTCGGCGTGCTGCGGACGCTCAAGGCGCGGCTCGTGGGGCGTCGCGGCCCGAGCCCGTGGCAGCCGTACGCCGATCTCCGGAAGCTCCTCGGCAAGGACGCGGTCGTCTCGGAGACGACCTCGTGGATCTTCCGCGTGACGCCCTACGTGCTCACCGCCAGCATGCTGGTGACCGCGCTGGTCATCCCGGTGCTCGTGACCCGCCCGCCGCTCGGCTTCGCCGGCAACATCGTGCTGCTGATGTACCTGTTCCTTCTCGGCACGTTCTTCCTCGCGCTCGCCGGCCTCGACGCCGGCAGCGCGTTCGGCGGCATGGGGTCGAGCCGGGAGGTCGCGGTGGCGGCGCTCGCCGAGCCCACCGTCATCCTGGCCGTGTTCGCCCTCGCCCTCCGCGCGGGGACCATCAACCTCGGTGGCGTGGTCGAGCGCGTGGAGGCCGAGCCGTGGCTGGCCGTGAACCCCGCGCACCTGCTCGCGTTCGCCGCGTTCTTCATCGTGATGCTCGCCGAGACCGGCCGTCTGCCCGTGGACAACCCGGCGACGCACCTCGAGCTGACGATGATCCACGAGGCGATGGTGCTCGAGTACTCGGGCCGGTACCTCGCGCTGGTCGAGTGGGCGGCGGCGATGAAGCTCTTCCTGTTCCTCACCCTGCTCGCCAACCTCTTCTTCCCCTGGGGCGTCACGCACCTCGCCGAGCCGGTGCCGGTGGCGCTCGGCCTGCTCGCCCTGGTGGGCAAGCTCGCGGTGCTCACCACGCTCCTGGCGCTCGTCGAGACCTCGGTCGCCAAGCTCCGTCTCTTCCGCGTGCCCGAGCTGCTCGCGGGTTCGTTCGCGCTCGCGATCCTGTCCGTGATGGCGGTCTTCCTTCTCCGATGACGGCCACGACGAACCTCCTCGCGTTCCTCGGGCTCGTCGTGGCGCTGCTGTTCGTCTGGCGCCAGAGCTGGCCCAGCCGCCTCCGTCTCTTCGCGGCGCAATCGGCGGTGCTCGCCCTGCTCGCGACCGCGGTCGGCGTGCTCGCCGCACGGCCGGGGCTGGTCGTGCTGGGCGCGGGCTTCGCGCTCGTGAAGGTCTGGATCATCCCGCGCGTGCTCCGGCGCATCGCCGCGGGCGCGCCGGTGCGTCCGGGCGCGCCCGGGCGGTCCTCCGGCATGGCGCTGCTCGTCGCCGGCGCGCTCGTGGTCGCGGCCTACGTCGTCATGCTGCCCGTGCACGCCGCGACGCGGCTGCCGACGCAGGGCGCGATCCCCCTCGCCTTCGCGATGGCGCTGATCGGCCTCTACGTGTGCGTCACCGGGCGCGACGCGCTCGGCCACATCCTGGGGTTCCTCGTCTTCGAGAACGGCGTCTTCGGCCTGGCGATCCTCGCGACGTACGGCCTGCCGGGCATCGTCGAGGCCGGCGTGTTCCTCGACGTCCTCGTGATCGTCTTCATCATGGAGGTCGTCGTGGTCCAGGTCCGCCGCGAGCACGCCTCGATCGCGGAGGACCGCCTGCGCGAGCTGCGCGGATGATCCTCGTCCTCCTGCTCGCGATCCCGCTCGCCGGCGCGCTCACCCTGGCGCGCGCCCCGCGGCGCGCGGCGGTCGCGCTCCACGGCGCCACCGCCGCGCTCACGCTCGGCGCGGCCGCGGCGGTCGTCGCCGCCGTCGGGCGCGCCGGTGTGCTCACGGCGCTCGGCGGCCTCCTCCGCGCCGACGCGCTCTCGGCGTGGATGGCCGCCCTCATCGGCATGGTCGGCGCGCTCGCCGCGGTCGAGGCGCCGCGCTACGTCGCGCCGGGCGCCGGCCGGCGCTTCTACCCCCTCCTGCACCTGTTCGTGTTCACGATGCTCCTCGCCGTCACGACCGACGACGTCGGGCTCATGTGGGTGGCGGTCGAGGGCACCACGCTCGCGTCCGTCTTCCTCGTGAACTTCGAGCGCACGCGCGCCTCGCTCGAGGCCGCGTACAAGTACCTCCTGATCTGCTCGGTGGGCATCGCGATCGCCTTCCTCGGCACGGTGCTCATCTACTTCGCCGACGTGCAGCAGTTCGGTCACGCGGAGCACGCGCTGCACTGGACGACGCTGCTGCGCCTGGCCCCGGGACTGCCGCCGCGGGTCGTCGAGCTCGCGTTCGTCTTCCTCGTCGTCGGCTACGGGACCAAGGCCGGCCTCGCGCCCATGCACACGTGGCTCCCCGACGCCCACAGCGAGGCGCCCGCCCCGGTGAGCGCGCTCATGTCGGGCGTGCTCCTCTCGGTCGGCGTGTACGCGGTGCTCCGGTTCAAGCCGGTCGTGGACGCGGCGGCCGGCCCCGGGTTCGCCAGCCGGATCCTGCTCGCCCTGGGGCTCCTCTCCATGGCCGTCGCCGCGGCGTTCCTGTGGACGTCGTCGAGCTACAAGCGTCTGCTGGCCTACTCGAGTGTCGAGCACCTCGGCATCGTGTGCCTCGGCGTCGGCTTCGGCGGCCCGTGGGGCGTGACCGGCGCCCTGTTGCACGTCGCCAACCACGCGCTCGCGAAGTCCGTCCTGTTCCTGCTGGCCGGTCGCGTGCGCTCGGCCTACGGCACCGCGGACATCGCCGCCGTGCGCGGGCTCCTCACGCGGATGCCGCGAACCGGCACGGCCTTCCTCGCGGGCATGGTGGCGCTCATGGGGCTTCCCCCGTTCGGGCTCTTCACGAGCGAGGTCATGATCTTCGGCGCCGGGTTCCGGGGCGGCCGGGGCGCCAGCGCGGCGCTCGGCCTCGCCATCCTCGTGGCCGCCTTCGCCGGGCTCCTCCGCGCCACGCAGACGATGTGCTACGGCGTGCCCGAGCGCGAGCCGGCGCCCGAGGCCGCGGGCTGGCGCGCGGTCCTCCCGATCGGCCTGGCGCTCGCGCTGCTGGTGGCGACCGGGCTCGCCTGGCCGCCCGGCCTCGCCGCGGCGCTCTCGCGGGTCGCGGCGATCGTGGAGCGCTGACGTAACCCCCCTGGAGCTCTCGTCGCTCACGCGGACGCTCGTGGAGGCGGGCGCGACCGACGTCGCCGCCGGCGCGCCCGGCACCGTCGAGGCCCGCCTGCCCGCGTGGCACCTCCCCACGCTCGCCGATCGCCTGGCCGGCGCCGGCGCCTCCTGTCAATTCGTCGCCGCGGCGGACGCGCGCGCGACCACCGGCGTGTTCGCGCTGACCTACGTGTTCGCGCCGCCGACGCTCCGCCCGGCCGCGATCGTGCGCGTCGCGGTACCCGGCGCGGAGGCGCGGATCCCGTCGCTCGCGACGCGCTCGTTCGCCGCGAGCCGCTTCGAGCGCGAGATCCACGACCTCTTCGGCCTGGTGCCCGTCGGCCATCCCGATCTCCGGCGCCTGGCGCTCCACCAGTTCTGGCCCGCGGGCTACTGGCCGCTCCGCCGCGACGTGGCGCCGCGCGACGACTTCGCCGACGAAGGGCAGCCGTTCCCGTTCCGTCGCGTCGAGGGCGAGGGCCTCTTCGAGATCACCGTGGGCCCCGTGCACGCCGGCATCATCGAGCCCGGCCACTTCCGCTTCAGCGTCGAAGGCGAGACGATCGTCAATCTGGAGACTCGGCTCGGCTTCGTCCACAAGGGCACCGAGAAGCTCTTCGAGACGCTGCCGCTCGAGCGGGCGCCCGAGCTGGCCGAGCGCGTCTCGGGCGACACGAGCGCCGGGCACGCCCTGGCGCTCTGCCAGGCGCTCGAGGCGCTCGCCGGATGTGCGGTGCCTTCGCGCGCCGCGTGGTTGCGCGTGGTGCTGCTCGAGCTGGAACGGCTCTACAACCACGTCGCCGACGTCGGCATGATCATCAACGACACGGGCTTCGCCTTCGGCCACGCCCACTGCTTCAGGATCCGCGAGGAACTGCTCCGCCTGAACGAGCGCGTGAGCGGCCACCGGCTGCTCCGGGGCGCGATCCTGCCGGGCGGCGTCGCCGGCCCCGTCGAGCGCGCCGGCCTCCCGGAGGTCGCGGCGGTGGTGGAGCGGCTCGTCGCCGAGTTCGGCGAGATCGCGCAGCTCTCGCTGGACAACACCACGGTCCTCGAGCGCCTGCAGGGCACCGGACGCCTCACGCTCCGCACGGCGCGCGAGCTCGGGGTCGTCGGGCTCGTGGGGCGCGCGAGCGGGATCGACGCCGACGCGCGCCGCGACGCGCCGTTCGCCGCCTACGACGCGCTGGGGGTGCGCGCGGTGGTCTACGACGGCGGCGATGTCCTCGCCCGCACCCTCGTTCGCATCGACGAGGCGCGGGAGGCCGCGCGACTCATCCGCGCGGTCGCCGGCCACCTCCCCGACGGGCCGACGCGCGCGCCGCTGCCCCCCTTCGACGCGGGGGCCGAGGGCTTCGGCCTCGTCGAGGCGTGGCGCGGGCCGGTGTGGTACTGGGCGGTCGCGGAGGGCGCGACGAGGCTCGCGCGGGTGAAGGTCGTGGACCCGTCATTCCGGAACTGGCCGGCGCTCGAGTACGCGGTGCTGAAGAACATCGTTCCCGACTTTCCCCTCTGCAACAAGTCGTTCAACCTCTCGTATGCCGGGAACGATCTCTAGCCCGTCGGCTTTTCTTACAAGCCGGCCCCCGTCGCCCGCGCGCGCGCGGCTAACCCGCCGTCAGGGCGCGCTTCCGGACGCTGGCCGCCATTTTGCACCGGATAACGTCACCATGAGTGTGCGCGCGATCCTCTTCCTCTGCTGTCGGAGCCACGAAGTCGCCTTCTGCGAGCATTGCCGGAAATCCCTCACGCTCGAGGAGCTCGTCTACGACGCGTCGCATGGCGAGGCGTATCGCTGCCCCGGCTGCGCGCACGACGTGACCCGGCTGGTCATGGCCCACACCCGACTCTGCCATTACTTCACCAGCATGAAACCGCCGGCCAAGGTCGAGCCCCCGGGACCCCCACCCAAGCAGGAGCGCGCGTAGCCACGTGGACGATCTGCGGCCGGCACTGAGACCGTCGGCCCGCCGGCTCACCGACCGTCTCACGGCGACGTCGCGCGAGGCGCTGCTGATCCGAAACTGGATGTCACACGATGCGCGCTGGTTCATGGCGGTCGCGCGCGAATACGGCCTCGCGGCCGCGAACCGACTCAACCGGATCGCCGCGCGCGCGGTCGGCGAGGCCGAGGCGCCGCGCGCCGTGCGGGCGCTCGCGCTTCCGCCCGCGACGAGCCTCGACGACTGGCTCCTGACCCAGGAGGCCCTCATCGGCCTCCTGGGCCCCGACCTCCTCGATTACCGCGTCGGGAGGCTCGCCGAGCGCACGTACCGGATCGAGGTGGCGCGGTGCTTCGCCTACGACCACGTGGCGCGCGCCGGCGTCGCCGACGGGTACGAGTGCGGGATCTTCGAGCGCGTCGCCGGGTGGCTCGACGCCCTCGGCCTCCCACATCAGATGAGCCCCGGCATCGGCCGGTGCCTCAAGGCCCAGGGCGGGGACTGCGCGTACGAGATCACGCTCGGTCGCCCGGCCTCCGCAGCCAGCGCACCGCCGAACTGCTGAGGCGTCAGGCGTCAGGGCGCGCCGCGAAGCGGCGCATGTCGCCCCTGGCCTCCTGCCCCTCGGGCTCGATCGCGAAGCCGGCACGCTCCACGGCGCGCTCGGTGTCGCGGTTCGGATGGCAGCCGCCGCTCAGGCGCGTCCAGAAGGGCTGGAGCCGATCCTGGAGCCGCGCCTTCCACGGCGTCCTCGACCGGACGTGCTCCAGCATGCGAAGTCCGCCCCCGGGGGCGAGCACGCGCCGGACCTCCGCGAACCCGCGCGCCGGGTCGGCGACGCTGCAGAAGCAGAGCCCGCTCACCACCGTGTCGAAGGCGCCGGCGCGGAACGGCAGCGCCTCGGCCCGCCCCTGGACCAGCGGCACCCGCGGCGCCCGGCGCCGCGCCCGCGCGAGCGTCGCCCACACGGGCTCGATTCCGATCACCGTGAGACCCGGCGCGTAGCGCGGCAGGTTGCGGCCGGTGCCGGTGCCGACGTCGAGCGTGCGGCCGCGGGCGCCCGCGACGAGCCAGCGTCGCCACTCCCCGAGCCAGAGGCGCTCGAGCACCGCGCACAGCGTGTCGTAGAGCCAGGGGATCTGCTCGAGCCCGCGCATGGCTCCGACTGTAGCACCGGGCGCGCGGGCGATGCGCGGGCGTGAGAGAATCGGGCGAGCGGGAGGGGATCTGAACGATGGGTTTGTGGATTACCCAGGTGGACACCTTCACGAACCGGCCGTTCGCCGGCAACCCCGCCGCGGTGTGCGTCCTGCCCGCGCCCCGCGACGCCTCCTGGATGCGGGACGTGGCGCGCGAGATGAACCTCGCGGAAACGGCTTTCCTCGAGGCGCGGGCGGACGGCTTCGGCCTGCGCTGGTTCACGCCGACGGTCGAGGTGGACCTCTGCGGCCACGCCACGCTCGCGGCCGCCCACGTCCTGTGGGAGGAGGGCCATCTCCCGCCCGGCGTGGCGGCGCGCTTCCACACGCGAAGCGGCCTCCTCACCGCCGAACGCCGGGGCGAGTGGATCGAGCTCGACTTCCCGGCGACGCCGGAGCGGCCGGCACCGTCGCCGGCGGGGCTCGCGGAGGCGCTCGGCGCCGAGCCGCGGCACGTCGGCCGCACGCGGTTCGACTACTTCGTCGAGCTGGACTCCGAGGCGACGGTGCGCGCCCTTCGTCCCGACCAGGGGGCGCTCGCGGCGCTGCCCGCGCGCGGCGTGATCGTCACGAGCCGCGCCGCCGGGGACGGCTTCGACTTCGTCTCGCGCTTCTTCGCGCCGGCCTCGGGCATCCCGGAGGATCCGGTCACGGGCTCGGCGCACTGCGCGCTCGGCCCCTACTGGGGCGTGCGCCTCGGCAAGGCCCAGATGCTGGCCTACCAGGCCTCGGCCCGCGGCGGCGTCGTCCGCGTGCGCCTGGCCGGCGACCGCGTGAAGCTCGGCGGCCAGGCCGTCACCGTCCTGCGCGGCGAGCTCGTTTAATTGAATGGGGGGCCTCGAACGGGCCCCCCATCCCCCCGCACCCTCGTCACGCCCCGGCAAAGCCGGGGCGCTTCTCGATACTCCGACAGGGTCCTGGTTACACGGTCCGGACGCCCAGCTCGGCCAGGCTCGCGGCGAAGGCGTCGACGACGCCTTTCATGTCGGCGGGCGTCAGCGTCCCCATGTTCGAGACGCGGAAGGCGTAGGTTCTCAGGTCGCCCTGCCCCGCGTAGATGATGTAGCCGCGTCGCTTCATCGCGTCGTGGAGCGCGTCGTAGCCGACCCCGGCCGGCAGGCGGAACGTGGTGAGGATGCGTGAGCGCGCGCCCTCGGGCACGAGGATCTCGAAGCCGAGCGCGGTCATGCCGTCGCGCAGCACGCGCGCGTTCTCGGCGTAGCGCTCGATCCGGCGCGACACCGTCTCCGCCTCCAGCTCCACGAGCGCCTGGTCCATCGCGTGCAGGACCTGCACGGCGGGCGTGAACGGCGTGTTGTCGCGCTCCTGGAGCGTCCAGTGGTTGTGGACGTCGAGGTAGACGCTGCGCGGCGGCCGACCGGCGAGCCCCTCGAGCGCCGAGCGCCGGCCCAGCACGAAGGCGACACCGGGAACGCCCTGGAGGCACTTGTTGGCGCTCGCCATCACGAAGTCGAGGGCCGGGAGCCCGAGGTCGAGCGGCTCGCCGAAGAGCGAGCTCATCGCGTCCACGATCACCCGCCGACCGTGGCGGGCCGCCACCCGGACGATCTCCTCGACCGGGTTCAGCACCCCGGTGGTTGTCTCGTGGTGGATCAGCGCCACGTGCGTGACGTCCGGGCGCGCGGCCAGCAGCCGATCGACGTCGGCGGGCGCGACCGGCGTGAACATGTCGTACGCGACGACCTCGACGGGGATCCGGTGCGCGCGCGCGATCCGGACCATGCGGTCGCCGTAGACACCGTTGTCGGCGACGAGCAGGGTGCCGCCCTCCGGCACCGCCGACGCGATCGTCGCCTCCACCGCCGCGGTGCCCGAGCCCGCGAAGAGCACCGCGCTCCACTCGGCGCCGCCGCCCGCGAGCCGCACGAGCCGTTCGCGGCAGCTCCGCATCACCCGGAAGAACTCGGGCTCGCGGTGGCAGAGGTCGGGCGTCACGAGCGCCTCGCGCACGCTCCTGGTCGTGTTCGCCGGGCCGGGGTTGAGCAGGATCCAGTCCATGGGCCGCCCCTCAGAGGTGGTAGAGCATCCAGTAGACGAGGACGCCGGTGACCGACACGTAGAGCCAGAGCGGGAGCGTCCAGCGCGCGACGCGCCGGTGGCGCACGAAGTCCGCCCGCCAGGCGCGCCAGACCGTCGTGAGCGCGAGCGGCACGATCGCCGCGGCGAGCACGATGTGCGTGAGCAGCACGAAGAAGTACACGGGCCGGATCCAGCCGTGCGCGCCGAACGGCCGCGAGCCCGCGAGCGCGTGGTAGGTCACGTAGGAGACGAGGAACAGCGTCGAGACGGCGAGCGCCGCCACCATGCAGGCACGGTGCGCGGCGACCAGCCGCCGCTTGATCAGGAGGAAGCCCGCAACGAGCAGCACCGCGCTCGTGGCGTTGAGGCAGGCGTTGAGCAGGGGCAGCGCCGCCACCGCGGGCGTCGCGCCTCCCTGTGGGCGGTGGCCGAACAGCAGGTAACCGACGAGCAGGAGGATGACGGCCGACGCGACGGCGATGACCTGCCGCGCGAAGCGGTCGTCGGTGGATCGCGAGTCCGGAACGCTCACGCGCACCCGATTATACGTCCGCCCGCGCGTGCTACCATCGCCGTGTCCATGCTGCCCTCGACGCCGCCGTGGGTCCTCGCGCTCCTCGTCGTCACGCTCGCCGCCCTCCTCTACGCGCGGCGCGTGCTGCAGCGGTGTCCCCACTGCCGCACGCTCGTGCGCCGCGCCCGGCGGGGCTGGCTCCGCTGCCCGCGCTGCCATCGCCAGTACCACCGGAGCGTGCCGCGTCAGCGCT
>MGCE01000015.1 GCA_001790315.1 Candidatus Rokubacteria bacterium RIFCSPLOWO2_02_FULL_72_37 | reverse complement strand
TCGGCGCCGGCGATCAGCGCCACCGCCTGAGCTCGTGCTCCGCGAGCTTCGCCTTGTGCACCTCGTCGGCGCCGTCGCCGATCCGGAGGATGCGGGCGTAGCGCCACATCGCCGCCAGCGGCACGTCGTCGGTGACGCCGAGGCCGCCGTGCACCTGGATCGCCCGGTCGACGACGCGGCACGCGGTCTGGGCCGCGAGGACTTTCGCCATGGAGATCGCGGGCCACGCCTCCTTCTTGCCCGCGGTGTCCATCGTCCACGCCGCGTGGAGGACCAGGAACCGCGCGGCCTCGACCTCGATGCGGGAGCGCGCGATGAAGTCCTGGATCATCTGCTTCTCGGCGAGCGGGCCGCCGACCACCTGGCGCGTCGCCGCCCGGCGCGCCATCAGCTCCACGGCCCGATCCGCCATCCCGACCGCGCGCATGCAGTGATGGATGCGGCCCGGTCCCAGGCGCGCCTGCGCGACGGCGAACCCCTCGCCCTCCCGCCCGAGCAGGTCGGCGGCGGGCACCCGCACGTCCTCGAAGGCGACCTCGCACTCGCCGGGGCTGCTGATGTGGCCGAGCACCGGCACGGAGCGGACGATGCGAACGCCGGGCGCGTCGGCGGGCACCAGCAGGAGGCTCACGCGGCGATGGCGCGGAGCCTCGGGGTCGCTGACGGCGACGACCAGGAACACGCTCGCGTGCATCGCCCCCGTGGTGAACCACTTGCGGCCGGTGAGCACCCAGCCGTCGCCCGAGCGCACCGCCCGCGTCTGGAGCTGCGTGGGGTCGGAGCCCGGCGCCGTGGGCTCGGTCATCGAGAAGCCGCTGCGGATGCGGCCCTCGAGGAGGGGACGGAGCCACCGCTCCTGCTGCGCGGGCGTCCCGAACTGCGCGAGGATCTCCATGTTGCCGGTGTCGGGCGCCGAGCAGTTGAACACCTCCGAGGCCCAGACCACGCGGCCCATCATGCCGGCGAGCGGGGCGTACTCGGCGTTGGTGAGGCCCGGCCCGTGCCGCGGGTCGGGCAGGAAGAGGTTCCAGAGCCCCTCCTCCCGGGCCCGCTGCTTCAGCGTCTCGACGATCTGCGGGCGGTGGTGGCGGTCGCCCGATGCCGCGATCTGCTCGGCGTACGCGCGCTCGTTCGGGTAGACGTGACGCTCCATGAACGTGGTGAGACGATCCAGCAGCGCCTGCGCGCGTGGTGACGGCGCGAAGTCCATGCGGGTCCTCCTCCCGGCGTCAGAACCGGCCCAGCAGCTCGCGCGCGATGATGAGGCGCTGGATCTGGCTCGTGCCCTCCCCGATCTGGCACATCTTGGCGTCGCGCAGGTAGCGCTCGACGGGGAACTCGCGCATGTACCCGTAGCCCCCGAAGATCTCCACGGCCGAGCCGCAGGCGCGGAGGGCGGCCTCGGCGGCGAAGAACTTCGCCATCGCGGCCTCCTTCTTGATCGGCATCTCCGCGTCGGCCATCCGCGCGGCGTTCAGGATCAGCAACCGTGCCGCTTCCAGCTCGGTCGCCGCCTCGGCGAGCGGGAACTGCACGCCCTGGTAGGCGGCGATCGGCCGGCCGAACTGCTCGCGTTGCCGGGCGTAGGCGACCGCCGCGTCGAGCGCCGCCTGGCCGATGCCGAGGGCGAGCGCCGCGACGTTGATGCGCCCCCGGTCGAGCGTCTGCGCGAACTGGCGGAAGCCCTCGCCTTCCCGCCCGATGAGGTTCTCGGCGGGCACGCGGACGCCGTCGAAGTGGAGCGTGGCCGTCGGGGAGCCGTGGACGCCGTGCTTCTTGTCCGGCGTGCCGACCGTGAAGCCGGGCGCGTCGCGCTCGAGGACGAAGGCCGACACGCCGCGCGAGCCGGGCGCGTCGCTGGTGCGGGCGGTGATGACGAAGATGCCGGCGACCGGACCGTTGGTGTTGAAGACCTTCGAGCCCGTGACGACGTAGTGATCGCCGTCGCGCACGGCGCGGGTGCGGCAGGCGGCGGCGTCCGAGCCGCCGCCGGGCTCGGTGAGGCCGAACGCGCCCAGCGCCTTCCCCGCGGTCAGGCGCGTCAGGTGCCGCTGGCGCTGCGCCTCGGTGCCGTGATGATAGAGCACCGAGGAGGCGAGGCTGATGTGGGCGTTGAGCGAGCTGCCGACGGCGCCCGAGGCGCGCGAGACCTCCTCGAGGAGCAGGGCGACCATGACGGTGTCCGCACCCGCGCCCCCGTACTCGGGCGGGTACGGCGCGCCCAGGTAGCCGAGCTCCGCCATCTCCGCGAACAAGTCCGCGGGGAACTCGTCCGTCTCGTCGATCCGCGCGGCCAGCGGGACGATGCGCGTGTCCGCGAAGCGCCGGACGCTCTCGTGGAACTCCCGCTGCGTGTCCGTGAGGCCGTATCTGTTCATCCCGCTCGCCCTTCTCAGAAGATGGAGAAGTCCACCGCCTTCTCGGTGATGAACTCGAGCAGCGCGGGCGTGCCCGCGCGCGTCCGGTCGATCGCCCGCTTGATGGCGGGCACGATCGCCCCGGGCTCGGTCACGCGCTCGCCCCAGCCGCCGAGCGCCCGGGCGAAGTCCGCGTAGTTGCCGCTGATGTCGGTCGAGCGGTACTTCTCCGTGGCCGCCTTCATCACCTTCAGCTCGATCGCCATCGAGAAGTTGTTGAGCAGCACCGAGAGGATCGGGATGCGCTCGCGCACCGCGGTCTCGAAGTCCATGCCCGTGAAGCCGATCGCGGCGTCGCCCCAGACGTTGATGCAGAGCTTGTCCGGCTGCGCCAGCTTGGCGCCCATCGCGAACCCGAGCCCGGCGCCGAGCTGGGTGGTCTTGCCCCAGCCGATGTAGGTGAGCGGGGCCACGGGTTCCCAGAAGGGCGAGATCTGGTCGCGCGGGCTCCCGGCGTCGTGGGTGATGATGGTGCTGGCGACGTCCACGGTGTGCATGAGGTCCCACAGCACCCGGTAGGGCGAGAGCGGCGTCGACTCGGCGGTGAGCCGCGGCATCCACTGGGCGAGCCAGGCGCTCTTGAGCGTCCGGATCTCCTGGGTGACCGCGGCGGCGCGCCCGCGCGGCCGGCCCTTCAACCGATCTCCCACCTCGGCGAGGAGGGCGCGGAGCGTCAGCTCGGCGTCGCCGATCAGCGCGAGCGCGGCGGGCACGTCCTTGTTGACGTCCGTCGGGTCGAGCGTGGCGTGGACGATCGGCTTGCCCCGGGGCATGGCCACGCCGTAGTTCGTCGTCGCGAAGCTGCAGCCGATGCCGAAGATCAGGTCGGCGCTCGCCAGGAAGTGGTGGAGCTGCTTCGAGATCGAGCGGCCGCCGGAGCCGAGGGCGAGCGGGTGCGTCTCCGGGAACGCGCTCTTGCCCTGGAGGCTCGTCGTCACCGGCGCCTCGAGCAGCTCGGCGAGCTCGCGCAGCGCCTGCCACGCGCGGGCGTAGTGCACGCCCTGGCCGGCGTAGATCACCGGCCGCTCCGCGGCGACGAGCGCCTCGGCCACCCGCGCCACGTCCGCGGGATCGGGGGCCACACGCAGCCGCGGCGCGGGCGTGTAGGTCCAGTCGTCGGGCACGTCCTCGCGGAGGAGGTCCACCGGCAGCTCGACCAGGACCGGCCGCGGCCGGCCGTTCCTGACCTGCGTGAACGCCCGCCGCATCGCGGCCGGCACGGCGTCCGGCAGCACGACCTGCTCGGCCCACTTGGTGATGTGCTGGTAGTTGAGGAAGGAGCTGAAGTTCGGCGGGATGTTCAGGAGCCGGCGTGGATAGCCGCCGGGGAGGACCACGATCGGCACCGAGTCGCCGAAGGCCTGCGCCACGCCGCCGAACGAGTTCTCCGTCCCCGGACCGTGCTGCATGGCGAAGACCCCGATGCGCTGGCCGGACGAGACGCGGCTCACGGCGTCCGCCATGTGGAGCCCGGTGCGCTCCTGGCGCACGATGATCGTCCGGATGTCCGCCTCCGCGGCGGCCTCGATGACGGGGTTGACCGGATAGCCGATGAGGAACTGCACGCCTTCGCGCTTGAGGATCTCCGCAACCACCGCCGCGGCCTTCATGGATGCCCTCCCTCTCGTGAGTGTCGACCGGAGGAGGATACCATTCACGACGGACCGGTGACACGGCGGGAGACGGGTGGACGGGGTCCTCTGACCACGGCCCGATCGGCTCCGGACGATCCGGGAGGAGTTCCCGGACCCCATCCACCCGTCTCCCGCCGTGTCACCGGTCCGTCGACGGGTGCCCGTTCGTGAACACACCTCATGAACAATCCGCGCTAGCGGAGGTAGCGGACGGCGAGGAAGCCCGCGATGCCCAGCGCGAGCAGGCCCCAGGTGAACAGATCGAAGTAGCGGTCGATCAGCGCTCGCACCCGCGCGCCGAAGAAGTAGATCACCGCGGCGATCAGGAAGAAGCGCCCGGAGCGTCCGACGATCGAGGCCGCGACGAGCGTTGCCAGGCCGACGTCGAGGACGCCGGCGGCCACCGTGAAGACCTTGTAGGGGATCGGCGTGAACGCCGCGGTGAGGATCGCGAGGAAGGCGTTGCCCTGGTAGAGCGCCCGGACCTGGTCGAAGGTCGCCTGCGTGAAGATCCACGGGATGAAGAGGCCCTTCACGAGGTGCCACGCGCCGTACCCGATCGTCCAGCCGAGGACGCCGCCGAGGACCGAGCCCGCCGCGCACACCAGCGCGAAGCGGAACGCGGCGCGCGGCGCGCCCACGCAGAGCGCGATCAGCAGCACGTCGGGCGGGATCGGGAAGACCGAGGATTCCGCGACCGCGATCAGGAAGAGCGCCCAGGTTCCGCCCGGGCGCTCCGCCCAGCCGACGGTCCAGTCGTAGAGCCGGCGCACGGCGTGCCGGCGCGCCACGGGAAGGGTTGCCGAATCGCCGGCCATGCGCCCCATCTTAGCCCCTGACGTGATATGGAAGAAGCGATGACCAACGCGGACCTGATCGTCCGGACCCTGCGCGAGGCCGGGGTCACGCACGGCTTCGGCGTCCCGAGCGGCAACGTGCTACCGCTGCTCGAGGCGATGCGGAGCGGCGGGCTCCCCTTCGTGCTGACCGCGCACGAGGGCTCCGCCGCCTTCGCGGCCGACGTGATGGGCCGGCTCGGCGCCGCGCCGGGGCTCTGCGTCGCGACGCTCGGCCCGGGCGCGACCAACCTGACGACGGGCGTCGGCAGCGCGTACCTCGACCGCTCGCCGCTCCTGGCCGTCACGTGCAACCTGCCGACCGCGCAGCTCGGCCGGCGCCTGCAGATGGCGATCGACCACCGCGCGCTCTTCGGGCCGCTGACGAAGGCGAGCCTCGCGCTCCGGCGCGGGCGAGTCGCGCCGGTCCTCGCCGAGGCCCTCGAGATCGCCCTCGGCGAGCCGCCGGGCCCGGTCCACGTCGACCTGCCCGAGGACGTCGCGACGGCGCCCGCGACCGAGGACCCGCCGCCCGTCCCCCGGGCGCGCCGGCTGCGTCCCGCGCCGGACGCCGCGCTCGCGCGCGCGGCCGAGCTCCTGCAGGGCGCGCGGCGTCCGGTCGCGGTCATCGGCGCCTCCGCGATGCGTCTCCGGACCCCGGGCCTGCTCCGCGAGGTCGTCGAGCGCCATCGGCTGCCCTTCGCGTCGACCACGATGGCCAAGGGCCTCCTCGACGAGGAGCATCCGCTGGCGCTCGGCTGCATCGAGCGGGCCCGGCGTCAGGTGCAGCGTGACTTCCTGCGCGGCGCCGACCTGGTCGTGGGGCTCGGCTACGACGTGGTGGAGGTCGAGTACGAGGCGTGGATCGGACGGACGCCGCTCCTCGCGGTGGACGTGGAGCCGGTGGACGCGGACGCGAGCGTGATGGTCGCCCACGAGGTCGTGGGGGACCTCGACGCCTCGCTCGAGCGCCTCGCGCGCGCGGAGCCCGCGCGGCACGACTGGCCGGAGGGCGCGGTCCGGGACCACCGTGAGCGCTGGCGGCGCGCGCTCCGGCCGTCGGCGGCGGGCTTCGCGCCGCACCGGGCCATCGACGTGGTGCGGGAGATCCTGCCGCGCGACGGCGTGCTCGCCTTCGACGTGGGCGCGCACACCCATCAGATCGCCTCGCAGTGGACCGCGCACGAGCCGCGCACCTTCCTGATCACGAACGGCTGGTCGTCGATGGGCTTCGGCCTGCCCGCCGCAATCGCCGCGAAGCTCGCGCGGCCCGAGCGGGCCGTCGTCGCGGTCGTCGGCGACGGCTGCTTCCAGATGACCTGCGGCGAGGTCGCGACGGCGCGGCGCCTCGCCCTGCCCTTGCCGATCGTCGTCCTGGACGACGGCTGGCTCTCGCTGATCCACGTCAAGCAGCGCCGCCGGTGTCTCGTTCCCTACGGCACCGCGCTCGGGCGCGGGGAGCCCGCCGGGCCGCCGGCGCACTACTTCGGCGTCCCCGCCGTCGGCGTACGCACGGCCGAGGAGCTCGCGCGATCGCTGCGCGCCGCGCTCGACGCGGATCGTCCGACCGTGATCGAGGCGGTCGTGGACCCCGACCACTACCTCGAAACGGTGTACGATTAGCGCGTGAACGGAGGACGTCAATGACGAAGTGGTGGAGCGTGGTGGGGCTCGGCATTCTGCTCGTGGCGGCGGGGGTCGCCGCCGGCGTCTACGTGACTCGCGGGCGCGCGCAGACGAACCCGGCGCCTCCCGCCGGCGCGGCGCCGCAGACGGGCCAGCTGCCGCCGAGCCACCCACCGCTCACCGCGCCGATGCCCGCCCCGTCCGTGGCGCCGCCGCCGGCCGAGAGCGGCATGGGCGCGAGGGGGCTCACCTGGGCGGTGCCGTCCGGCTGGACCTCGGAGCCGCCGAGCTCCGCGATGCGCCGCGCCCAGTACCGCATCGCGGGCGCCGGCGGCCCGGCGGAGTGCGTGGTGTTCTACTTCGGTCCGGGCCAGGGCGGCGACACCCGGGCGAACGTCGCGCGCTGGGTCGGCCAGTTCCAGCGCCCCGACGGCCCGCCCGTGGGCGAGGCCGCCACGACGCGCGAGATCAAGGTGGGGGACATCCCCGTGACCCTGGTGGAGGTCACGGGCACGTACGTCGGCGGGATGGGCAGCGGGCCGGCCGGCGCGCCGCAGCCGAACCACATGCTGCTCGGCGCCATCGCCGAGGGCCCCGACGCGCGCTGGTTCTTCCGGGCGACCGGCCCGCAGGCGACGCTCGAGAAGGAGCGTCAGGGCTTCGAGCGTATGATCCGCTCGATCAAGCGGGGCGGCTGAGCCGCCCGCCTCACGCCCGGTCGACCGCGGGCCGGATCTCGCGCGCGACCACGTCGAGGCCCTCGAGCATCTCGTCGAGCGTGTCCCGCCGGAAGTCGAGCATCGTGTGGGAGAGCCCGAGCGCCTTGTAGGCGCAGAGCTGATCGATGACGGCCTGGCGCCCGTCCCCCACGAAGCCCTGCTCGAGCGTGACGCGAATCGACAGCTCGAGGCTCTCGAACGGCCGGCGCGCCGCGTCGGCCGCCGCGCGCAGGCGCTCGAGGGCCTGGCGCAGGTCCTCCGGCGTCTTCGACGTCGCGTGCCAGCCGTCGCCGAGCGTGACGACGCGGCGGAAGGCGCCGGGGCTGTCGCCGCCGACCCAGATCGGCGGGTGGGGCTTCTGCACGGGCTTGGGCGCGAAGCCGACGTCCTCGAAGCGGTAGAACTCGCCCGCGAAGCGCGGCCGCTCCGCCGTCCACAGCTCCTTGAAGACCCGGAGGATCTCGTCCGCCTGGCGTCCACGACGGTGGAACGGCGCGCCGAGCACCGTGAGCTCCTCTTCCCACCAGCCGACGCCCACACCGCAGATGAGCCGCCCCTCGGAGAGCGCGTCGATCGTGGTCAGCATCTTCGCCATCACGACCGGATGGCGGTGCCCGAGGATGAAGACCGAGGCGCCGATCCGCGCGCGGCGGGTCAGCGCCGCGGCAGCGGCGAGCACGGCGACCGGCTCGAGGTAGGGCGTGTCCGGAGCGTGCGGGAAACGCCTGCCGGGGTAGCGGCCCGTGGCGGTTCGCGGGAAGATCACGTGGTCGCTCACCCAGAGGGAGGCGATGTCGCGCGCCTCGGCCTCGCGGCAGAAGGTGAGCAGCGCCTCGCGCGTCGCGAGCGGCCCCTGCGTCGGCAGATGGCAACCCAGCTTCATCGGCGGACCTCCGGGCTCACTCGAGCGGGATGAAGATGCAGTGGCGCGGCCTGCCGTCGAGCGCCCGGGAGCGGTGCCCCTTGCCCCACGTGTCCTCGACGAGGATCACCTCGCCGGCGCCGATGCGCCGGGTCTCGCCGTCGCTCGCGGTCAGCTCGACGCCCGCATCGAGGTTGACGATGTACTGCCGGCGCGGCGCGGGATGCCAGTCGAGGTCGTAGTCGGGCGGCACCTCGCGGAAGATGATGCCGGACGCCGGCAGGCGCGCCGACAACCGTCCGCCGCGCGTCGCCTCCGTGTACGGGACCTCGATGTCCTCGAAGTGCGACTCGCCGCTCGCGTCGGGATAGAGCCGGTGGATTTTCATGCGCCCGATCATATACTGGCGCCAAGGAGCCCACCATGGTCAAGGCGCTCTCGTTCTTCAAGCGGCGGTCCGGGATGTCGGTCGAGGAGTTCCAGACGTACTGGCGCGCGAGCCACCCGGAGGTCGTGGTGCGCCTGCCGGGCCTCCGGCGCTACGTGCAATCGCACGCGCTGCCCGGCGCCTACCGCAAGGGCGAGCCCGTCTACGACGGGATCGCCGAGGTCTGGTTCGACGACACGCAGGCGATGCGCGCGCTGGCCGGGACGCCCGCCTACGCGGCGGTGCAGGCCGACGAGGCCAAGTTCATCGAGCGCTCGAGCATGGGCCTCCTCGTCACCGAGGACCACGTCATCACGGACGGCCCCGCGCCCGTCGGGGGCGTGAAGAACGTCGAGTTCCTGACGCGGCGGCCGGGCATGGCCATCGACGAGTTCCAGCGGTACTGGCGCGAGGTCCACGGCCCCCTGGCCGCGCGGATCACGGTGATCCGCCGCTACGTGCAGAGCCACACGCGGCGCGCCGCCTACGAGGGCGGGCGCGCACCGCGCTGGGACGGCGCGGCGCTCACGTGGTTCGACGACACGCAGGCGATGCGCGCCTCCGCCGCGAGCCCCGAGTACGCTCGCGTGCGGGCCGACGAGGCGAACTTCATCGCGCCGGCCCCCCCGTTCATCATCACGCGCGAACACGTCATTGTCGCCTGACACGGGCTACGAGAGCCGTACCGAGGCCCGCGTCGATCAGCGCCCCGAGCAGCGGCTCGGGGAGCCGCCGCTCCGCCTCGATCCGGTCGGCGCAGGCCGCGATCTGCGCCGCGAGCGCGCGCGCCCGCCGAAGGGGCTCGCTCTCGCTCATACGATGTGCGCCATCTGCCGCGGGTCGAGCTCGAGCCACACCGGCTCGTCCACGGCGAACACCTCGTGCGGCCGCGCCGTCACGCGGAGCTGGAGCGCGCTCTCCCGCGGTCGCACCGCGTAGTCCCAGTGCTCGCCGAGGTAGGCGCGCTGGACGACGTGGCCGGCGATGACGCAGGTGTCGCCCGACGCGGCCGCGGGCTGCCGGTGCAGGTGGATGCTCTGCGGGCGCAGGGAGAAGGAAACCCGCCCGCAGAGGGTTGCGGGGTCGGCGAACCGGCTGAGCTTGATCGAGAAGTGGTCGAAGACGACCTCCTCGCCGCGTACCTCACCGTCCAGGAAGTTGGTGCGCCCGATGAAGCCGGCGACGAAGCGTGTCCGGGGCCGCGCGTAGAGCGCCCGCGGCTCGTCCACCTGCTCGATGCGGCCCTGGTTCATGACGGCGATGCGATCCGAGGTCACCATGGCCTCCGCCTGGTCGTGGGTGACGTAGACCGTCGTGATGTGAAACTCGTCGTGCAGACGCCGGATCTCGTAGCGCATCTCCTCGCGGAGGTTCGCGTCCAGGTTCGAGAGCGGCTCGTCCAGCAGCAGCACGGCGGGCTGCACCACGATCGCGCGCGCGAGCGCGACCCGCTGCTGCTGGCCGCCCGAGAGCTCGGCCGGGTAGCGGTCGCGCAGGTGCGCCATCCGCACGACGTCGAGGATCTGGCGCACCTTGGCGTCGATCTCGCGGCGGGGGAGGCGGCGCACCTCGAGGCCGAAGCCCACGTTCTGGGCCACCGTCATATTGGGCCAGATGGCGTAGCTCTGGAAGATCATCGACATGTTGCGCTTCTCGGGCGGCAGCGCGGACGCCGGCGAGGAGATCAGCTGGCCGTCCATCTCGATGGTGCCCTCGGTCGGATCGAGCAAGCCGGCGATCATGCGGAGCGTGGTGGTCTTGCCGCAGCCGGACGGCCCGAGCAGTGAGACGAACTCGCCCTGCTCGAGCGCGAGGTTCACGCCGTCGACGGCGGTGAACGTCCCGAAGCGGCAGGTGAGATCGCGGAGGGTCAGCCGGGTCACGCCGTCGTCCGCTTGAGCATGAAGTCCCGGCCCACGAGCCGGAAGCCGAGCATCACCAGCACGACCGTGATCACCACGAGGATGAGGCCGATCGAGGACAGGATCTCGAAGTTCCCCTCGTCGCTCTTGTCGAACAGGAGCACCGAGAGCACCTGGGTGCCGGTCGTGTAGAGGAAGATGGCCGAGCTGAGCTCCCGGGTGGCCGGGATGAACACCAGGATGAAGGCGCCGGCCAGCCCGCGCTTGAGCAGGGGCGCCAGGACCCGGCGCATGGCGAGCCGGCGGCTGCCGCCGAGGATCCGCACCGCGTCCTCGAGCTCCGGGTTCACGCTCCGGATGGCGGCATCGCTGTTCGCGTAGGCGATGGGCAGGAAGCGGGTCGTGAAGGCCAGGATGAGGATCCAGGCCGTGCCGTAGAGCACGAGGGGCCGGGTCGTGTACGCCGCGTAGAAGCCGATCGCCAGGACGATGCCCGGAATGACGAACGGCGCCATGGCGATGTACGAGAGCGTGCCGCCGAACGGCACGAGCCGGCGGTGGACGATGTAGGCGATCGCGAGCGCGAGCCCGAGGGCGAACGCGGCCGAGGTTCCGCCGTAGACGAACGTGTGGATCGTGGCCGCCTGGGTCGTGCTCTGGTCGAACAGGACGAACTTCAGATTGTGCAGGGTGACGTTGTCGAGCGCGACGCCGCGCCCCCAGGCCTTCGCGAAGGCCGCGTGCAGCACGACGAGCATCGGCAGGAAGAACGAGAGCGAGGTCACGAAGAGGCAGTAGCCGAGCATCGGCCAGCGCCAGGCGCCGAGCCGCAGCGGCCGGCGCTCGCCCCCCTTGCCCGTGAGCGCCACGAAGCCCTTGCGCGCGATGATGCGCCGCTGCAGCCAGAAGAGGACCACCGTGATGACCAGGAGCGGCATCGCGTAGGCGGCGGCCACTTCCACCTTGGGCGGGAACTCGAAGAACTGCCACAGCATCGTGGTCATCACCTGGAACCGCCCGGGCAGGGCGATCAGGGCGGGCGCGCCGAAGAGCGCGATCGCCTCGAGGAACTCCACGATGAACGCGCCCAGGATCGCCGGAAGGGTGAGGGGCAGCGTGACCCGCAGCGTCGTGCGCACGACGCCCGCGCCGAGCGTGGCGGCGGCCTCCTCCATCTCGGACGAGATCAAGTCGAGCGCCGAGCGCGTGAACACGAACATGTACGGGAACGAATAACAGGCGACGATCAGGACCAGCCCCGACATCGTGTAGACGTCGAGCGGCCCCGCGGCGGTTCCGGTGAGGGCCATCCAGGCACGGTTCAGCCAGCCGGCGTTCGGCCCCGCCAGCAGGATCCAGGCGACGGCCCCGAGGTACGAGGGCATGATGAAGGTCCCGAGGATGGCCGCCCACACCAGGCCCTTGCCCGGCATGTCCGTGCGCGAGACCGCCCACGCCATGGGGACGCCGAAGACCGTGCACAGCGCCGCGACGGCCACCCCCAGGACGAGGGAGTTGCCCAGCGCCTCCAGGTAGCGCCAGCGGCCGTAGGCCACCGCGTAGTTGCCGAGCGTGAGCGCGCCCGTCTCGCCGTCCTGGAAGCTCGCCCAGAGCAGGCGCGCGAGCGGGTTGATCACGAGCACGAGCAGCACGCCGATCAGGAGGACCCAGACGAAGAGCGACTTGTCCAGGTGCCGCCAGCGGAGCCGGTAGCTCCGGGCCTCGGCCGCCGTGCTCATCTCAGATGCCGAACGTGTCCCGGAACTGCTCCTTCACCTCGGGGATGCCCTTGAGGATCTCCTCGTAGGTGGGCCGGATCGTCTTCACGTCCGCCAGCGACTTGGCGCCGGGCAGCGGCTGGACGTGCTTGTTGACCGAGTCGTTCCGGAGCTTGACCATGATCTCGTTGCATTCCTTGCTCAGCAGGTACTCCATGAACAGCCTCGCCGCGTTCGGCGCGGGCGCGTTCTTGAGGATGCCCGACGGCGAGATCATCAGCAGCGCCCCGTCCTCCGGATAGACCACGGCCACCGGGTTGCCCTTGTCGCGGCTCTGCAGCGTGGTCGCGGACGGCCCGGCGGCGACCCAGCTCTCCTTGGCGTTGAGCATCGTCACCGTGTCGTTGATCGAGCGCCCGATCCGCGGCTTGTTCAGCTCCAGCTTCTTGAAGTAGTCCCAGCCGTAGAGCTTGCGCATCTGGACCACCCACGTGCCGACGTAACCGCTGAAGCCCGGGTGCCCGATCGAGACCTTGCCCTTCCACTTCGGGTCGAGCAGGTCCGTCCACTTCTTCGGCGCGTCCGCCGCCGACACGAGGCTCGTGTTGTAGGTGAGCAGCACGAGGCCCGCGGCCGTGATCACGTACATGTCCTCGGGGTCGTTGAACGGCTTGAAGGCGTCGATGAGGTCGCTCAGGCTCTTCGGCCGGTACGCCACGAGCCAGCCGTCCTTCTTCATCCGGCCGTAGTGGCCGATGTCCGTCGAGCTGATGACCGACGCAGCCGCGATGCCGGCCTTCTGGTCCTGGGCGAGCCGCTGGTAGGCGACCTGGGCCGTCGTGCGGATGTAGTTGCACTTGATGCCGGCGTACTTCTTCTCGAAACCGGCGCACACCGCCGCCGCGGTGTCCGAGTTGTAGTGGGCGGTGTACCAGGTCAGCGCCCCCTCCTTCTTCGCGGCCTCGTAGAGCGGCCCCTCGCCCTCGAAGGCGGAGACGGACGAGCCGAGCGCGAGCAGGACGGCGGCGACGAGCACTGCCAGGAACGTCGGGCGTGCGATGGACATGGTCGGGTCGCTCCCTCTGGTGCGGCGCGTTAGTCGCGTGCCCCTCGGTCAACCGCACGAGGCATAGCACACCTGCCGCGGGAACGAAAGATCGGCCGCGCGGGTGCTAGCCGGAGGATTCGGTGGAGGCTTCGCGCGCGAAGTCCGCGCGGCCGCCGCCCGCGCGCAGGGAGAGCCAGCGGGGGTGCGCGCGGTCGAAGTCGGCGACGATGGCCTCGTACGGGACGTCCGCGTAGTGGCCGCGGTCGCGGACGTACTCCATGTGGCGCCGGCCCGCGCGGTCGAACTCGTGGAAGAGCGAGTCCCGGCGCCCGTCGAACTCGAGCGGGCGCACGCCGAACCGCTCGCAGAGGCTCAGGTTGAAGGCCGGCGTGGCCTTCACCCAGCGGCCCTCGAGGCGGAGCTCGGTGTAGCCGTGCCAGACGTAGAGGTCACCGCCGACCAGCTCGGCGAGCCGCCGGGTGGTGAGGTGGTTGCGCACGTCGGCGTAGCCGACGCGCGCCGGGATGCCGAGGGCGCGCGCCGCGGCGGCGAGCAGGGCGGCCTTCGGGATGCAGAAGCCGCGCCCGACGCGCAGGCAGTCGCTCGCGCGGAAGTAGGCGCGGTCGGCGCCGACGTAGTAGGGATCGTAGAGGATCTCGTCGCGGACGGCGTAGTAGAGCGTGAGGGCCTGCGCCAGGGCGCCGTCCGCGTCGCGCGCCGTCTTCTCGGCGAACGCCCGGACGTCCGGATCGTCACTGTCGACGAACGGCCCGGGGGCGAGATAGCGCGCGAGCTCGGTCACGCCCTCCATCCTGTCACAGATGCGCGATCGCGTCGATCTCGAGGAGGATGCCCCGCGGGAAGTCCTTGACGGCGACGGTCGAGCGGGCCGGCGGGACGGCGCCCACGTGGCGGCGGTAGACCTCGTTCATCCCCGCGAAGTGCTCGTGGCTCGCCAGGAACACCGTGGTCCGCACGAGCCGATCGAGACCGCTGCCGGCGGCCTCCAGGATCGCGCGGAGGTTCGCCATGACCTGCTCGGTCTGCGTCTCGATCGTCGCGCCGACGACCTCGCCCGCGCCGGGCGCGAGCGGGAGCTGGCCCGAGACGAAGACGAGGTCGCCGCAGCGGATGGCCTGGGAATACGGCGCGCCCTCGACGGGCGCGGGCGCACGATCGGTGCGGACCGCGGATTTTGTGGCCACCGGGCGTCCTCCTCGGACAGGGCTCAGCCGACCGGATCGATCGGCGTCGGGAGTGGCTGGCGTGCCTCGATCACCTCGGCGGCGTCGAGGCAGAGGTCCTCGCGATAGCGTGCGCCGATCACCTGCACGCCGAGGGGTACGCCCGCCGCGAGGCCGGTCGGTACGGCCGCGGCGGGCAGGCCGAGCCCGTTGACCGCCACCAGGAGGCGCTGGGCGCGCAGCACCCGCGCGGTCTCCTCGGCGCTCGCGACATCGAAGCCGACCGTGAAGGGCGGCTCGGTCGAGACGGGCCCGACCACGAGCGGATAGCGCTCGAGGAAGAGCGTCCACTCGCGCAGGTGCTTCGCGCGCCCGGCGAGCGCTTTGAGGTATCCGTCCAGTCCTACGTCGGGGACGGCCGCGAGCGTCAGGTCCACGGCGCGCTTGAGGTCCTCGTCGCCGTACTTCTGGATGTACGGCCGCATCACGTGGCGCATCTCGTTGACGACGAGCGCCGCCCAGCAGCGCGCGACGCCGGCTACGTCGGGCGGCTCGACCTCCTCCACGGCGTAGCCGGCGTCGGCGAGCGCCCGGCCCGCGCGCCCGACCGCGTCGGCGACGTCGGGGTGGACGCCCTGCGCGGCGGGATCCACCGTGAGGGCGACCCTGATCGGGCGCGCGACGGGCGGCCCCTCGAGCGGGGCGGGGACCCACCACGGGTCGCGCGGATCGGGGGTGGCCATCGCGGCGAGGCCCACCCGCACGTCGGCGACGCGCCGGGCCATCGGACCCTGCACGGACATGAGCTGCACGGCTGGCGGTCGCTCCTCCGGCGCCGTCGCGTTGTACGCGGGCACGCGCCCGAGCGTCGGCCGGATGCCCGCGACGCCGCAGCAGTACGCCGGGTAGCGGATCGAGCCGCCGAGGTCGTTGCCGTGGGCGAGGGGCGCGATGCCGGCCGCCAGCGCGGCGCCGGCGCCGCCGCTCGAGCCGCCGGGCGTCCGGTCGCGCGCCCACGGATTGAACGTGCGCCCGCGCAGCGCGTTATCGGTGTGCCAGCGCACGCTGAAGCCCGGCGTGTTGGTGCGCCCGACGATGACGGCGCCGGAGCGCCGCCAGCTGGCGACCTGCGGGCTGTCGCTGGTGGCGATCAGGTCCTTGAAGGCCACGATACCGTTCGTGGTCGCGGTCTCCGCCTGGTCCACGTTCTCCTTGATCGTCACCGGCACGCCGTGCAGCGCACCGAGCGCCTCGCCGCGCCGGACGGCCTCGTCGGCCCGATCCGCGGCCGCCAGCGCCTGATCGGCCAGCACGACCGTCACCGCGTTGAGCGCGGGGTTGACGGCCTCGAGGCGCGCGAGGACCGACGCGGTCGCCTCCCGGCTCGAGACCCGGCGCGCGCGGATGGCGGCGGCGAGGGCGCCGGCGTCCCAGCGCCAGAGCTGGCTGTCCATGGCCCGCGATCTTACCACCCGCCGCGCGTTGACATGCGGAGCCGCCTGTGATTATGTCGTCGCACCGTCGCCGCGCTCGGATGTGCGCGGGCGCTGAGCACCCTCACAGGAGGCGTCTATGAGTTCTGTACGACGACTGGCAATCGCGCTCGCGCTCATAACCGCGTTCGGCATCGTCGCCGCGCCGGCGCCGCCAGCGCTGGCGGAGACCACCCTGAAGGTCGTCATGCACTCCGACCTGAAGATCGTGGACCCGATCTGGACCACCGCGTACATCGTGCGCAACCACGGGTACATGGTCTACGACACGCTCTTCGCGATGGACGCGAAGGGCGAGGTGCGGCCGCAGATGGTCGACAAGTACGACGTGAGCGCCGACCGGCTCACCTACACGATGACGCTTCGCGACGGGCTCCTCTGGCACGACGGCAAACCCGTCACGGCGGAGGACTGCGTCGCCTCGATCAAGCGGTGGGCGGCGAAGGACTCGATGGCGCAGAAGATGATGGGCTTCGTCAAGGAGCTGCAGGTCGTCAACCCGAAGACGTTCCGCATCGTGCTCAAGGAGCCGACGGGCCTCGTGCTCGGCGCGCTCGGCAAGCCGAGCTCGAACGTGCCGTTCATGATGCCCAAGCGGGTCGCGGAGACGGATCCGAACACCCAGATCTCGGACTTCACCGGTTCCGGCCCGTTCGTCTTCAAGAAAGAAGAGTGGAAGCCGGGCGACAAGGCCGTCTACGTGAAGTTCGGCAAGTACAAGCCCCGCCCGGAGCCGGCCTCGGGCCTCGCCGGCGGGAAGGTCGTGAAGGTCGACCGCGTGGAGTGGAAGTGGATCCCCGACCACCAGACCGCGATCAACGCGCTGCTGGCCGGCGAGGTCGACTACCTCGAGTCGCCGCCGCACGACCTCTACCCGGTGCTCAAGCAGGACGCCAACGTGCGGCTGGTGAGCCTGAACCCGCTCGGCAACCAGTACACGTTCCGCTTCAACTCGATCCACAAGCCCTTCGACAACGTGAAGGTGCGCCAGGCCGTCTTCTACGCGTTCAACCAGGAGGACTTCCTCAAGGCGGTCATCGGCGACCCGGCCTTCTACAAGACCTGCAAGTCGTTCTTCCCGTGCGGCTCGCCGCTGGCGACGACCAAGGGAATGGACGGCCTGCTCGAGTCGAACTTCGAGAAGGCGCGGGGCCTGCTGAAGGAGGCCGGCTACGACGGCACGCCGGTCATCCTGATGCACTCGACCGACCTCGCCGTCCTCGCCAACCTGGCGCCG
>MGCE01000014.1:9593-24523 GCA_001790315.1 Candidatus Rokubacteria bacterium RIFCSPLOWO2_02_FULL_72_37 | reverse complement strand
CGCGGTCGCGGTGCTGGACGGCGGCCTGCCGAAGTGGCGCGCCGAGGGACGCCCGCTCGTGGCGGGCGCGCCCACGCCGCGCCCCCGCACCTTCACGGCGCGCCTGCGCCCGAGTCTGGTGCGCACCCTCGCGCAGATGCGGAAGACCCTGACGACCCGGCGCGAGCAGGTGCTCGACGCGCGCTCGCACGGTCGTTTCGTCGGCACCGAGCCCGAGCCGCGCCCCGGGCTCCGGCCCGGCCACATCCCCGGCAGCATGAATCTGCCCTACGACCAGCTCTACCGCTCCGACGGCACGCTCCTGCCCGGCGACGAGCTGCGCACCGCGTTCGCGAAAGCAAGGATCGATCCCGCGCGGCCCGTGACGACGACGTGCGGGTCGGGCGTGACCGCCTCCGTGCTCGCCCTCGCGCTCCAGCTCGTCGGCGCCCCGAAGGTCGCCGTGTACGACGGCTCCTGGACCGAGTGGGGCGGGCGCGCCGACACGCCGGTGGAAATCTGAGGAGGATCCGATGACGACGGGAATCTATACGCTCGACGACTTCATCGCCGACCTCGACCGGATCACGCGGGAGGAGACCTCCGCCGACGTCATCACCGAGCGCGCCGCACCGCTGCTCGGCCGGCTCGTCAAGAACCCCGGCTCGATCCCGGCCGAGTACCGCCGCGCCCCCGCCGGCCAGCGCGGCCGCTACATGCTCCACCGCGCGCCGAGGTTCAGCGTGACGTCGGTGATCTGGCGGCCCGGCGACCGCGCCCCCGCCCACAACCACGAAACGTGGGGCGTCATCGGCGTCATCGACAACGAGATCGAGGAGACGCGCTACCGGGTGACCGAGCGTGGCGGCGGCCGCGCGACCCTCGACGTCCTGCGGGTGATGCGCCACAAGCCCGGCGACGTCTCGCGCCTCGTGCGCGGCGACGAGGTCCATGCCATGCACAACGCGACGGGACGCGACACCGCCGAGATCCACGTCTACGGCCGCGATCTCGCCGGGCTCCGCCGAAAGACCTGGGCCGACGACGGCACCGAGAAGCCGCTCGTCAGCCCGAAGTACCTGAACTGCTAGCGTGGGCGCCGCGCTCCCCGACGACGTGCGCGCGCTGGTCCGCGGAGCCAACTTCGCGCACCTCGCCACGCTCTTGCCCGACGGCGCGCCCCAGGTCGCGCCGGTGTGGGTGGACCTCGAGGGCGATCGTATCCTCGTCAGCACCGGCGAGGGCTCGCTGAAGGCGAAGAACACGCGGCGCGACCCGCGCGTCGGCCTCTCGATCGTCGCCTACGACAACCCCTACCGCGAGGTCCAGCTCCGCGGCCGCGTCGTCGAGCGACGCCCGGACGCCGACTTCGCGATCATGGACCGGATCTCGCGCAAGTACACGGGCCAGCCCTTCCCCTGGCGGCAGAACGCGGCCGACCGCGTCGTGCTCGTCATCGAGGTCGAGCGCGTCCGCGCCACCGTTCTCCCCTTCACCCACGCGCCCACGTAGGCGCGCCGTGCCCGAGCGGTTCGCCGGCACGGTCAACGCTCCGGACTTCCCGCCCGACGCGGAGTGGCTCAACGCCGCGCGGCCGCTCTCGCTCGCCGATCTCCGCGGCAAGCTCGTCCTGCTCGACTTCTGGACGTTCTGCTGAACATGGCCACAAACCACGCCGTCCGCGTCGCCGACCTCGCCACGGGCGCGGTCACGACACTCACGCTCAGCGGAGCCTAGGCCACACCTCGTCCGCGAGCCGTTCCATCGTCTCGAGCACTTCGGCCTGCGTGCCGCTCCGGCAGTCGAAGATCGCGTGCGTCGGCCCCAGCGCGAGGACCGGCTCGAGCTGCTCGGCCACCTGGGCCGCAGTGCCGACGAAGACGCGGCCGGGCTCCTCGGGCGGCCGGCGCGTCGCGTCACCGCCGGGCCCGACCACGCGCACGCCGTAGCGAACGCTGAGACCGCACGCGCTGGCCGGCCGGCCCTGGGCGCGCACCTGCTCCTCCAGGTAGCGCCGGTGCCCGTCGAGCTGCGCCGCGGGGATCCGGAAGGCGTGCCAGCTCTGGCCGTACTTGGCCGCGCGACGGATCGCGGGCCGGCTGTTGCCGCCGACGAAGATCGGCGGGTGGGGTTTCTGCGCGGGCTTGGGGAAGCAGCCGATGTCGCGCATCCGATAGAAGCGGCCCTCGTGGACCGGGTTGTCCTCGGTCCAGAGCTTCACGAAGATCTCGAGCCACTCGTCGCTCACCGCGCCGCGGGCGGCGAACGGCGGCGCCTGGAGCACCTCGAACTCCTCGGCCATCCAGCCCACGCCCACGCCGACGAGGAGCCGGCCTCCCGAGAGCACGTCGATCGTCGCGAGCATCTTCGCCGTGAGCACCGGGTTCCGGTACGGGAGCACGAGCACGCTCGGGCCGAACCGGATGCGGCTCGTCGCCCCGGCGAGGAAGCAGAGCATCGAGAGCGGCTCGAGATAGTCGGCGTCCGGCGGCACCGCGATGCGGCCCGTCGCGTTGTACGGATAGCGCGACTCGATCCGTCGCGGAATCACGACGTGGTCGGTGACCACGAGGGCATCGTAGCCGAGCGTCTCCGCCTTCTGCGCCGCCGCGAGCACGTGCTCCCGCGTCGCGAGCGGACCCGAGTTCAGCACCTGGAAGCCGCGCTTGACCATTATCATGTCCTCCTCGGTCGGGAAGTCTCCGCAGTGAACGTACACGAGGGACGGGGGGAGCGCACATGTCCGACGATCGCTACCAGGTGGGGCTCGGAATCAAGCGCCGGCTGTTCGGCGAGGGCAAGGAGCACCCGGTGCCGGCGGGCCACCTCGCCGAGGAGCTGCTGCGTTACACCGACGAGTGGGTGTTCGGCCACGTCTACACGCGGCCGGGCCTCGACCTCAAGACGCGCAGCATGCTGACGGTCGCGGCGCTCACCGTGCTCGGCAAGGACGACTACCTCCGTCGCCACATCCAGGGCGCGCTCCACGTGGGCGTGACGCCCGAGGAGCTCAAGGAGATCCTGATGCAGATGGCGTTCTACGGGGGCATCCCGTGCGCGCTCAAGGGGCTCCGCATCGCCCACGAGGAGATCACCGCCCGGGAGCAGGCGCGGGGATAGCGCGCCCTCACCCGATGCCGAAGACCTGGGCGAGCAGCTCGTAGGAGCGCAGGCGCGCCTTCGGGTCGTGCGTGATCGTGACGATCACGAGCTCGTCCACGCCGTAGGCGGCGGCGAGACGCGCGAGGCCGTCCCGCACCTGCTCGGGCGCGCCGGCCAGCGTGCGGCGCCGCGCGTGCCGGACGATGGCGTCCTCTCGCGGGGTGTACGGGTGAGCCTCGGCCTCCTCGACGGACGGGTAGCGCCCGGCGCGCCCCGTGTAGAGGCGCACCACGAAGAGATCCCGGCTCTTGGCGAGCCGCTGCGCCTCGGCCTCCGTGTCCGCGCAGACGACGAACACGGCGGCGCTCGCGCGCGGCGCCGCGAGTCGGGCGGACGGGCGGAAGTCGCGCAGGTACGCGCGCGTGGCCTCGGCGCCGCCCTCGTCGTTGATGAAGTGCGCGAACGAGAACGCACGGCCGAAGACCGCGGCCAGCGCCGCGGTCTGGTCGCTCGAGCCGAGGAGCCACACCTCCGGCTCGCCGGGGCCGGACGGCATGGCCGGGACCCGGGCGTACCGGTGGTCCGGCGGCAGGCTGCCGGAGAGGAAGCCCAGCAGGTCGGCGACCTGCCGCGGGAAGGCGGCGGGGGAGGCCTGCACGGGTCCCTCGCCGCGGTCCGCGAGCGCCTCCGCGGTGAGCGGGTCACTCCCGGGCGCGCGCCCGATCCCGAGGTCGATGCGCCCGGGGAAGAGCGTCTCGAGGAGGCGGAAGTTCTCGGCGACCTTGAGCGGGCTGTAGTGCTGGAGCATCACGCCGCCCGCACCGACGCGGAGACGCGTGGTACGGGCGGCGATCTGCCCGATCAGCACCTCCGGGCTCGAGCCGGCGAGCCCCGGGGTCGCGTGGTGCTCGGCGACCCAGTACCGGTGGTACCCGAGCCGCTCGCAGGCCCGGGCCAGCTCGAGCGTCTCCTGGATCGCGTCGGCCGCGGTGCCACCGCTGCGAATCGGCGACTGGTCGAGCACCGAGAGAAGCGGCATCTAGTTGATCCGCTTCTCCCTGCCCTTCCACTCCCGCTCGCGCAGCACGAACTTCTGCACTTTGCCCGTCGAGGTCTTCGGCAGCTCGCCGAACTCGATCGCCGCCGGACACTTGAAGTGGGCGATGTGCTGGCGGCAGACCTCGAGGATCTCCTGCTCCGTCGCGTGCTGGCCGGGCTTGAGGGTGACGTACGCCTTCGGGCGCTCGCCCCACTTCTCGTCGGGCATCGCGACGACGGCGCACTCGAGGACGGCCGGATGCTTGACGACGGCCTGCTCGACCTCGATCGTCGAGATGTTCTCGCCGCCCGAGATGATGATGTCCTTCTTGCGGTCGCGCAGCTCGATGAAGCCGTCCGGATGCCACACCGCGATGTCGCCCGAGTGGAACCAGCCGCCGCGGAACGCCTCGGCGGTCGCGTCGGGCTGCTTGAAGTAGCCCATCGCGGCGTTGTTGCCGCGCATGATGACCTCGCCGAGCGTCTGGCCGTCGCGCGGCACGTCGTGCATGTCCGTGTCCACCACGCGGACCAGGTCGAAGAGCGCGTAGCCCTGGCCCTGGCGGGCGGCGAGACGCGCCTGCTCGTCGGGCGGCAGCGTGTTCCACTCCTCGTGCCAGGCGCACACCGTGTGCGGGCCGTACGTCTCCGTGAGGCCATAGACGTGGACGGGGCGGAAACCGAGCTCCTTCATCCTCGTCAGGAGCGTCGGGGACGGCGGCGCGCCCGCCACCGTGACCGTCACCGGCCGCGCCAGCTCGTGCGCCTTCGGATCGTTGACGACGCCGATGTGCACTGTCGGCGCGCCGTTGTAGTGCGTGACCCCCTCGGTGTCGATCAGCTCCCAGACACGCGCCGGATCGACCTTCCGCAGGCAGATGTGGGTGCCCGCGACCGCCGTGACGCCCCAGGTGAAGCACCAGCCGTTGCAGTGGAACATCGGCAGGGTCCAGAGGTACTTCGTGTCGAAGCTCATGCCGGTCTCGATGATCTCGGCGACCGCGTTGATCCAGGCGCCCCGGTGCCCGTACATCACGCCCTTGGGCCGGCCCGTCGTGCCCGACGTGTAGTTGATCGACAGCATCTCCTCCTCGGTCTGGAGCTGACTCGGGACGGGCGCGGGCGAGGCCTGGGCCAGGAAGTCCTCGTACGGGTCGCCCGGCGCGCCCGTGTCGTCGACCCGGATCACGCGGAGGCCCGACAGGTCGAGCGGCTTCACCGCCGGCTCGAACTCCGCGTCCACGAACAGGAACCGGGCCCCGGAGTGCCGCAGGATGTAGTCGACCTCGTCCGAGCCGAGCCGGATGTTGATCGCGACCAGGACGCCGCCGGCGCCGGGCACCCCGTAGTGCGCCTCGAGCATCGCGGGGATGTTCGGGCAGATGAACGCCACGCGGTCCTGCCTGGCGAGCCCGGCGGCGCGCAACCCGTTCGCCAGCCGGTTCACCCGCTCCTGGAGCTCGCGATAGGTATAGCGCCGCGCGCCGTGGATCACGGCGGTCTTGTCGGGGAACACGTACGCGCTGCGCTCGAGGAAGCTCACGGGGGTGAGCTCGGTACGGAAGACGTGGCGGAACTCGCTCATGTCCGGCCCCTCCGAACGGATTTGGGCAATCTTACCCCAGGACCGGACCTCGGCGAGTGCGCCGGCGCCAGCCCCTCACTTCCCGGGCTGCGGCGTCAGGCGCAGGTAGGGCTTGAGCGCCTTCCATCCCTTCGGGAACTTCGCTTTCGCCTCCTCGTCGGAGACGGCGGGCACGATGATGACGTCCTCGCCCTGCTTCCAGTTGACGGGCGTGGCCACCCTGTGGCCGTCCGTGAGCTGGAGGGAGTCGACGACGCGCAGGATCTCGTCGAAGTTCCGTCCCGTGGTCTGCGGGTACGTGATCATGAGGCGGATCTTCTTCTGCGGGTCGATCACGAAAACCGTCCGGACGGTGTACACCTCGTCGTGCGCCGGGTGCATCATGCCGTAGAGGTTCGCGACCTTCTTCTCGGGGTCGGCGATGATCGGGTAGTTGGGCGCCTGGCCCTGCGTCTCCTCGATGTCCCGAGACCACTTCGTGTGGGAGTCGACCGGGTCGACCGAGAGACCGATCACCTTCACGTTCCGTCTGTCGAACTCGGGCTTGATGCGGGCGACGTAGCCGAGCTCGGTCGTGCAAACGGGCGTGAAGTCCTTCGGGTGCGAGAACAGGATCGCCCAGCTGTTGCCGATCCACCTGTGGAAGCCGATCGGGCCCTCCGTCGTCTGGGCCTCGAAGTCTGGCGCGGTGTCACCGAGTCTGAGTGCCATCGGGATCTCCTTTCTAGATACATGCTATTGTCGATCGGATTGCTAGTGTATTGCCGGTAGTGCTCCCAGTCAAGCGCGCTGGGCAAATAACCCAGGTCCCTATGCATTGTGGAGGAAGCCGGCCAGCGCATAGAATCGTGCCCCACAGGAGGACCCCCGGAGATGAAGAGCGTCTACGATGAGACGTACACGCGGGCCATGCGGGATCCAGCGGGTTTCTGGGCCGCCGCCGCCGAGGAGATCCACTGGGAGAAGCGCTGGGACCGGGTCTTCGACGACTCGCGCCCGCCCTTCTACCGCTGGTTCACCGGCGGCACCCTGAACACCTGCTACAACGCGCTCGACCTGCACGTCGATCGGGGCCGCGCCAAGCAGAAGGCGCTCGTGTACGACAGCCCCGTGACCGGCACCGTGAAGGCCTTCACCTTCGCGGAGTTGCGCGACGAGGTGGCGCGCTGCGCGGGAATGCTCCAGAAGCTCGGCATCGCCAAGGGCGACCGCGTGATCATCTACATGCCGATGGTCCCCGAGGCGGTCATCGCGATGCTCGCGTGCGCCCGCATCGGCGCGGTGCACTCCGTCGTGTTCGGCGGCTTCGCCTCGAACGAGCTGGCCAAGCGCATCGACGACGCCAAGCCGAAGCTCATCCTGTCGGCCTCGTGCGGGATCGAGGTCAACCGCGTCATCCCCTACAAGCCGCTCCTCGACGGGGCCATCGAGCTCGCGCAGCACAAGCCCGAGCGCTGCGTCGTCCTGCAGCGGCGGGAGGAGCGGGCGCCGCTCGTCGCCGGCCGCGACCTCGAGTGGGGTGACGCGCTCGCCGGCGCGCGGCCCGCCGACTGCGTGCCGGTGGCGGCGACCGATCCGCTGTACATCCTGTACACCTCCGGCACGACCGGGGTGCCGAAGGGCGTCGTGCGCGACAACGGCGGCCACGCGGTCGCGCTCAAGTGGTCGATGGGCGGGATCTACGGGGTCGGCGCCGGGGAGGTCTACTGGGCCGCCTCCGACATCGGCTGGGTCGTCGGCCACTCCTACATCGTCTACGCCCCGCTCCTCAAGGGTTGCACGTCGATCCTCTACGAGGGCAAGCCCGTGGGCACGCCCGATCCCGGCGCCTTCTGGCGCCTGATCGCCCAGCACGGCGTCAACGTGCTGTTCACGGCGCCGACCGCCTTCCGCGCGATCAAGAAGGAGGATCCGCAGGGCACCCACATGGCCAAGCACGACCTGTCGCGATTCCGCACGCTCTTCCTCGCCGGCGAGCGCTGCGATCCCGACACGCTCCACTGGGCCGAGGCGAAGCTCGGCGTGCCCGTGATCGATCACTGGTGGCAGACGGAGACCGGCTGGCCGATCGCGGCGAACTGCGTGGGGCTCGGCACGCTGCCCGTCAAGGCGGGCTCGCCGACCAAGGCGGTGCCGGGCTACGACGTGCGCGTGCTCGACGAGGCCAACGAGCCGCTGCCCGCCGGGCAGATCGGCTCGATCGCGATCAAGCTGCCGCTGCCGCCCGGGTGCCTCCCGACGCTCTGGAACAACGATGCGGGCTACGAGACGTCCTACCTCACGAAGCACCCGGGCCACTACCTGACGGGGGACGCCGGCTACAAGGACGACGACAGCTACCTCTACATCATGAGCCGCGTGGACGACATCATCAACGTCGCCGGCCACCGGCTCTCGACGGGAGCGATGGAGGAAGTGCTCGCCTCGCACCCGGACGTGGCCGAGTGCGCCGTCGTCGGCGTCGCCGACGACATCAAGGGTGAGGTGCCCGTGGGCTTCGTCGTCACCAAGGCGGGGGTCGAGCGCGGCGAGGCGGACATCGCCCGGGAGCTCGTCGAGAAGGTGCGCGAGCAGATCGGCCCCGTCGCGGCGTTCAAGACGGCGATCGTCGTCAAGCGGCTGCCGAAGACGCGTTCGGGCAAGATCCTGCGCGGGACCATGAAGCGGATCGCCGACGGCCAGGAGTACGCGCCGCCCGCGACGATCGACGACCCCACGATCCTCGGCGAGATCACGGACGCGCTGGCCCAGAAGGGGTACGCGAAGAAGGGCTAGGCGCGGCGCCCGCGGACGCGCCACCAGAGAGCGAGCGCGGCGAGGACGGCGAGGCCGAGCGTGCCGTTCCACAGGAAGGCGGCCGACACGCCCCACGCCTCGGCGATCGCGCCGACGATGAACGCGCCGATCGGGAAGACGCCGCCCGAGAGCCACGTGTAGAGGCTCATCACGCGCCCGCGCAGCGCGTCGGGCGCGCTGAGCTGCATCGCCGTGTTGCAGGTGGCCATCAGCAGCAACCCGAAGTACCCGGTGACGAAGAGGAGCGCCGCCGCGACCCAGAAGTGGCGCGCCAGCCCGAGTCCGAGCAACATCGCGAACGCGATGCCCGCCGCGCCGAACATCGCGGCCACCGGCGGCTCCCGCGTCCCGAGCATCCCCACGGTGAGGGCGCCCGCGACCGCGCCGACGCCGAGCGCCGCCATGAGGAAGCCGAATCCCTCGGCGCCGAGCCCGAGCACCGTCTTGGCGAGGAGCGGCACGTAGACGGTGAAGTTGAACACGCAAAGGCTCACGCCGAAGACGAGCCCGAGCGCGAGCCGCACCCGCGGCGTGCCGAGCGCGTAGGCGAACCCCTCGCGGATCGCCTCGAGCATCGGCGCGCGGGCCTCGCGCGAGGGCAGGCCGGGCGCCCCGAGCCGGAGCAGCGTGAGGATCACGCCGACGAACCCGGCCGCGTTCGCGAAGAACGAGGGGACGACGCCCCAGCGTCCGATCACGACGCCGGCCACCGCCGGACCGATGATGCGGGCGGCGTTGAACGAGGCCGAGTTGAGCGCGACCGCGTTGGCCACGTCGTCCCGGCCGACCATCTCCACCACGTACGACTGCCGCGCCGGCTGATCGCTCACGCTCGCGAAGCCGAGCACGAGCCCCAGCACGGCGACGTGCCAGTATTCGACGAGCCCCGTCGCCACGAGCAGGCCGAGCAGGAACGCCTGGCCCGCGAGCGTCGCCTGCGTCGCAACCAGCACCCGGCGCTTGGGCAGCCGGTCGGCGACGGCGCCGCTCACGACCGAGAAGAGCAGCACCGGCGCGAACTGCAGCGTCGAGATCAACCCCAGTTTGAGGGGCGAGTCGGTGAGCTGCAGCACGAGCCACGACTGGCTCACCAGCTGCATCCACGCGCCGACCTGCGCGACGATCTGGGCGCAGTAGAAGCGGCGGAAGTCCCGGTGGTTGAGCGCCCGGAGCCCGTGGGGGAACGTCATTCCCGGCCGGGCCGGCGGATCGGCTTCAGCACGAGACGCGCCGGCGCGTTCGGGAACGGCCGTGGGGCGCCACCGCCTCGACGGCTGGCCGACGAAGTGCTAGGCGCGGGCGCCGGCGTCGGCCGGAGCCTCGACCGGCAGCTCGAGGGTGAACCTCGCGCCCAACCCCGGCGGGCTCTCCACGCTGAGCTGACCGCCGTGCTCCCGGACGATGCCGTACGAGATGCTGAGCCCGAGGCCGGTGCCGTCGGCTTTCGTCGTGACGAACGGATCGAAGACGCTGCCGATGATCGCCGGCGGGATCCCGGGTCCCGTGTCGGTCACCTGGATGCGCACGCGGTCCTCGCCGGCGCGACGCATCGAGATGTGGAGCCGCCGCGCGCCCTCGAGGTCGGCCATCGCCTGCTTGGCGTTCGCGATGAGGTTGGTCAGCACCTGCTGGAGTTGGTTGCCGTCCGCCCACACCGGCGGCAGCGTCGGCTCGACCTCCTTCTCGACCACGACGTTCGTCAGACGCAGCTCGGCGGCCGTGAGCGCGAGCACCTTGTCGAGCATTTCGTCGAGACTCACCCGCGTGCGCTCGAGCGGCATGCGCCGGCCGAAGGTGAGCAGGCCGCGCACCACGTGTCGCGCGGCCTCGACCGCGTCCTTCAGCAGGTCCACGCTCGGCTTCAGGGCTTCCGTCGCTTGCTCCTGGAGCATGTCGGCGACGCCGACCATCACCGTCAGCGGGTTGTTCAGCTCGTGCGCCACCCCGGCGACGAGTTCGCCGAGCGCCGAGAGCTTGGCGGCCTGGACCATCTGCTGCTGCGCGAGCGTGAGCCGGAGCTTCTGGTCTTCGACGACCTCCTGGAGCCGGCGCGTCGCCTCCTGCGCCTCCTGGAACAGGCGCGCGTTGTCGACGGCGTAAGCCGTGTAGGTCATGAGCGCGTTGAGGAACTGCAGGTCGGTCTGGGTGAAGGCAGGGGGCGCTCCGCCGACGCCGCTCGGTGCGTACTCCTTCTTGGCGAGGTTGACGACCCCGACGATCCGGTCGCCGACCCGCAGCGGCATGCAGATGAAGGACCCGCCCCCGTACTTCGGATCGCTCTGCTGGCCGAAGCGCGGGTCGGTCTCGATGTCGGCGACCAGCACCGGTTCGCCGAGCTGGACCACTTTCCCGGCGATGCCTTCGCCCACCCGCACCTCCACGTGGGCTCGTGGGTCCGTGGCGAGGCCGCGCCCCACGGCCACACGGAGCACCTGCCGCTCGGGGTCGAGCAGCATGATCGAGCCGATTCCGGCGCTCACCGCGCGCATCGTGCGCTCGAGCACGTGCGACAGGAGGTCCTCGACCCTCGGGATCCGGGCGGCCATCTCGACCATCTCGTTCAGCGTCCCCAGCTTGAACACGAGGTCCTCGAGGCGTCCGGTGGAGGCGCGCAGCTCGGCGAGCATGCGGCCGAAGGCATGGGCGATCTCGCCGATTTCCGCGACCTGACCGAGGCCGGCCACGACGGCATCGCCCGCCCTCGCCGCCGCGGCGTCGGCGTCGGTGCCGGGAACGGCCCGCTCGAACATGTGGCCGAGCGCCGCGATGCGGTCGACGAGCTGGCGGAACACCACGAAGCCGAGCAGCGCGATCACGAGCGCGAGGAACACTCCGAGCTGCGCCTCGGGCTCCCGCAGGCGCTCGAAGCGCCACATGAAGAAGACGAACAGCAGGAGTGGCAGGATCGCGGTCAGCGCGAAGATCGTGACGGACGCCTGTCGCAGGCGCACGGGTCGACGGGAAGTCATTGCTCGCAGATGTCCCCCCTCGCGACTCTCGAGCCGTGCCTAGTGTGGGCGCGGCCGCCGGCAAATGCCAAGCGAAAATTCGGCGGGGGCACGCCCCGTCCCTCAGCGCGGTGCGCGGGGCAGGATCGCCGAGCCGCTGATCGAGTCGGGGTGGCGCGACGTCCACCGCCCCGCCTCCACCGCGGTGAGGAAATCGAGCACGGCCCGGTTGAAGGCCTCGGGCTCCTCGAGATTGATCGTGTGGCCCGACTTCGGGAGGACGACGAGGCCGGACGTGGAGATCTTCCGCTTCATGTAGAGCGCGGGCTCCAGGCAGGGCTCGTCCTCGTCGCCCGTGACGATGAGCGTCGGGACCGCGAGCCGTTCCATCCGGGCGCCGAGGTCGTAGATGGACGGGCGCGCCATCTGTACGCCCCGCAGGGTGAGCGCGTGCCCGGTCGCCGAGCCGGCAGCCAGGCGATCGTGGAACTCCCGCCAGCCGACAGGGTCCTTCTCCATGAACTGCACGCGCGTCGGCCCCCGGCTGTAGGCATCGCCGGTCACCGCCATGCCCTCCGTCTCGAAGCGGCGGGCCACGACCTCGCAGTCGGCCCGGTGCTTCGCCGCGTCGTCGCTGCCGTAGCCTGCCCCGGCGACCACGATCGACAGCGCACGCTCGGGAAACGAGAGGCCGAAGTGAAGGGCGGCGTAGCCGCCCATCGAGAGGCCGCAGACGTGCGCCCGGGCGATCCCGAGGTGGTCGAGCAGGCCCCTGAGATCGGCCACCGCCTGCTCCTGCGAATAGGCGCGCACGTCCTCGGGGACGTCCGAGGGCGGGTAGCCGCGCGCGTCGTAGGTGATCGTGCGATAGCGCCGCGAGAAGAACGCCACCTGTGGTCGCCAGCTCTGCCTGTCGCCCGCGAATTCGTGAACGAAGACGAGGGGCGTTCCCCGCCCCGCCTCCTCGAAAAAGAGGTTGACGCCGCCGACGTCGGCTCTGGGCACGGCCTCGCCTCCCTGGCCATTATCGCAGAGGCCGCGGCGCCCGACGGCCCGGCATCCTAGTGCGTTCGGGGCATTGAGCCCGCCACCCCGTCCGGCGGACAATCGTTTCATGAGCGACGCGATCAGCCGATTCCCCGTACCCGACCCAGCGGCGCTGCCGGAGGACGTCCGCCAGGTGATCGAGGCCAACGCCGCGAAGGCGGGCTTCGTGCCGAACGTCTTCCTGGCGTACGCGTGGAAGCCGGACCACTTCCGCGCCTTCTTCCGTTACTACGACGTGCTGATGCGGGGCGAGTCCGGGCTCACCCGGGCCGAGCGCGAGATGATCGTGGTCGCGGTGAGCGCCGAAAACTCCTGTACCTACTGAACGGTCGCCCACGGAGCGGCGCTCCGTGTCCTCGCGAAGAACCCCCACATCGCCGACCAGGTGACGGCCAACTACCGCCACGCCGCCCTCTCCCCGCGGCAGCGCGCGATGCTCGACTTCGCCGTGAAGGTCACGCGGGAGTCGGCGGCGGTCGAGGCGGCGGACTTCGAGGAGCTCCGGCGGCACGGCTTCAGCGATTCGGACATCTGGGACATCGGCGCGATCGCGGGATTCTTCAACTTCTCCAACCGCATGGCGAACGTGGCTGCCATGCGGCCGAACGCCGAGTTCTACACGATGGGGCGCGGCGCGTAGCGCCTTACGCCACGCGCTTCAGAGCCTGAAGCGGGCGCGGATCTCCTCGGGGCGCTCCGAGTAGGGCGGGATCTCCTCGGCGGGGTCGAACAGGACGTCGAGCACCAGCAGCGCGGGCGTGCGGACCGTTCGCAGGCGCGCGAGCGCGGCGCCGAGCCCGGGGGCGTCGCCGATGCGCTCGGCATGAGCGATGCCGGCCGCGCGCGCGAGCGCCACCCAGTCCACGGGCGCGTCCGGCAGCGGCTGGCCGCCCGAGGACTCGTACCGGCCGTTCGCCCAGAGCACGCACGTGAGGTTCGCGGGGCGCGCGGCCGCGACGGTCGCCAGCACGTTCGGGCTCATGAGCAGCGCCCCGTCGCCCTCGAGCGCCACGACGCGCCGGCCCGGGCGGGTGAGCGCGACGCCGAGCGCGAGCGGGATCGCGGCGCCCATCGCGTCGCAGAGCGCGAACACGGGCACGCGCACCGGCAGGTGTGGGAGCCACCGCGCGTTCGCGCCGAGGCCGGAGACCAGGACGTCACCCGGGCCGAGATGCGCGACGAGCGCGTCGAGGTAGGCCCGTCGCGGTGTCACGCGAGGTCCTCGCCGCTGATCAGGAGCACGAACGCCCCGCGCGACTCGACCGCGAAGTCCACGCAGCGGCGCACCTGTGCCGTCAGGTCGCCCGTCCGGTCGGCGTGGATCCAGGGCAGCCGCCAGGCGGCGAGCGTCGCCTCCGTCACGCGCCCCTTCGGCGCGTGGTAGTAGACGGGGTCGCGCCAGTCCCCGCGGCAGGAGACGACGAGGACGCACGGGATCCGGTAGAGCTCGACGAGGCTCGCGAGCACCCCGCCGCAGTTCAGGAGGCCCGCGTTCTGCATGAGCGCCGCGCCCCGTCCGCCCGCGAGGGCGGCCCCGCACGCGATCGCGACGGCCTCTTCCTCGCGGGCCGCGTCCACCACCCGGAGCCGGGGCGAGCGGCGAGCGGCCGCGGTGAGCGCGCCGATCCACGTGTCCGGCACGGCGGCGGCAAGTGTCACCCCGCCTGCCTCGAGCCCGGCGACGATCCGCGACGCGCCGTCCACGACGACCGCGCTACGACGCGCGCCGCGCGGCCGGGCAGGCGACGCGCACGGCCGCGGACACCGCCAGGGCGCCGACGGCGAGGAGCGCGGCGATGGCGACCAGCTCGCCGTCGAGGCGTGTCACGCGATTCACGACGAAGCCCGTGACGGCCATGAGGGTATTGAAGGCCGCCGCCGCCCACACGCTCCCGGTCAGCACGAACACGCCGCTCACGGCGAGCCAGACGAGCATGAGCCGCAGCGCCACGGACCAGGTGTTCCAGGGCGGGTAGAACGTGAAGTGATAGAGGCCGAAAGCGACGCTCGCGACGGCAGCGGCGCCCACACCCCCGACGCGCGGTCGCAACGCGTCGAAGAGCACACCGAGGAAGACGAGAGTCTCGGCGAGGCTCGGCGGGATCATGTGCAGGGCGAGGCCGGCGAGGCGGGCCGGCTCGGCCCCGGGCTGTCCGCGCGCGAGGAGCCCGAGGACCACGGCGCCCGCGGCGACCGCCCCCGGGAGGGCGAGCGCGTCGCGTCGGGACAGCCCGAGGACGCGGGCGTCGCGACGCGCCAGCACCCACGCCGGCAGCGCGATGCCCGCCAGGACCGGTACCGCGAGCACGTAGCCGACGCGCCCGCCCGGCACCGGGGAGACGTGGTTCGCGATCCAGTTCGCCGCCGCGTACGCGGAGACCACGCCGAGGGCCGCCGCCACCGTCACGCCGCGACGAGCTCCGAGGTGCAGTGTG
>MGCE01000014.1:0-9552 GCA_001790315.1 Candidatus Rokubacteria bacterium RIFCSPLOWO2_02_FULL_72_37 | reverse complement strand
CGTGCGAGCCTGGCGCTCGCCGCGTCGTAGCTCGCGCGCTGGTCGCAATTGAAGCCGTGGCCCGCGCCCTTGTACACGTGCATCGGGATGCCGGGATGCGCCGCGGCGACCTTCTGCCAGTGGTCGGGCGGGATGGACTGGTCGGTCTCGCCCCAGTGGAGGAGCACCGGACAGCGCGGCTGCTCCCGGGCGTGCTCGGCGACGGCGCCACCGTAGTAGCCCACGGCGCTGCGGACCCCGTCGATGCGCGTGGCCGCGAGCCAGGCGAGCGAGCCGCCCATGCAGTAGCCGACCACACCGACCTTGAGCCCGGCGGCGGCGAGCGCCTTCACGGCGGCGCGCACGTCGCGGACCATGTCGTCCATGGTGAGCTTGCCCCGGACGCTGCGCCCGCGCTCGATGTCCTCGGGCTTGTAGCCGACCTCGAAGCCGGGCTCGACCCGGTCGAAGACCGCCGGCGCCAGCGCCGTGTACCCGTCGGCCGCGAAGCCGTCGCACACGCTCTTGATGTGCGAGTTCACGCCGAAGATCTCCTGGATGACGACGAGCCCGGCGCGCGGCGCGCCGGCGGGCGTCGCGCGATACGCGGCGAGCCGGTGACCATCCTCCGCGGTCAGCGTGAGCATCTCTCCCATCGCGTGGCTCCTCCCTCGGTGTCGGCTGGACAGGGTGGCGTTACGATACGCGACTCGGCGGCGCTTGCCCAGCCCGCGTCCACCGCGCGGCCGCCCGGCCAGCCGCCGATGGCTGAGGTAAGATAGGCGGACCACGAGGGAGGGGCCGATGGACAAGGCGAACGTCGAGTACACACCCCGGGAGCGCGTCGTCGCCGCGTACAAGGGCGGCTTCGCCGACCGCGTGCCCGCCTATCCGATCGCCGGCTCCTTCGCGGGCTGTCTCGACGGCCTCTCGATCGAGGAATACTGCACCGACCCGAAGAAGGCCACGAAGGCGATGCTCAACTACTACGAGCGCTACCAGCCCGACATCATGATCGCCTTCAACGACCTCGCCAAGGAGGCCGAGGCCGTCGGCTGCCGCGTGAAATACTCCGACTACGTCGTGCCGTCCATCGACCGCCACGTGCTCGAGGGCGACAAGGGCAAGCTCGCGCGGCTCGAGGTGCCCGATCCCAGGCGCGACGGGCGGCTGCCGGCCTTCCTCGAGCAGTGCGAGGCGCTCGCCGCGGCGCGGCTCCCGAGCGCCCTCGGCGCCGTCAACGTGGGACCGTGGACGATCGCGATGCTCATGCGCAACCCTGAGCTGATGTGCCTCGACACCCTCGAGGACCCGGCGTTCGTCCACGACCTCATGCGCTTCGCGACCGAGTACGCCAAGCGCGTGGGCGACGCGGTGCTCGAGACCAAGATCGGACTGAGCTACTCCGACCCGACCGCTTCCTGCTCGCTGGTCGGCCCCGACACGTACCGCGAGTTCATCAAGCCGTACCACAAGGAGCTCGTGGACTACTTCAAGGCCAAGAAGGTCGGCACCACGATCCACATCTGCGGCACGACCCACCAGATCCACGAGGATCTGGTCGACGTCGGCTTCGTCGCGATCACGATCGACCTCGACCAGCAGGCCGACCCGGCGCTCCAGGTGGACCAGCTCGACAAGCTCGTGGGGCTCGCGAACCAGCGCGGGGTCGTGGCGATCGGCAACGTGGACGTCACGATCTTCGAGCGGGCCACGAAGGGGGAGATCGAGGCCGAGGTCCGCCGCTGCCTCGACACGGTGGGCCGGCGCTCGCGCTACGTGCTCTCGACGTCGTGCGAGCTGCCGCCCCGCGCCAACCCCGACTGCGTCAAGTGGTTCATGGACGCCGCGCGCGAGCTCGGCCGCTGGGACCGCATCCTCGGCACGTGAACGGCGCCGTCGCGATCTCGCTCATGCCGCTCGAGACCCGGCGTGAGGCGATCCTGCGCGCCGCGACGGGTGCCGACCGGCTCGGGTACGCCGGCTTCTTCCTTCCCGAGACCTGGGCGCACGACACCACGGTGCTCCTCGCCGAGGCCGCGGTGCGCACCGAGCGCATCGGGCTCGGCACGGGTGTCCTCGGCGTCTGGGGACGGAGCGCGGCCCAGCTCGCGATGGCCGCCGGGTCGCTGCACGACGTCTCGGGCGGACGCTTCACGCTCGGGCTCGGCGCGAGCACCGCGCAGCTCGCCGAGGGGTTCCACGACGTCAGGTTCACCGCGCCCACGGACAAGATGCGACGCGTGCTGACGCAGGTCCGGACGCTCCTCGCGGGCGAGCGTATCCCGCTCGCCGTGGCGACCGGCGCCCGGCCGCTCAAGCTGAACCTGCCGCCGGCGGCCGTTCCCCTGTATCTCGCGGGCCTGGCGCCCGAGTCCGTGCGGCTCGCCGGTGAGCTGGCCGACGGATGGATGCCGTTCCTCTTTCCGCGCTCGCGCATGGCCGAGGGTGTCGCGCTCCTCCGCGAGGGCGCGGTCCGCGCCGGCGCGGCGCGGCCGCTGCCGCTGATCTGCCCGAGCATGCCGACGGTCGTCGCGCGCGACCGGGCCGAGGCGCGCAGGGGCGCCGCGTGGTTCGTCAGCTTCTACCTGACCACGATGGGGCCGTTCTACCCGCGGACGATCTCCCGCCTCGGCTTCGAGCGCGAGGTGAAAGCGGTCCTCGCCGCGAACACGACGCGCGGCTCGGCGGTCGTGCCGCCCGACGCCGAGGCGTTGCTCGACGAGCTTCTGGTCTGGGGCACGCCCGACGAGGCGCGGGGGCAACTCGAGCGCTGGCGGGAGGCCGGCGCCGCGCTCCCGATCCTGCTCCTGCCTCCGAATCTCACCCCCGCGCAGATCGACCTCGCGCTCGAGACGTTCCCGCCCGGGCGCTGACCACCGCGCGCCCGCCTATCCCGGCTTCGTCCCCGTCACGCGCGTGAGGACGCCGGGCACGAACTCGTGCGCGGCGACGCCGGTGAAGCCCGCGCGCTCGAGGTACCCGACGCACTCGGTCACCGAGTGCGCGACGCCGGTCGAGCCGGCGAGCGCCTCGTTGAGGCCCCAGAGGGCCGGGTCGAGCGGGCCCGTGCGCGCCGCGTCGAGCATCTCCCCGATCAGGTGCATCTCCCCGCCCGGCAGCAGCGCGTCGTGCGCCGTCGCGACGACCCGCTGGATGATCTCGCGACTGTACTGCGGGAGGTTGCTCGCCATGATCACCACGTCGGCGCCCGACGGGAGCCGGTCGCGGGTGAAGTCGCCCCCCTGGGCCGCGATGCGCGCGCCGAGGCCGTGCGAGGCGATGAACTCGCGCGCGATCTCCGCGACGGGCGGCAGATCGAAGACCGTGGCGCTGAGATGCGGGTGCGCCTGGCAGGCCGCGATGCAGTAGCAGCCGGAACCGCCACCGAGGTCGAGGAGATGCCGCCGCCGCGCGAGGTCCACCTGGCGCACGAAGCGCCGGCCCGCGCCCATCCCGATCGAGTACGTGGCCGCGTGGTAGCGGCGCGCGTCCTCGACGGTGAAGCCCACGTACTTGCCGAGCACCGCGGGTGGGTCGGTGCGCGCGAGGTGCTGCGCCAGTCGCCCCCATTCGGCCCAGGACGGCTTGGTGAAGAGCATCCAGGGGCCGGCGTAGCCCGGCGCGTCCTCGACCAGGAACCGGTCGACGTCGGGCGCGTTGCGCACGCGCTCGCCGACGCGCTCGAGCAGCCCGAGCGCCACGCAGCCGGTCACGAGGCGCTCGGCGTTCGTGGGCGTGAGCCCGAGCGCCTCGGCGAGCCGCGCCTCGGTGTCGGCGCCCCGGGCGACGCGCGTGAAGAGCCCGAGCTCGACGGCCGCCATCAGCACGGCCGACTCCATGTACGCGCGCGAGAGCCGCTGGAGCCGCACCGTGTCCATGCGCCGCTAGTCCTCCACCCGGAAGTGCGCCGGGCGACCGAGCGGCCAGAAATCGCCCCACAGCTCCTGCCCGCCGTCGACCGTGAGCGTGGCGCCGGTGACGAATTTCGCCGAGGGCGCGGCCAGGTACACGCACGCCTCGGCCACATCCTGGACGTCGCCCATCCGGCGCATCGGATTGTGCGTGAAGCTCGGCCGGGCCGTCGGCGGATACTTCGCGAGGCCGACGCTCGCGATCACGCCGAGCGCGACGCAGTTGACACGGATCCCGTGCGGCGCCCACTCGAGCGCGAGGCTCCGCGAGAGCGCGACCTGACCCGCCCGGGATGCGGCCGTGTGCGGGATGCCGACCCGCGGCCGCGTCACCGGCGTGACGATGTTGACGACGGCGCCGCGCTGCGCCCGCGCGACCCAGCGGCGCGCGGCCTCCTGCATCATGTACCAGGTGCCCGTGAGGTTCGTCTCGATGACGGCGTGCCAGCCCTTCGGGGTGATGTCGAGCGCGGGCGCCGCGAACTGACCGCCCGCGTTGTTCACGAGCACGTCGAGCCGGCCGTGCCGCTCCCACACCACGTCCAGCAGCGCGGCCACCTGGGCGGGGTCGCGGATGGTCATCGCGTGCGTCGAGCAGGCGACACCGTGCGCGCGCAGGAGTGTCTCCAGGCGGGCGAGCCGCGCGGCGTCGCGCCCGCACGCCGCGACCGCCGCGCCCAGGCGCCCGAACAGGAGGCAGATCGCGCGGCCGATCCCGCCAGCGCCGCCGGAGACGAGGACGACCCGGCCGTCGAAGAGCCCGCGGTGGAACACCGTGGGCAGCGCCGCCAGCTCGTCGTCGCTGAACCCCGCGGACGTGTCACGGTCGGTCATGGCGTGTACAATGCATCGCCGTGACCTCGATCGCAACCGCCACCGGCGTCCGCGTGGGCGTCGACATCGGCGGCACCTTCACGGATCTCGTCGTCGCGCGCTCCGACGGGCGGCTCCTCGTGAGCAAGGTGCCGTCGACGCCCGACGACCCGGGCGCAGCGGTCGTCGCGGGCCTCGCGGACCTCCTCGGCCGCGCCAGCATCGCGCCGCGGGACGTGATCGAGGTCGTCCACGGCACCACGATCGCGTCGAACGCGATCCTCCAGAAGCGGGGCGCGCGCACCGGCCTGCTCACGACGCGCGGCTTCCGCGACGTGCTCGAGATCGGCCGCATCCGCACGCCCGATCTCTACGACCTCGCGTGGGACAAGCCCGTCCCGCTCGTCGAGCGCCGCTGGCGCCTCGAAGTGGACGAGCGGATCGGCGCCGACGGCGCGGTCGTGCGTCCGCTCGACCCCGCGACGGTCGTCGCCGCGGCGGACCGCCTCGTGGCCGAGGGCGTGGACGTGGTCGCGATCTGCTTCATCAACAGCTACCTGAACCCGGTGCACGAGCGGCGGGCGCAGGAGCTGCTGCGCGCCCGCTTTCCCGCGCTCGAGGTGACCGCCTCCTGCGACGTCCTGCCGGAGATCAAGGAGTACGAGCGGACCAGCACCACCGTCGTCAACGCCTACCTCCTGCCCATCATGCGGCGCTATCTCGAGGCCCTCACCGCCGGACTCGCGCGGATCGGCATCGCCGCGCCGCTGCTCGTCATCGCGTCCAACGGCGGCGTCGTGAGCGCCCGCGCCGCGGCCCGGAGGCCGGTCTTCTGCGTCGGCTCCGGCCCGGCGGCGGGCGTCGCCGGCGCCGCACGGCTCGGCACCGTCGCGGGCGCGCGCGACCTGATCGCGTTCGACATGGGCGGCACGACGGCCAAGGCCTCGCTCGTCGAGCGCGGGCGCGTGTCGCTCACCTCGGAGTACGAGTTCCGCGAGGGGATGAGCACGCCGAGCCGCTTCATCAAGGCGGGGGGGTACATGCTGAAGGTGCCCGCGATCGACGTGGCCGAGGTCGGCGCCGGCGCCGGCTCGATCGCGTGGATCGACGCGGGCGGCCTGCTGCGCGTCGGGCCGGAGTCGGCGGGCGCCGTCCCGGGGCCCGCGTGCTACGGACAGGGCGGCGAGCGGCCGACCGTGACCGACGCCAACGTCGTGCTCGGCTTCCTGAACCCGTCCTGGCTCGCCGGAGGCGAGCTGCCCCTTCACGCGGCGCGCGCGCGCGAGGCGATCCGCACCCACGTCGCGGCGCCCCTCGGCCTCTCGCTCCTCGAGGCCGCCCACGGCATCCGTCAGGTCGCCAACGCGAACATGGCGCGCGCGATCCGCTCGGTCACGATCGAGCGCGGCCGCGACCCGCGCGACTACACGCTGGTCGCGTTCGGCGGGAGCGGGCCCGTCCACGCCGTGGACGTCGCCCGCGTGCTCGAGATCCGCCGCGCGCTCGTGCCCGTCCTGCCCGGCGTCTTCACCGCGGTGGGTATGCTCGCCAGCGACGTCGAGCACCACGTCGTGAGGGCTCACGCGAGCCCGCTGGCGGCGCTGGATGCGGCCGCGGTCGGGACGCTGGTCGCCGCGCTCCTGGAGGAGGGCCGCGCGACGCTCCACGCCGAGGGCTACGACGACGCGGGAATCCGGCTCGAGCTCCAGGCCGACCTCCGCTACGTCGGCCAGGGCGCCGAGCTGACGATTCCGTTCGCCGGCGACCGCCTGGACGCCGACGGCGTCGAGACGCTGCGGCGGGCGTTCCGCGAGGAGTACGCCGCGACCTACGGGTACGCGACCGACGAGGACCTCGAGCTGGTCAACGTGCGCCTGGTCGCGACCGGACGCCGGCCGAGCCGCCTCGACTTCCGCGCGCTCGACGTCACGACGACGCCGGCCGGCCCGACGCACCGGCCCGTGGCGTTCGACCGCGGGGGCGGGCTCGTGAACACACCGGTGCTCGGCCGCGAGGCCGTCGGGCCGGCGCCGCGCCGGGGCCCCCTGATCCTCGAGTCCTACGACTCCACGATCGTCGTGCCGCCCGGCGCGGCCGTCGCGACCGATCCCTGCGGTGACCTCGTCCTCACGCTCGACGCCTGAGCCGGGGCCCGCGCTTGACGCGGGCGTCGCCGTGGGGGACCCTAACCTCCTGATGACGCCCGCCGCCCCGCTCGACCCGATCACCCTCGCGGTCGTGAAGAGCGCGCTCGACGCCATCGTGGACGAGATGGCCTACACGGTCATCCGCACGGCGCGCTCGGAGATCGTCAAGGACGTCATGGATTACTCGGCCGCCCTCTGCGACGCCGGGGGGCGCATGGTGGCCCAGGCGAAGACGATCGCCCAGCACCTCGGCGCCGTGCCCGACGCGATGGCGACGGTCCTCCGCCTCTTCCACGACGATCTCCACCCCGGCGACGCGCTGATCATGAACGACCCCTACGAGGGCGGGATGCACCTGCCCGACGTGTTCATGTTCCTCCCGGTCTTCGTCGAGACGCGGCTCGAGGGGTTCGCGGTGGTCATCGCCCACCAGACCGACATGGGCGGGCGCGTCGCCGGCTCGAACGCGAGCGACTCGACCGAGATCTACCAGGAAGGGCTCCGCATCCCGGTGGTCAAGCTCTACGAGCGCGGCGTCCCGAGCCGGAGCGTGCTCCGCATCATCGAGAAGAACGTCCGCGTGCCCGACCGCGTGCTCGGCGACCTCGGCGCGCAGTACGCGGCGTGCAGGGTCGGCGAGCGCGAGTACCTCAAGCTCCTCGGGCGGTACGGCGAGGCGACGGTCCGCGTCTACGTCGACGCGCTGCTCGACTACGCCGAGCGGCTGACCCGGAACGAGATTCGCACGTGGCCGCGGGGCCGCTACACGTTCACCGACTACCTCGACAGCGACGGGCTCAGCGACGACCCGGTGCCGCTCACGGTGGCGATCACCGTCCACGAGGACGGCCACCTCACCTGCGACTACACGGGCTCCTCCCTCCAGGTGCGGGCGGCGCTCAACTCGACGCTCTCGTTCACGAAGTCGTGCACGTACCTGTCCGTGCGCTCGGTCCTCCGCCAGGACGCGCCGAACAACGCCGGCGTCTTCCGCTGCATCGACGTCGTCGCCCCCGAGGGCACGATCCTGAACCCGCGCCTGCCCGGCGCCTGCGCCGCGCGCGCCCTCACCGGCTACCGCCTGCTCGACGTCATGCTCGGCGCCCTCGCACAGATCGTCCCCGACCGCGTGCCGGCGGCGGGCGAGGGCGGCAATACCGTGCTCTCGATCGGCGGCTACCGGCCCGACGGCCGCCCCTTCGTCATCGTCGACATGATCTGCGGCGCGTGGGGCGCGCGGCCCGACAAGGACGGCATCGAGGCCATCACGAATCCCTCGCAGAACATGTCCAACACGCCCGTCGAGGTCCTGGAGGCGCAGCACCCGATCCGGATCGACGAGTACGCGCTCGTCCCCGACAGCTGCGGCGCGGGCCGCTGGCGCGGCGGCCTCGGCCTCGCGCGGCAGTACACGCTGCTGAACGCGGAGGCGAGCCTGCAGCTCCGCTCCGACCGGATGCGGTTTCCGCCATGGGGCCTCGCCGGCGGCCGGCCGGCGCGCCCGACCCGCAACGTCCTGAACCCCGCGGGCGAAGCCCGTGCCATGCCCGCGAAGTTCTTTCATCTGCTGCGCGCCGGCGAGACCATCCGCCACGAGCAGGCGGGCGGTGGCGGCTTCGGCGACCCGCTGGCGCGCGACCCCGGGCTCGTGGCGGCCGACGCCCGCAACGAGAAGATCGCGCTGGAGTACGCGCGCCGTGAGCACGGCGTGGTGCTCGACCCCGTCACGCTGAAGGTGGACGCCGACGCGACGCGCCGGCTCCGGGAGGTCAGGTCATGAGAGGACCGATCGCGCTCGCGGCCGCCGTCGCGCTGCTCGCCGGCTGCACGACCAAGCTCGAGGTCACGGGCAGCGCGTGGACGCGGCCGAACACGATGTACGAGCGGGTCACGCTCGACGAGGTCGACTGCATCCGCAAGACCCGCGACCTGCCGAAGACGCCCGAGGCCTGGGTTGGCGGCGCCGCCGACCTCGGGCGCCTCGCCTTCGAGGACCGGCGCCTGCGGTCGGCCTACGAGCGGTGCATGACCGAGCTCGGCTATGCCCCGGCGGGACGCTAGCGTGCCGGCCCGGCCGCGCACCGTCGGGGAGCTCGCGGCGAGCGGCCACGTCTCGAAGCCCGTCAAGCAGGAGCTGCGCGACAACCTGCTCGCGCGGCTCCGGCGCGCCGAGCCGCTCTTCCCCGGCATCATCGGCTACGAGGAGACCGTCGTCCCGCAGATCGAGAACGCGCTCCTCTCCGGCCAGGACATCGTCTTCCTCGGCGAGCGCGGCCAGGCCAAGACCCGCATGGCGCGCCTGCTCGTCGGCCTGCTCGACGAGGCAGTGCCCGCGCTCGCCGGCTGCGAGATCAACGACGACCCGGCCGCGCCGATCTGCGGCGCGTGCCGCGCGCGGCTCGCCCTCGAGGGCGACGCGACCCCGATCGTCTGGCTCACGCGCGACCGCCGCTACGGCGAGAAGCTGGCGACGCCCGACATCACGATCGCGGATCTCATCGGCGAGGTGGACCCGATCAAGGTCGCCGAGGGGCGCTATCTCTCCGACGAGCTGACGATCCACTACGGGCTCCTGCCGCGCACCAACCGCGGCATCTTCGCCCTCAACGAGCTGCCCGACCTCGCCGAGCGGATCCAGGTGGGCCTCCTCAACATCATGGAGGAGCGCGACGTCCAGATCCGCGGCTACAAGGTGCGCC
>MGCE01000013.1 GCA_001790315.1 Candidatus Rokubacteria bacterium RIFCSPLOWO2_02_FULL_72_37 | reverse complement strand
TGTGCAGGATCTCGGTCGTGCCGATCCCGTCGATGATCTCGACGCCGAAGCGCTCCCGCCAGCGCGTGTAGATCTCCTCGGGCAGCGCCTCGCCGGCGGACACGCAGAGCCGGAGCGAGGAGGTGTCGAAGCGCGCCTCCGCCTCCTTCACGGCGAGCATCGCCGCGTAGAGCGTCGGCACTCCGAAGAAGATCGTCGGCCGGTACCGCGCGATCACCTCGAAGACCGGCTCGGGCATGGGCCGGTGCGGGAAGAGCACGCTCTGCGCGCCGACGGCCATCGGGAAGTAGCCGGCGTTGCCGAGGCCGTAGGCGAAGAAGAGCTTGGCCGCGGAGAAGACGCGATCCGTCGGCCGGAGGCCGAGCACCCGCTTGGCGTAGGTGTCGGCGCAGATGACCATGTCGTGCTGCAGGTGCACGGCGCCCTTGGGGAAGCCGGTGGAGCCGGACGAGTAGAGCCAGAACGCCGCGTCGTCTCGCGAGGTCGGCGCGGCCTCGAGCGACGCCGAGGCGCGGCCGATGCGCTCCTCCCACGACATGAACTGTCCCGGGCTGCCCCCGGCGATGAGGACGTGCTTGAGGTGCTTCGCCTCCACGAGGGCGGGCGCGACCTCTGCCAGGAGCGGCGCCGAGACGACGGCCACCTTCGCGCGGCTGTCGTTCAGGAAGTAGAGGTAGTCGGCGCTCCGCATCATCGTGTTCACCGGGATCGGCACCGCGCCCACCTTGATCGCACCCCAGAACGTCCCGAGGAACTCGGGCGCGTCCAGGCAGATCATGAGGACGCGATCCTCCATGCCCACGCCGAGCTCGCGCAGCGCGTTGCCGCTGCGGTTGGCGAGCTCCTGGACGTCGGCGAAGGTCAGCGTGCGCTCCTCGTAGTGGAACGCGGGCGCGTTGCTCCGGCCCTCGGCGACGTGGCGGTCCACGAAGTGGGCCGCGACGTTGAATTGCTGCGGCAGGACGTCGGCGGCCTTCATCGGCGCGCTCGCTTTCTGGGCTGCACCCGCTTGCGGACGGTGGGCCGGCGGGGGCGACGCACGGCCATCGCCTCGATCTCGACACGCAGCTCGGGGCGCACGAGACGGCTCACGACGAGCAGCGTGTTCGGCGGGTAGGCCTCGTCGGGGAAGTAGCCCGGGAACACCTCCTGCCGGGCCCGCATGAACCCCGGGATATCGTCCGCGCTCACGAGGAAGGTCTGGAGCCGCACGACATCGCGGAAGCCGCAGCCTGCGGCCGCGAGCACGGCGCCGACGTTCTCCAGCGCCTGCTTCGTCTGCGGCACCACGCCCGGCATCACCTGGCCATCCCGGCCCACGCCCACCTGCCCCGCCACGACCACCAGCTCCCCCGCCGGGGCCGCCATCCCGTGGGAGTACATCCCGAGTGGCGCCCCGAAGCTCTTCGGCGTGATCACCTTGGGCATCGCTGTCTCCTCGGTCGAGGGCCGCGCCGGCGACCCGCGTCAGGTCAGGCGGACGTACTCGAAGTCGGTCGGCTGGCCGTTGATCCCGCGGGCCGGCGGCGCGATCCAGTTGGCGAACTTCCCGCGCGCCGTCACCGGCTGCATCAGGCTCTGGACGTAGACCGCGTCCGCCTCGGAGGGCAGCCACTCGTGCTTCCGGGCATCCCACTCGGCCTCGCTCAGCACGCGACCGTCGGGCGAGACGCGGACCTCGGCGAACGTACCGATGGCCCGGCGGAACCCTCGGTGCGGCAGCCCGAGCTCGAAATCGATGCCGTGCTTCCGGATGATCTGGTTCCAGCGCGCCACGCCGCGGGCACAGTCGTCGATGTAGTCGTCGCGCAGACGCTCGTTCAGCGTCGTGAGCGCCGGCTGCTCGCTGGCGCCGAGCCGGTCGCCCTCGAGCGTCGTGATCCGGTACGTCGCGTTCTTCAGTTGATGATCGTCGTCCTTCTTCGTCTCCTCGAAGCGGCCCTTCAGGCCCATCGTGTAGAAGTTCGCGGCGTTCGTCGAGATCTCCGAGCCGAAGAGGTCGAGCGACACCGAGTAGTGGAAGTTGAGGTACCTCTGCAGCGTGGGCAGGTCGATCCCCCCGTGCTTGCGCACCTCGTCGGTCTTGTGCTCGCGCGTGAGTTCACACGCACGCTGGACGATGCGCCCGATACCCGTCTCGCCGACGAACATGTGGTGGGCCTCTTCGGTGAGCATGAAGCGGCACGTGCGCGAGAGCGGATCGAAGCCGCTCTCGGCGAGGCTCGCGAGCTGGTACTTGCCGTCCCGGTCGGTGAAGTACGTGAACATGAAGAAGCTGAGCCAGTCGGGCGTCTTCTCGTTGAAGGCCCCCAGGATGCGGGGCTTGTCCCGGTCGCCCGAGCGCCGCTGCAGCAGGGCCTCCGACTCCTCGCGTCCGTCGCGGCCGAAGTGCGCGTCGAGCAGGTAGACCATCGCCCAGAGATGCCGTCCCTCCTCGACATTCACCTGGAAGAGGTTGCGGAGGTCGTAGAGCGACGGACACGTGCGGCCGAGATGACGCTGCTGCTCGACCGACGCGGGCTCGGTGTCGCCCTGCGTGACGATCAGACGGCGGAGCACACCGCGGTACTCGCCCGGCACCTCCTGCCACGCGGGACTCCCCTTGTGATCCCCGAAGTTGATCAACCGCCCTGGCTCCGGCTCGGCGAGGAAGATCCCCCAGCGATACTCGGGCATCTTCACGAATCCGAACTGCGCCCACCCCTGCGCATCCACGCTCGTCGCGGTGCGCAGGTAGGCCTCCTTCGCCTGGAAGCCGACGGGCCCCATCTCCGTCCACCAGTCGCGGAACCGTGGCTGCCACTCCTCGAGGGCGCGCTGCAGCCGCCGGTTCTCCGCGAGGTCGACGTTGTTCGGGATCCGTCCCAGGTAGTCGACGGCCGCCATCAGATTCTCCTCCGGTCGAACTCGCTGCGCTGCCCGGTGCCGTACACCACGAGCGCGCCCTTCGGGCCGACCGCGTTGGGGCGCTGGAAAATCCAGTTCTGCCACGCGGAGAGGCGCGCGAAGATCTTGCTCTCGAGCGTCTCGGGCCCGCAGAAGCGCAGCGACGCCTCCATCCCGGTCAGCGCGTCCGGCGAGAAGGCCGTGCGCTCCTCGAGCGCGATCCTGACCTCGTCGTCCCAGTCGATGTCATCCGGCGTGAACGTGACGAGGCCCGCCTCGGCCGCCCCTGCGGCGTCGAGGTGCTCGCCGATGCGGGTCCGCAGCTTGTCGACACGGCCGGGCTCGGCCAGGAATCGGCTCGCGAGGCGCGTGAGGCCGTTGACCATCGGATACGGGCCGAAGTTCATCTCGGTGAGTCGCATGGTCGCCGGCGGCCGCTCGTCGCCCTGTCGCACGCCGTCGAGCATGTACGCGCGGTCCGCGGCCAGGACGAGCTCGAGCAGGGTGCCGGCGAAGCACGATCCCGGCTCGACGAGCGCGAAGATCGACCGCGACGAGACGTCCAGCCGCTTGAGCGTCCGCCGGAGGTACAGGCGGATCTCGCGTACCAGCCAGTCGTCCGGGTGAGCCGCGAGCACGCGGTCGTACGCCTCCACGAGGTCGGCACGACCGGCCGTCGTGAACACCCAGATGCCGATCTCGGGCTCGTTGGTCCGGAGGTGGAGGATCAGGTCGTCCAGCTCACGGGCGAGCGCGAGCGGCCAGAACACGCAGCCGAGCTCGTGGAGCGCCGCGAGGTCGGCGGGCGGCGGCACCGCGGGTCCGCGCACCGTGATTTCCGCCACGCCCCGGCCGCGGTCGACCCGGCAGAGGACCCAGCGGTAGCGGACCTCGTCGCCCTCGAGCGTCCGCGCCAGGGACGTGAGGGCGACCCCGCGTCCGCCCGCCGGCCGGTCCGTCCGCGCCGCGAACTCCCGGGCCCGATGGCGCACGACCTCGTCGAGCCTCGAACGGGGCACCACCTCGTCCACGAGGCCCCACTCGACCGCCCGCTGCCCCTTGACGCCCTCCTCGGTGGTGCAGAAGAAATCGGCGCGGTCCCGTCGCACCCGACGCTTGTCGACGAGCCGCGTGAGCCCCCCGGTGCCGGGGAGCACCGCGAGCAGGGGCACCTCGGGAAGCGAGACCGCGGTGTTCGCATCGTCGGCCATGACGATCCAGCCGGTCGCGAGCGCCAGCTCGTAGCCGCCGCCCACGCAGGGGCCGTTCACGGCCGTCAGGTAGGCCTGCTTCGACTCGGCCGTGGCGTCCTCGATCGCGTTGCGCGTCTCGTTCGTGAACTTGCAGAAGTTGACCTTCCAGCCGTGTTCGGACTGGGAGAGCATGCGGATGTTGGCGCCCGCGCAGAAGATCCGCTCCTTGCCCGAGGTCATGACGACCGCGCCCACCTCGGGGTGCTCGAACCGCAGGCGCTGCACCGCGTCGTGCAGCTCGATGTCGACGCCGAGGTCGTACGAATTCAGCTTCAGCTCGTACCCGGGCCGGAGCCCGGCGTCCTCCTTGACGTCCAGGGTCAGCGTCGCCACCGGACCGTCGACGGCGAGCCGCCAGTGCCTGTACTTCGCCGGCTCGGTCCGGAAGTCCACGAGCACGCGTTCCCTCTCGTCGGCCATGTCGCCCTATCCCAGAATGACCCAGAGCGCCTGGGCCGGTTTCGATCCGAGGTTCTCCCAGCCGTGGGACGTACCGCCGTCGAGCAGCGCGCTATCGCCCGTCTCGAGCACGTGGCGCTCGCCATTGTAGTGGAGTCCCACCGTGCCGGCGAGCACGTAGAAGAGTTTCATCTGGCCGGGCTTGATGACGACCTTCTCGGTCGTGACGCCGTGCTCGCGGGGACCCAGCGTGGAGACGACCGCGCGGATCTTCCCCTGGAAGAGCCCGGCCCCCAGCACGGCCCAGCGCTCCGACGAGCCATCGAACGACACGACGGGGTAGTCCGTCCTGCGCGACACGACGATGCTGCCCTCGGGCTGGCCGTCGAAGAGGGACGCGATCGGCACCCCGAGGGCGACCGCGACCTTGCCGAGCGTATGCAGCGACGGCGTCAAGCGGCCCGATTCGATCTGCGACACCATGGACGGCGTGAGGTCCGCCTTCTCCGCGAGCTGTCGCTGCTGGAGCCCCCGTTCGTTGCGCAGGCTCTTGATGCGCGCCCCGAGCGCCGTCACGCGACCTCCTCCACCGCGCTGCCGCCGGCGTCGAGACCGCCGATGGCGCGGAGGGCTCGCGCGACGAACACGCGGGTGACCTTCTTGCGGTAAGGGTGGGTGAAGTCCGTGTTGTCGAGGGGCTTCGACGGGCCGGCGGCGAGGTCCGCCACGGTCGCGATCACCTCCGGCGTGAGCCGCCGCCCGATCAGCGCGGCCTCCGCCCGCTCGGCCGACCGCGGCAGCGAGGCCACGGCGCCGAGGACGATGCGCGCGCCGCGCACCACGTCACCCTCGAGCCGCGCGGCCACCGCCACGCCGAGCACCGGGAAGTCGAATGACCCGCGCCGCCGCAGCTTCAAATACGTCGAGCGCCACTCGTCCGCCGGGGGCAGCAGGATGTCGGTCACGATTTCCTCGCGCGTCTTGGCGAGATGCTCGATGCCGTCGTCGCGGTACAGCGCCGCGATCGGCACGGTCCGTTCGCCGCCGGGTCCCACCAGCCGCACGCGCGCGTCGAGGCTCACGAGCGCGGGCGCCGTGTCGGACGACGACACGGCCCAGCACCGCGTGCTCCCGGGCGCGACCAGACACGTGTCACCGTCCTTCTTCATGCAGAAGCCGATCGCGCGCCGCCACTCGAAGGACTGGTTGTAGTAGTTGCACCGGGTGTCCACGCACACGTTGCCGCCGATGGTCCCCATGGCGCGGAGCTGCGGCGAGGAAACGAGCCCCGCAGCCGTGGCCAGCGCCGGGTAGTGGGTGGCGATCTCACGATGCGCCGCCACGGTCGAGAGCGTCGTGCCCGCGCCGAGCGTCACGCCCTCGCGGGCCGAGCCGCGGACCCCCGACAGCTCCCGAATCCCGCGCAGGCCCACCAGCACCCTCGGCTCGAACTGGCGCCGCTTCATGTTCGGGTAGAGATCGGTGCCGCCCGCCACGAGCATCGCGGCGTGGCCGTGCTCGGCCAGCGCGGCCGTCGCCTCGGCGAGCGTCCGTGCCGCCACGTACGTGAACGGGGGCAGCCGCATCATGCCAGACGCTCCGTCTGGAACGGCCTGACGACGACCGCGGCGGCGGGCTGGCCGAACGCCGACTCGACGACGAGCGGCTCCCTGGGCGCGAGCAGCGGCAGCTTCTCGGGCCCGACGCGCCCGGGTCCGCCCCGTCGCTTCTGGTCGAGGGCACGGAGGATCTTGTCGGGCGTGATCGGCACCTCGTCGATCCGCACGCCCACCGCGTGGTACACGGCGTTCGCGATGGCGGGCATGATCGGCAGGAGCGGGCCCTGGCCCGCTTCCTTGGCGCCGAACGGCCCCTCCGGATCGTCGGTCTCGACGAGGATCGTGTGGATCTCCGGCATCTCCAGGGCCGTGGGGCTCTTGTAGTCGAGCATCGAGGGCGTCTTGTGGAGGTTCTTGCGGAACACCTGCTCCTCCATCAGCGCCTCGCCGATCCCCATGTACACCGAGCCCTCCACCTGGCCCTCGACGAGCAGCGGGTTGAGCGCGCGCCCGACGTCGTGGGCGATCCAGACGTCGTGCACCGCGATCTCGCCCGTCTCCTCGTCCACGGAGAGGTCGACGATGCCCGCGGAAAAGGAGTAGCAGGGTGACTGGCCCATCGTCCCCCCCCTGAACGTGGCCGCCCGCTTGGGCGGCGCGTACGAGCCCGGGAAGGCGAGCACGCCGTGCATCGCCTCGCCGAGCTCGACCGCCTGCGCGAAGGGGAGGGCCTTCTCCCGGTCATCCGCCACGCCGATCTTGCCGTCGCGGGCGACGAGAGCGCCGGGCGGGACCTCGAGCTTCTTGGCGACGGCCTCGAAGAGGGCGCCGCGCAGTCGCTCGGCCGCCTGGATCGCCGCCATGCCGCACATGAGCGTGACGCGCGAGGAGTAGGAGCCGAGGTCCACCGGCGTGAGCGTCGTGTCGGCCGGGTGCACGTGCACGTCCTTGGGGGCGATCCCCAGCACCTCCGCGGCCAGATAGGCGAGGGTCGAGTCGGAGCCCTGGCCGATGTCGGTCGCCCCGCAGAGGAGCGCGACCGCCCCGCTCCGGTCGGCGCGCAGGACGACGCCCGAGTGCGGCATCGCGTTCCAGTAGATCGCCGTGCCGGCGCCCGTCATGTACGCCGAGCAGGCGAAGCCGACACCGCGCTTGCGGGCACCCCGGGCCCGCGGACGCGCGCGCCGCTCCCGCCAGCGCGAGGCCTCGACCACCCGGTCGATGCACTCGGCGAGGCCGGTCGTCGTCACCGTGAGGTGATTGGCCGTCTTCGTGAACGGCTCGGTCACGATGCGGCGGCGCATGTCGGCCGGATCGAGCCCCAGCTCCTCGGCCGCCTTGTCGATCTGGACCTCGAGGGCGAAGCGCGGCTGCGGCGTGCCGTGGCCTCGCTTGGGCCCGCACGGGGGCTTGTTGGTGAAGATGCGCGCGCCCTCGAACTTGTACACGGGCATCTTGTAGCTCGCGGGGTTGACCACGCCCGTGTAGAAGGTCGAGGCGACGCCGTACGATCCGTAGGCGCCCCCGTCGAGCCACGTCTTGAGGTGACAGCCGGTGATGTCGCCCCGCTTCGTGAAGCCCGTCTTGATCCACATCAGCACCGGGTGGCGACCCCGGTGGACGTAGAAGACCTCCTCGCGCGTCAGCGCGATCTTCACGGGCCGGCCCGTCAGGCGTGAGAGCTGGCAGACGGCGATCTCGTGGGCGAAGGGGTCGAGCTTCCCGCCGAACCCGCCGCCCACGGGCGCGGCGACGACCCGGATGTGCGCGCCGGGCACCGCGAGGATCTTCGCGAGCGACCGGTGGACGTAGTGCGGCGTCTGGGTCGAGGACCAGAGCGTCAGCTTGCCGTCGGCTCCCCACTGCGCGACGGCCGCGTGCTGCTCCATCGGGAGGTGCGTGCTGCCCTCGTAGTAGAACGTGTCCTCGCGGACGAGATCGGCGCGGGCGAAGGCCGCGTCCACGTCGCCGAACTGCAGCGCTACGTGCTTGTGCACGTTGGGCCCGTCGCCGTACTCGTGGATGCGGATCTCGGGATGTGCGAGCGACTCCTCCATGGACATGAGCGCCGGCAGCGGCTCCCAGTCGACGTCGATCAGCCGGCAGGCCTGCTCGGCCGTCTCCTCGTCCACCGCCGCGACGGCGGCGACCGCATCGCCGACCATGCGCACCCGCTCCGTGCAGAGCGCCTCCTCGTCCTGCGAGACGGGCAGGATCCCGAACTTCACGCGCGGCAGGTCGGCTCCCGTGATGACCGCGTACACCCCGGGCAGCGCGCGGGCACGCGCCGTGTCGATGCGGCGGATCAGGGCGTGGGCGTGCGGCGAGCGGAGCAGCTTGGCGTGCGCCATGCGGGGCAGGACCATGTCGTCGGCGTAGCGGGTCTCGCCGGTCACCTTCGCCCAGGCGTCGAGCTTCGGGAGCGGCTGACCGATCACCGAGAACCCGTGCTTTTCCCCGGCGCTCATGCCCTGGTTCCGGTAGTTCCGATCATCTCACCGCTCGCCTCGGCGGAGGCACCGCCTCGGCTCGCACGGCCACGCGACATGCGGAGGGCCGCGAGCTCGACGGCGTCGAGGATCTTCGTGTAGCCCGTGCACCGGCAGAGGTTGCCGGCCAGCGCCTCTTTGATCCGGTCGCGCGCCGGCAGGGCTTCGCTTGCGAGCAGCGCCTGAGCGGTGAGCAGAACGCCCGGCGTGCAGTATCCGCACTGCGCCGCCCCGAGCTCGGCGAAGGCCTGCTGGAGCGGGTGCAGCCGCGCGCCGTCGGCCATGCCCTCGACCGTGGTGATCCGCCGGCCCTGGAGCTCGACCGGCAGCGCCAGGCACGACAGGATGGGCTCGCCGTCCACGAGCACGGTGCAGGTGCCGCACTCGCCGAGCTCGCAGCCGTGCTTGGTCCCCGTCAACCCGAGGTCCTCGCGCAGGACTTCGAGCAGCGTCTTGTGGACCGGCACCAGCAGGTCTTGCGGCTGGTCGTTGACGGTCAGCGCAATGCGTGTCTTCATTGGCGACCCCACCGTCGGAGTTTATCTCGGCTGAATCAGGCTTCAAAAATACTGAACTTCTGGAGGGGCTGTCAAGGGGGGAAGACCGGGACTCCTCCTGAAATGGGACCAGGCCGTCGTAACATAGCGCCATGCCGTACCTTCGCACCGACGACCGGGTGCGCCTCTACTACGAAGAGCACGGACGCGGCACACCGCTCGTGCTCGCCTACGGCATCGGCGGCAACGTCGAGATGTGGGACGTGAACGTGCCCGACCTCGCCGCGCACCACCGGCTCATCCTGTGGGAGCCGCGAGGCCATGCGCGCTCGGACAGCCCGGCGGACCCGGCCAGGTACTCGTTCCACCGCTGGGCCCTCGACCTCGAGGCGGTGCTGGAGCACCTCGGGATCCGGCGCGCGCACGTCGGCGGGCTCTCCCTCGGCGCGGGCATCGCCACGCGCTTCGCCCTGCGCTTCCCCTCACGGGTGCGGTCGCTGGTCGTGACCAACTCGTCGTCGGCCTCGGGGCTGCCGCTCTCGTGGCAGAATATCGTGATGCGCGCGCGGTCCATCGAGATCACCCTCACCCAGGGCCTGGACGCGATGGCGGAGTACGCGATGACCGCGAACCCGAATGTCGCCGAGCGGCTCGCCCTGGACCCCGGCGCGAAGGCGGAGTTCTACGCCGAGTATCGGCAGCTCTCGCCGATCGGCTACGCCAACTCGCTGCGTGCGCTGATCGCCATGGATCACATCACGGACCAGCTCCCGCGGCTGCGGATGCCGGTGCTCCTCGTCGGCGGCGACCGCGACCCGTCGCTTCTGCCGATGCGGGTGATGCGCCGGAAGATCCGCGGCGCGAAGCTCGTCGTCCTTTCCCCCGCCAGCCACTTCGCCAACCGGGATCAGCCGGAGGCCTGGAACCGGGCCGTGCTCGACTTCCTGGCCCGGTGCGACCGGCGGGCGCGCGGCTAGCCCGATGGACCGTCCACGCGTGCTCGTCGCCGACGACGACGCGGATCTCCGCGACCTCCTGGCCGACGCGCTCGCCGGGTGGGGATACGACGTGGTGACCGCCGCGGACGGCGCCGAGGCGGTGGCCAAGGCTCAGCATCAGCTCTTCGACGTCGCCCTCGTGGACATCTGGATGCCCGGCATGGACGGCCTCCGGACCCTCGAGGAGATCAAGCATCACGACCCCTCGATCGAGGTCGTGATGATGACCGGTGACCCGATGGTCACCACCGCCGTGCAGGCGCTGAAGGCGGGCGCCTACGACTATCTCGTGAAGCCGCTGAATCTCGACGAGCTCCAGCACCTGATGAGCCAGCTCGTCGAGAAGCGCTTCCTCAGCCGTGAGCTGAGCGCGCTCCGCCGGGAGCTCGGCGAGCAGCTCGCCGTCAAGGAGCTCATCAGCGCCTCGCCGGCGATGCTCGAGATCAAGGAGCTGATCGCGCGCGTGGCGGAGTCGGACTCCCCGGTGCTGATCGAGGGTGAGAGCGGCACGGGCAAGGAGCTCGTGGCCGCGGCCATCCACCGCACGTCGTCGCGGGTCAAGAAACCGTTCGTGCCGGTCAACTGCAGCGCGATCCCCGACGAGCTCATGGAATCCGAGTTCTTCGGCCACGTGCGGGGCGCCTTCTCGGGGGCGGTGGCGGACGCCCTCGGTCTGGTCCGCGCCGCCCACGGGGGCACGCTCTTCCTCGACGAAGTCGCCGAGCTGACGCCGGCCCTCCAGGCCAAGCTCTTGCGCGTGCTACAGGAGAAAGAGCTCCGTCCGGTCGGCTCGAGCAAGACCCAGACCGTGGACATCCGCGTCGTCGCCGCGACCAACCGCAATATCGAGGCCGCCATCGCTACCGGTGACTTCCGCCAGGATCTCTTCTATCGGCTCAACGTCGTCCGCATCACGATGCCGCCGCTCCGCGAGCGCAGGGGCGAGATCCCGGCGCTCGTGGGCTGCTTCCTCCGGCAGCTCAACGGCCGCTTCCATCGCGACGTGCGGGGCATCACCCCCGAGGCGCTGGCAGCGCTGCAGACCTACGACTTCCCGGGCAACGTGCGGGAGCTCGAGAACATCCTCGAGCGCGCCTACGCCCTCGGCGCCCGCGGCGAGATCACCCTCGCCGACCTGCCACCCCTCGCCGGCGGTCGCAGGGCATCGGCCGCGGCGGCGACGGCGGCGGACGAGCCCATTCCGACGCTCGAGGATGCCGAGCGCGCGCTCATCGTGAGAGCGCTGGCGCGCTTCGGAAACAACAAAGACCAGGCCGCCAGGGCCCTGGGCCTCACCGTGCGGACGCTGTATCGCCGCCTCAAGCGGTTCGGGATCAGCTAGCGGTCGTCACCGCGGTCCGTCAATTGTGACACGGCCGCTTTGCGCTCCTCCCCGGGGCCCGAGGGCACGAAGCGAAAACCGAATGTTTTCCAGCCAGTTCCTGGGCCATCCCGCTCCTGGCACCAAAGCTGCTTCCTCGGCTGGGCATGCGGACACACGGCGCTTCGACAGACCCCGAGGAGCAGCGCTCGATCCTCGTCGCCGATGGCGACGAGGACGCGGCCAGCGTCCTCGCCAGCCTCCTGCTCTATCAGCGCTTTCGCGCCCACGCGACCGCACACGGCAGCGAGGCGCTCCGCCTCGCACGAACGCATCCCCTCGACCTCGCCGTCGTGGACGTGCGACTTCAAGATATGTCGGGCCGCGAGCTGATCCTGGGCCTCCGCCAGATCGATCACAGGCTGCCGGTCGTCGTGACCTCCGCCGACCTCGGCGCCGAAGCGGAGGGCAGAGCGCGCGAGCTCGGGCTGCTCCACTACGTGCACAAGCCCTACGACCCGCGACGTATCGTGGCGGTCGTGGCGAAGGCGCTGGCGAGGCCGGGCGCGCCCCGCGCGCGCGTTCACGCGCTCGGCCTCCGCACCTGGACGAGCGAATGACGAAGCGCACGATCCAGCATCTCGCGGTCGTCGCCATCCTGGCCGCCTGCGTCGCGCTGGTGAGCGCGGGCGGTCCAGGCCCCGCGCCCAGCCCGGCCCCGAGCGTGGACCTCGCGTGGCTCACGCCGCTCGATGCCGCGCTCGAGCGCCTGGCCGAGGCCGTGCGCCGTCGCGCCGCCGTCGACGACGCGGGTTCGCGCGCGCGCCTCGGCGAGGCGCTGGCGGCCTTCGAGGAGGCCGCTCGCGCGCTCGAGACGCTGCCGCGCACCGTGCGAGGCCACACTCCTCAGCAGTTGCTCGATGCGCTGCGCAGCCTCGTGCCCGGCGTCCGGTCCGTCGCCGCGGAGATCCTGGCGGCGGCGCCGCCCGAAGCCGGCGTCAAGCTCCAGCGCTTCGAGCGCCTCGCCGTCAAGGCCGCCACGGCCCTCCGGGAGCTCGGCGCGCTCGGGCGTGTGCCGCCCCTCGACGGCGAGGCACGGATCGGGACCGGCTTCCGCGGCGCGCCGGGCGCTGTCGTGCCCGAGGCGCTCGTCCTCCTGGTCGCGGCCGTCGGCGGCGCGCTCGGCTCCGCGTTTCTTTCGGTGGGGCCCGGGCTCCATCCAGTCGGCCCCGGCGGCGCGCGCCCGCGCGACCGACGGCAGCCGCCGCGCTGAGCCCGCCAGTGGACGGAACCCCCGAAGTCGACCGGCTGCGGAGCCTGGCCCGTCTCAGCCGGGGGCTCTGCTCCTCGCTCGGCGCCGACGACGTCCTCCGCGAGATCACGCGCACCGTGGCGGAGCTGATCGGCGCGGAGCGCGTCGCTCTGTGGGGCGCGGACGAGGCCAGCCGCACGCTCACGCGGCGTGCTTCCTCGGACCCGGAGGCGGACGCCGATCGGTCGGTGAGACGAATCCACTACGGCGAAGGGATCGTCGGCGAGGTCGCCGAGACGCGCCGCCCGTGTCACCGTCCCGACCTCTCCGCCGTACCGATCGTCCACCAGGACCTGCTGCTCGGCGTGCTGCTGATGGACGGCGGGCGCCCGCTCACCTTCTCCGGCGAAGACTCCGACGTCCTGGACGTCTGCGTCGCGCAGGCCGCAGTGATCTTGCGCAACACGGAGCTCGCCTCGACCAGCGAGGCGCGGGGTCGCGAGGCCCAGGCGCTCGCCGAGGTCGGTCGCCTGTGCTCCGAGACGCGCGAGGTGGACGCGATCGCGCTGGGAATCGCCGAATGGGTGCGGCGGCTCTTCGAGGCCGCCCTCTGTGCGCTGTTTCGCCTCGAGCCGGCCTCCGGCGAGTTCCGGGCGATCGCGGTCGCCGGCGATGCCTCCCCTGCGTTCGTCCGCGGCCTGCTGATCCCGCCGGGCCTGGGCGCGCTCGGACTCGCCGAGCGCGAGCGCCGGTCGGTGTCGACGACCAATGTGATGGACGATCCGCGCATCCAGATGACGCCGGAGCTCCGCAGCGTCTTCGGCGACAACGCGTACCAGGCGGCGCTCACCGTCCCGCTCGTCGTCAAGAACCGGATGCTCGGCGCCCTCGTGGTCAAGCAGCGGACGGGCTGGCGACCCGACGAGGGGCGCGTGCGCCTGGCGGAAGCGTTCGCCGACCAGGCGGCGCTCGCGCTGGCCAGCGCCGAGATCCTGGAGGACGCCGAGCGGCGGCGGCGCGCCGCCGAAAGTCTGGCCGAGGTCGAGCGACTCGTCACCCAGTCGCTCGATCTCGGCGAGGTCACCACGCGGATCGTCGAGTGCCTGTGCGCCCTCGTGAACGGTCGTGTGGCCGGACTCTACCGGCTGCTGCCGGACACCGGCGGGCTCCGCGCCATCGCCGTGAGCGACTCCGAGGCCGGCGAGCCGCCCATCATCCCCGGTGGCACGGGAACGATCGGCCTCGCCGTCTCCGAGCGCCGGACGATGAGCACGCCCGACGTCCTCGGCGACGAGCGCATTCTCCTGACCCCGGAGGTCCGCCGGTGGATCGAGCGCTCCGGCTACCGGGCCGTGCTCGCCCTGCCCCTCGTCGTGGGCGACCAGGTGATCGGAGCCCTCTCGGTCGGCGCCGAGGCGGGGCGCGTCTTCTCGAGCGAAGAGATCGCGCTCGCGGAGCGCTTCGGGCGCCAGGCCTCGCTGGCGCTGGCGAACGCCGAGGCGTACGGCGAGGCGACGCGGCGGCGCTGGGAAGCCGAGATTCTCGGCGACGTGGGGAGCCTCTTCGCCCAGTCACTCGACGCCGGCGAGGTCGGCCAGCGCATCGTCGACAGTCTCCGCGCGCTGCTCGGCGCGCGGGCGGCGCTCCTCTGCCGGCTCGACCTGGAATCGGGCGATCTCCTGGGACGGTCCGTGTCGGGCGCCGGGCTCGAGCCCGACGTCGTCTTCCCGGCCGGCACGGGCGCCATGGGCCGCGCGGTGCGCGAGCGCGCCCTCGTCGCGACCCCCGACGTGCTCACCGACTCGCGCATCGAATTGCCGCCGGCGCTTCGCGCGCACATCGGGGAGGCCGGCTACCGCTCCGTCCTCGCCGTGCCCCTGCTCGTCAAGGGCGTGGTGATCGGCGCGCTGTCGGTCGGCGACGTCGCAGGCCGCGTCTTCACGGCCGACGAATCTCGGCTGGTCCACACCTTCGCGGACCACGCCGCGCTCGCCTGGGAAAACGCGCGGCTCTTCGAGGACACGGAGCGCCGTCGGCACGAGGCCAGGGTCTTCGCGGAACTGAGCCGTCAGATCAACGCCTCGCTCGAGCTCGACACGGTCCTCGAACTCGTGGCCCTGCGGGCGCGCGAGCTCGCCGACGCCGACGGCGCAGCCCTGATGCTGCGCGAGCCGGGCAGCCAGACGGCGTCGTTCCGCCACCGTGCCGGCACGCGGTTCACCGGCCAGGAGCGCCTCCGCGTCGAGCCCGGTCGGGGCGCGGGCGGACGGGTGCTCCTCACGGGGTGCCCGTTCCGCACGGCGGACTACGGCGACGAGGCGCAGATCACCGACGACTACCGCGAGTTCGTGCGCGCCAACGGCCTCGTGGCGCTCATGGTCGTCCCGATCCAGGGAGACGAGCGGGTCGAGGGACTCCTCTACGTCGACCGCCGCCGCCCGCGCCCGTTCACGGATCGCGACGAGGCGCTGCTGGTCGACCTGGCCGAGCACGCGGCGATCGCGATCAAGAACGGTCAGCTCCTGCACGCCCTCCGCTCCCGTCAGGCCCGCCTCGAGGCGTTGCTCGACGTGAGCCACGAGCTGTCGAAGATCCAGCCCGTGCGGTCGCTCCTCGACGCGATCGCCCGTGCGTGTGGCCACGTGCTCGGCACGGAATCCGTCGGATTCCGCCTCGTCGAGGGCGACGACCTCGTCATCGGCGCCGTCTGGGGCGACGCGGCCGACGTGATGGTGACGGCCAAGCTCAAGATCGGCCAGAGTCTGAGCGGCATCGTCGCGGCGACCGGCGAGCCGCTGCTGGTCATGGACGCCGCCCGGGACCCGCGGGTGGTCCCGGCGCACCGCGAGAGCCTGCGCCGGCTCGGCTACCGAGCGTGGCTCGGCGTCCCCGTCAAGACCGGTGACCGCGTCGTCGGCACCCTCACGATCCTCACGCGTCACGAGGCGGGCTTCTCGAAGGAGGATGTCGCGATCGCCACGGCCTTCGCGTCCCAGGCTGCCACCGCGCTCGAGAACGCGCGGCTGTTCCAGGAGCTCGAGCAGGCGTACACGGCCGCCTCCCAGGCCAAGGCCGAGCTGACCCAGTCGCAGAAGATGGAGGCCATCGGCCGGCTCGCCGGCGGCATGGCCCACGACTTCAACAACCTGCTCACGATCGTCCACGGCCGCTGCGAGATCCTCCGCAAGCGCATCGCGCCGGACGACCGCTCGCAGCGCGACCTCGAGATCGTGCGGGAGACGACCCGCCGGGCCGCGGCGCTGATCAGCCAGCTCCTCGCCTTCAGCCGCAAGCAGATGCTGCAGCCGAAGATCGTCAGCGTGAGCGCGCTCGTGCAGGACGTCGCCGCGCTGTTCCGGCGGCTGCTCGGCGAGGACATCGAGCTGACGCTCATCACGACCGCGGAGCCGGATCGGGCCACGGCCGACCCGATCCAGCTCGAGCAGGTCCTGATGAACCTCGCCGTCAACGCGCGCGACGCGATGCCGCAGGGGGGGAAGCTCACGATCACGACGGCGAGCGTCGATCTCGACGAGGCCTTCGTCCGGCAGCATCCCGGCGCGCGGCGGGGCCCGCACGTGGCGCTCTCGGTCAGCGACAGCGGGAGCGGAATGACCCCCGAGGTCCTGGCCCGTGTCTTCGAGCCGTTCTTCACGACCAAGGGACCCGGAAAGGGCACGGGGCTCGGCCTCTCGACGGTCTACGGAATCGTCAAGCAGCACGAGGGCTACGTCCAGGCGGTGAGCGAGCCCGGACACGGCACGACGTTCACGATCTATCTACCGTCGCGTACCGAGGGGGTGGACGAGGTGAGCACGCTGGAGCGAACCGAGCCGACGATCCCACGCGGCTCCGAGACGATCCTGCTCGTGGAGGACGAGGACGAGGTCCGCGAGCTGGCGCGCGAGATCCTCGAGATGAACGGGTACACGGTGCTCGAGGCCTCCCACGGCGCCGAGGCCCTGCACGTCTGTCGCGAGCACACGGCGCCGATCGAGCTCCTGCTGACCGACGTCGTGATGCCCGGGATGAGTGGCCGCGAGCTGGCGCGCCAGCTGGTGGCGCTGCGACCGCACATCAAGGTGCTCTACATGTCGGGCTACAGCGACGACGCGCTCGGCAACCACGGCGTCCTCGACCCGGACATCCTCCTCCTGGCGAAACCGTTCACGCCCGAATCGCTGCTCGGGGCCCTCCGCCGCGCCCTCGACGCGCCGTCGCCGTAACGCGGCGCGGCCCGGAGCTCACCGGCCCTTCTTGCGCGGGCGGGCGTGCGCGGAGAGCCCGCGTTCCCACAGGTACTCGCGCTCCCCGAGGCGCTTGCCCACCCAGCGGCCGAGGACGAAGAACGTGTCGCTCAGGCGGTTGACGTAGCGCAGCGGCCACTCGCCGATCGGCTCGACGCGCGAGAGCGCGAGGATCTCGCGCTCGGCGCGGCGACACACGGTACGCGCCTGGTGCAGGAACCCGTGCACGCGGCCGCCGCCCGGCAGAATGAACGACTTGAGCGGCGCCAGATCCCTCTGACAGCGGTCCATCAGGGCCTCGAGCTCGCGCACCTCGCCCTCACCGACGCGGAACATCCCCGCGTACGCGGCTTCGGCGGGTGTCGCCAGCTCGCTGCCGAGGTCGAAGAGCTGGTTCTGGATCTTTCGCAGCACGCCGTCGAGCCAGCGGTGGTGCGCGCCCTCGGCGAGCCGCTCGGCGTTGAAGACGCGCGCGAGGCCGACGACGGCGTTGAGCTCGTCCAGGGTGCCGTAGGCCACGATGCGTGGCGAGTCCTTCGGGACGCGCTTGCCGCCGACCAGCGCCGTGTCGCCGCGGTCGCCGGTGCGCGTGTAGACGCGCGTGATGCTGATCGTCATGGACCGTCCTCCCCCGCTCCGTCTGCGGTATTCTACTCGACGTGACGAATCGATCGCGCGCCGTGCTCGGCACCGCCTGCGGCGCGCACTTCGTTCACGACGGCTTCTCCGACGTCCTCTACGTCCTCCTGCCGGTCTGGGCGGCCGAGTTCGGCCTGACGTTCGTCCAGGTCGGGTTCATGCGGACCGTGTACACGGGCGGCATGGCCCTCTTCCAGGTCCCCGCCGGCCTCCTGGCCGAGCGGTGGGGCGAGCGGCGGCTGCTCGCCGCGGGCACGGCCGTGACGGCGGGCGGATTCATCGTCGCGGGGACCGCGGGCGCTTTCCCGGCGCTGCTGCTCGTGCTGCTGGCCGCCGGGCTCGGCTCGGGCGTCCAGCACCCGCTGTCCTCGTCGCTCGTGTCGAAGGCCTACGAGACCGGGCCGCGGCGGGCGGCGCTCGGGACCTACAACTTCTCCGGTGACCTGGGCAAGGTCGCCGTGCCGGCGGCCGTCGCCCTCGGCGCGGCGGCGGTCGGCTGGCGGGTCGCCTCGGCGGCCTACGGCGTGCTCGGCCTCGCCGCGGCGCTCGTGATCCTCGTGATCCTCGCGCGGCTCGGTGCCGGCACGCCGTCGACCACCGAGCGCGCCGGGGCGAGCGGCGCGGGCTGGGGCATCCGCGACCCGCGCGGCTTCCGGGCGCTGGCCGCCGTCGGCATGATCGACAACGGCTCGCGCACGGCGCTGCTCACGTTCCTGCCGTTCGTGCTGATCGCGAAGGGGACGACGGTCGCCGGCGTCGGGACGGCGCTCGCGCTCGTCTTCGCCGGAGGCGCCATCGGCAAGTTCGTCTGCGGGCTCCTCGCCGAGCGCGTCGGCGTGATCCGCACGGTCGTGCTGACGGAAGCGGCCACCGCACTCGGCATCGTGGCGGTGGTCGCCGCCCCGTTGCCGGTGGCGCTCGCGATCCTGCT
>MGCE01000012.1:205-8823 GCA_001790315.1 Candidatus Rokubacteria bacterium RIFCSPLOWO2_02_FULL_72_37 | reverse complement strand
GCTCATGACCGGCAAGAAGGTGCGCGTGCATCCCGGCCTGGACCGGGACGCCGTGTCGCTCACGGTGTCGGGCGATCCCGCGGCGCTCGAGACCGGGCTCGAGTTGGCCTATCTCCTGCTGACCGATCCCGTCGTCGAGCCCGGGGTCTTCGCCCAGTGGCGCGAGAACGAGGCGCGAGAGATCGCCGAGCGCGCCCGCGAGCCGCGCGGCGTGCTCGCCGAAGCTCGGGCCGAGGCGTTCTATCCCGCGGGCGACGCGCGCCTGCGCCCGGTCACCGCGGCGCAGGTGGAGCGCCTGACCCGTGAGGCGACCGGGGCCGCGCTCCGGGCGCTGATCGCGCGGGCGCCGATCGAGGTCGCGGTGGTGGGCGACATCGACCGGGATCGGGCGGTGGCGCTCGTCGCCCGCACCCTCGGCGCGCTCCCGCCTCGCCCACGCATCGACGACAAGACGCTCCGCCACCTGCGCGCGGTGCCGCGGCCGGCCGGCCCCGTGCGCGTGGAGCGGACGGTGCCGACCCGAACCGAGCAGGCCCAGGTGCTCGACGGGTTCTTCGCATCCGACATCCAGCAAGTCCGGGACAGCCGGCTCCTCGTCCTGGCCGCCCGCGTGCTCTCCACGCGGATGAACCGCACGATCCGCGAGGAGCGCCAGCTCGTCTACAGCATCGGCGCGTACCTGCAGCCCGGCGAGGCGTACCCGTCCTTCGGCGTCTTCGCGGCCCAGGCGCCCACCGACCCCGCGAAGGCCGGCGCGCTCGCGGAGGCGGTGGCCGAGATGTTCCTGGCCTTCGCCGCCGATGGGCCCAGCGCGGAGGAGATGACGGTGGCGCGCCAGCAGCTCCTCACGTACCTCGAGGAGGCCCTGCGGGGCCGGGAATTCTGGAGCGCTCGGCTGGCCACGCTCGACTACCGCGGGCTCTCGCTCGACGATCTGGCGCGGATCAGCGCCGACTAGCGCGCTTCACCGCCGACGAGGTCCGCGAGGCATTCGCGCGCTACGCGCGCCCCGAGGCGCGCTTCCGCATCGTGGTGCTGCCCGAGCGCGCGCGCTGAGGCTGGCCTTTACTGGTGGTGGTGACCCCGGCGGGATTCGAACCCGCGATCTCGACCTTGAAAGGGTCGCGTCCTGGGCCAGGCTAGACGACGGGGTCGGGAAAGAAGTATAACTCAGGCCGGGCGCACCATCCGGGCGATCATGCGCCGCACCTCCGCGAAGTCCAGCGGCTTGCTCAGGGCCGGCACGCCGAGCCGGCCGATCAGCTCTCCGACCTCGCTGCTCAGCACGTCGCCCGTGACGAGGACGACGCGCCGGGCGAGGGCCGGGTCGCGCCGCTCCAGCTCGCGATAGAGTCCCGCGCCGTCGAGGCGCGGCATCCTGATGTCGGTGAAGATCAGGTCGAAGACGCGCTGCTGGATCCGTTCGAGCGCATCCAGCCCATCCATCGCCGTCTCCACCGCGTGGCCCTCGGAGCTGAGCAGGTCCCCCAGCACCTCGCCCACCTCCGGCTCGTCGTCGACCACGAGGATCGTCAGCCCGCGCCCCGCGGTAGGCTCGAGGCGCTCGTCGGCCGGCGGCGGCTCCGACACCGGGACGACGGGCAGCTCGATGACGAACGACGCGCCCTGGCCGACGTCGCTCTCGGCCGAAATCGTCCCGCCGTGGCTCTCGATGATGCTCCTGCAGAGCGGGAGCCCGAGGCCCGTGCCCTGTCCCTCCGGCTTCGTCGTGAAGAACGGCTCGAAGATGCGCGTGCGGATCTCGTGCGGAATGCCCGACCCGGTGTCGGACACGATGAGCCTGACCACCGCGCGCGGCCGATCGTAGCGCGCGCTCAGGGTGACTCGCCGGGGCGGGGCGCTCGCGCGCATCGCCTGCTGGGCGTTCGTCATGAGGTTGACGATCACCTGGTGGAGCTGCGCCGGGTCGGCCCAGAGCACGGGCAGGTCGGCGGCGAGGTCCTGGACCACCTCGACGCCCCCGCTGCGCAGCGGATACGCGAGCAGGTCGACGGCCTCGGCGACGACGGCGTCGAGCCGCGTCGCCTCGCGCGCGGGCGGGCGCTGCCGGGCGAGCGCGAGGAAGTTCCGGACGATCCGCGCGCACCGCTCCGCCGCCCGCACGAGCTTGTCGGCGCGCCGGGTGACGGCCGGATCGGCGACTCCCTGGAGCAACGCGGCGTGGCCCGTGAGCACCGACAGCGGGTTGTTCAGCTCGTGGGCCACGCCCGCCAGCAGCTCGCCCATCGTCGCGATCTTCTCGGCCTGGAGGAGCTGCTGGGTGCGCTCCTGCACCTTCATCTCGAGGCTCCGCGCGTACTCCTCGACCGCGCGCCGGGACTCCGTCAGCTGGCCGTTGGTCCGGGAGAGCTCCTCGAGCGTGGCGAACAGCAGCTCGAAGATCTGCTGCTTGTCCGCGTTGATGACGACGCGGCGCCCCCCGGCGGCGAGCGTCACCTCCACGTCGAGCTGGCCCTGCGCGCGCAGGTCGAGGTTCTCGAAGATCCGCCGGAGACGCTCGCGCAGGTAGTCGTCCTCGAACGGCTTCGTGATGAAGTTGTCCGCCCCGTGCTCGAGCCCTCGGATGATGTCGCCGGCGGTGCCCCGCTCGGTGAGCAGCACGAACGGGATCCGCTTGAGCCGGGGCGAGGACTTCACGGCCCGGCAGAAGTCCCAGCCGTCCATCACGGGCATCGTGACGTCGGAGATGATGAGGTCCGGCGGCGCGACCTGCGCCCGCTCGAGCCCTTCCCTGCCGTTCGGCGCCCGCTCGACACGATAGCCTTCGGCCTCCAGCAAGAGGCGGAGGTGCTGGGCCTGGGTCGGGCTGTCCTCTACCACCAGGATCTTTCGCTCCATCGTGCTCTCCTCCGGCTTCCGCCCTCACCGGTCCCGCCGCCCGCACGCGCGCGCGATCACCGCAGCCAGCGCGTTGGGATCGAACGGCTTGCCGACGACCGCATCCCAGGCGCCGCTCCCTCGAGCCGCGCGCGTCTCTTCCTCGTCCCATCCCGTGACGAGCACCACGGGCGTGGCGCGGCTCTCGGCCTTGATCGCGTCCGCCACCTGCGCGCCGCTCATTCCCGGCATTCCGAGGTCCGTGAACACGACGTCGTGCCCTCCCGCCCGGAACAGGGCGAGCCCCTCGGCGCCGCTGCTCGCCTGCGTGACCGCGTGGCCGTGCGCGGCGAGACTCTCGGCGAGGATCTCCCGCACCTCGGCCTCGTCGTCGATGACGAGGATGTTGAGCACCGCCGGAGGGGCCGCGCGGTCCCCTCCCTCGGGCTCCGGCACCGATGCCGCCGTCGCCGCGGGCAGGCTGATCGTGACGGTCGTCCCGTGATCGGGTCGGCTCTCGATCCGGATCTCGCCGCCGTGGCGCTGGACGATCCCGTGGCAGGCGCTCAAGCCGAGCCCGCGGCTCTTCGGTCCCTTGGTGGTGAAGAAGGGCTCCAGCGCGCGCCGGCGGATGTCGTCCGGCATCCCCGTACCGGAGTCGGTCACGGAGCAGTGGACGCGTCCGTCCGACGCCCATGTGCGGACGACGATCCGCCCACCGGAGGGCATCGCGTCGAGCGCGTTGAAGATCACGTTCACCAGCGCTTCGCGGAGCCTTTCGTGGCTCGCGGCCACGTGCGGGATCTCTCCCGCGTCCAGCCGCGCCTCGATGGCGATCCCCCGGCGCTCGGCGTCGTCCCGCCAGCGCGGCCGCGTCAGCTCGAGCACCTCGCCGACGAGCGCGTTCATGTCGACGCGAGCGGACTCCGCCACGCGCTGCGCGCGACTGAACTCCTGCAGCCGGCGGACGACCTCGGCCCCTTCCACGGCCGCCCGCTCGACGATCTCGAGCCCGCGGCGAGTTGCCGGCTCCTCGACGCGCTGGAGGAGGAGCGCGGCGCGGCCGCGCACGACGGCCAGGATGTTGTTCAGGTGGTGGGCCATGCCGGCCGCGAGCTGTCCCACCGCGCGGAGCGCCTCGGTCTCGGCGAGCCGCTCCTGGGCCTGCGCGAGGTCGTCGAGCGCCCGGCGCAGGCTCGTGACCAGCTCGGCGTTCTCGCGCGCCCGCTCGCGGGTTTCGTCGTAGAGGCGCGCGTTCAGGATGGCGATGGCCGCGGGGAGGGCGAGGAACTGGGCCAGCCGCACCTCGTCGTCGGAGAACGCGCGCGGCCCTCGCCTCATGCAGGCGAGCACGCCGACCGGCGTATCCTCCAGCACGATCGGGACCCCCAGGAAGCCGTGGAAGTCTCCGGCCCTGGCCCACTCGCGGTTGACGAGCCGCAGATCGTCCTGCATGTGGGCGAGGAGGAGCGGCTCTCGACGAGCCATGATCGAGCCCACGAGCCCCTCGCCCGGTTCGAGGTGGATCCGGACCTCGTCCGCATTCGCCGCAACGCCGGCTTGAGCGTGGAGGCGGTACTCGTTCGAGTCGCCTTGCCGCAGCCAGATCCTCGCCACGTCGGCCTCGAGGCGCGCCCGAGCCAGCTCGGCGAGCCGCTGCAGCACCTGCGACAGCTCGAGCGTGGACGTGAGGAGTTGCCCGGCCTCGGACAGCGCCTCCAGCTCGCCGACCCGACGCTGGAGAGCGGACTGCGCCGTGCCGACCTGGACGGTCATCTCGTCGAACGCCCGCGCCAGGTCGCCGACCTCGTCGCTCGAGTCCACGCCCACGGCGAGGCGTTCCTCGCGCGGGAACCGCGTCACCGCCGCCCTGAGGGCCTCCAGCGGCCGCCACACCTTGCGGGCGATCACCAGACCGACCGCCGCCGCGACGCCGAGGAGGAGGAGCAGGGGCAGCCCGACCTCGCGCATCTGGCGTTCGATCCGGCCCTGCACGAGCGCGCGCGGAGCGGACGCGACGACCCGCCAGCCGGTGCCGGGCACCGTCGCGACGCTGGCGAGGTGGTCGGTCCCGTCGAACCACGCGAACGCGCTGACCGTGCTATCGCTGCGGGCGAGGGCGGCGAACGACGGCAGCGGCTGGCCCAGTCGGTTCGGGCCGCCCGCGGGCGCGCGCGCCAGGATCCTGCCGTCGGCGTCCACGACGGTGATCGCGATGCCGCCCGAGAGGGGAAGGGACGCGAACAGCGCGTGGAGCCGTTGCAGGCTCAGGCCGGCGCTGACCGCGCCCTCGAAGGCCTCGCCGGGTCGCCCCAGGGGCGCTGCCAGCACCGCGACGGGATGACCGGTCACCCGGCCGACCTGGAAGCCGCTGACCACCGGCCGGCGGCTCGCTCGAACCTCCCGGAACCACGCGCGATCGCTCACCGACACCGGCACGCCGACGGCCTCGCGCACGACGCTGGCGCGCCCGTGCCCCTCGGCGTCCACGACGAGCAGGCCCTCGAGCTCGATGTGCCCTGCCACGACCTCGCCCAGGGCCTGTTCGATCGTCTCGCGGGGGCCGCTGCGGATGGCCGGATGCCGGGCGAGCGACTCGACGTGCCCCCGCACGTCCGCGAGGAGCAGGTCGACCTGCACCGCCGCCTGCCCGCCCGCCAGCTCGAGGCGCGCCTCGGCGTCCCGCGTCGCGTGGCGGATTTCCGCGCGGAGCCAGTAGGCGAGCAGGAGGGCAATCGGGATGAGCGTGCCCGCGCCGAGCGCGAGGAGCTTGCGCTTGATGGTCCAGCGGAAGCGCGCCACGCGCGGCACGTCGACCATCGCTACGTGGCGCTCATGATTCGCGCGATGGCGTCGCGGATCTCTTCCAGGCTGAACGGCTTCGTGACGCTCGGCGCCTCGTGCTGCTCGAGGAAGACGCGGGTGTCGCCGCTCAGCGTGTCCCCCGTGAGGAAGACGAAGCGCCGGGCGAGCTCCGGGTGGCGTCGCACGACCTCCCGGTAGAACGCCGGGCCGTCCAGCTCCGGCATGCGGACGTCGCTCAGGATCGCGTCGTAGGTGCGGGCCGCGAGCATGTCGAGGGCGATCGCGCCGCTGGCGGCCCGCTCCACCCGGTGCCCCTCGGACGCGAGCACCTCGGCGATGACCTCCGCGACGTCCGGGTCGTCGTCCACCACGAGGAGCGTCCTTCCCGCGGCGGGCCGATCGGCGGCGGGGGCGGCCGCGCGCGCGCCCGGCGGAAGGGCCTGCACCGGAAGCTCGACCACGAACGTCGCGCCGTGGCCCGGACGGCTCTCGACCCCGATGCCGCCGCCGTGGCTCTCGACGATCCCGCGGCACAGCGAGAGCCCGAGGCCCGTGCCCTGGCCCGGAGGCTTGGTGGTGAAGAAGGGCTCGAAGATCCGGTCCCGGACCTCGGGCGGAACGCCGCCGCCGGTGTCGGCGACCGTGAAGACGATGCGGGAGCGGTCCGCGTCCGCGCGCCCCGTGAAGACGAGGCGGCGCGGCGGCGGGCTCGCGCGCATCGCTTGGTGCGCGTTGGTCGCGAGGTTCACGACGAGCTGCTGGAGCTGGTGCGGATCGGCCCACAGCGGCGGCAGGTCGGCGGCCAGGTCGATCGTCACCTCGACGTCGTCGAGGCGGAGCTGGTAGGCGAGCAGCTCCACGGTGTCGTGCACGATCCGGTCGATCCGCACCTCTTCGCGCTCGGGCGGGTACTGGCGCGCGAGGGCCAGGAAGTTCCGGACGATCCGCGAGCAGCGCTCCGCCGCGCGCGCGATCTTCTCGGCCCGCGACTGCAGCGGCCCCCCCGCGGCGGCCGGCACCAGCAGTGCCGCCTGCCCCGTGATCACCGCGAGGGGGTTGTTCAGCTCGTGCGCCACGCCGGCCAGCACCTCGCCCATCGCGGCGAGCTTCTCGCTCTGGCGGCGCGCCTCCTCGGCTCGCTTGCGCTCCGTGATGTCGCGCGCGATCGTCGAGAGGAACTCGATTTTCCCTTCCGCGCTCCTGTGCGCGATGATCACCTGGAGGACGGGGATCTCGCGGCCGTCGCGGCCGAGGAGCGCCGTCTCGCCGCTCCAGATCCCGTCGCGGATCGCCGTGGGAATCGCCTCCTCGAGCACGAGCCGCGCCGCCCACGCCGGGTGGGTGTCGGCAATCCGGATCGTCGAGATGTCCTCCCGCTCGGCGATCCCCAGCATCCTGCGGGCGGCCTGGTTGTAGTACACGACGCGCCCGTCGGCATGGCCCATGGACACGAAGTCGGTCGTCGCCTCGAGGATCGCCGTCAGCCGTCGCCGCGTCTCCTCCGCCCGCTCCCGCCCGGTGACCTCGGCGGCGAGGTCGGCGGTCCGCCGCAGCACCTCGTGCTCGAGGTGCTGGAGGAGCTGCGCCCGCTCGAGCGCGATCGCCACCTGGTTGCCGACGCCGTAGAGCATCTTGAGGTCCTCGCCCCTGAAGAGCCCGGCGCCCGGCCCGGCGAGGTTCAGCACGCCCAGGGTGCGATCGCCCATCCAGAGCGGCACGCTCGCGTGGTGCCGGAGCCCGCCGGTGTCGCCCATCGCCCGCTGGAGCCTCTCGCACTCGAGGACGTTCGTCGTGCGGTCGAGGTCGCCGGCGACGAGCATGCGGCGGCAGCGGCAGTCGCCCTGCATGGCCTCCGGCGCGGCGAGCGCCGGAGGCAGCCCGCGCGCCCCGAGCAGCCGGAACGTGCCGTCGTCCTGCAGGAGCGAGATCCATCCCGCCCGCACGCCCGGCAGCTCCATCGCCCGCTCCAGTGCGATCGCGGCGACCTCGCCCTCGCTGGTCGCCCGGTTGAGCCCCTCGGCGACGCCGTACAGCGCGTGCAGGGTCTGGGCCGAGCGCTCGATCTCCCGCTGGCGCGCCGACAGCTCCTCGTTCAGGTGGACGGCTTCCTCGTAGGTGGAGATGAGCAGGTCCAGGATCTGGCGCCGCTCGGCGCTCACGAAGTGCCGCTCGCCGGCGACGTCGATCTCGAGACCCATCTGGGTCTTCTCGTGCCGGCGCAGCTCGCGGTTCGCGCAGAGGTAGGCGACGCGCGAGAGGAGGTACTGCTCGTCGTACGGCTTGCGCATGACGCTGTCGGCGCCGCACTCGAGCGCCCTGAGGATGTCGCGAGGGCCCGAGAGCGCCGTGACGAGGAGGACCGGCGTGTCCTGGAGCGCCCCGTCGGCCTTGATCTGCCGGCAGAGAGCGTATCCGTCCATCTCCGGCATGACGATGTCGCTGACGACGACGGTCGGAGGCTCCCGGCGCGCCGTCGCCAGGGCCTCGCGCCCCGTCGCGGCGAGCACGACGGCGTAGCCCCCCGCCTCGAGCAGGTTCCGCAGGTGCTCGGCCTGGGTGGGGCTGTCCTCGACCACGAGGACTCGTCGCATCTACTTCGCCCTCGCGAGCTGGGCGATCAGCGCGGCGATCTCCTCGGGCGGCAGGACGTAAGCGGCCGCGCCGAGGCGGATGGCCTCGGCCGGCATCCCGAAGATCACGCTGGTCTCCCGGTCCTGGGCGATCGTGAGCCCGCCCGCGTCGCGCAGCGCCCGGAGTCCCGCGGCGCCGTCGCGCCCCATGCCGGTGAGGAGCACGCCCACCGACAGGAGCGGCATCGCCCGCGCGACCGACTCGAACAGGTACGTCGCCGAGGGCCGGAACCCGTCCGCGGCGTCGTCGTTCACGAGGCTGATCCGGCCGTCCCGCGTGACTCCCATCTGGTGGCCGTCCGGGGCGATGTACACGGTCGCCGCGTTCAGCGGCTCGCCCGCCTG
>MGCE01000012.1:0-175 GCA_001790315.1 Candidatus Rokubacteria bacterium RIFCSPLOWO2_02_FULL_72_37 | reverse complement strand
GCCGAGCCACTCGCCGAGCCCCCCGACGAAGCCGGGCGCGATGTGCTGGACGACGAGGACCGGGGCGGCGAGGCCCGCGGGCAGGCGGCCGAGGATCTCGGCGAGCACGGCCGGCCCGCCGGTCGAGGCGCCGATCGCGACGAGCCGGGCCCGCGATCGCGACGAGCCGGGCCCG
>MGCE01000011.1 GCA_001790315.1 Candidatus Rokubacteria bacterium RIFCSPLOWO2_02_FULL_72_37 | reverse complement strand
CGTACGCGAACGCCCCGATCCGGCAGAACTGATGGACGCCGGCGAGCCCGCCGACCGTCGCAAACTCTTCGACGTGGACGTGGCCGGAAAGACCGACCGCGTTGATGAGGATGACGCCATCGTCGACGCGACAGTCGTGGCCGACGTGACACATGGTCATCAGCAAGCACGACCGGCCGACCTCGGTGAATCCTCCGGGCACCGTCGCCCGATGCACCGTAACGTACTCCCGCAACTCGGTATCCGCTCCGATGCGCACACCGGAGGGCGTCCCGGGCGCGAACTTCAGGTCCTGCGGCGGGGCCCCGATGATGCTCCCGTGCCGGATGCGCACACGTGGTCCGATCTCCACACGCCCCTCGAGAACGCAATGGTGGCCGACCTCGACCCCAGCGTCGAGTGTCACCTCCGGGCCGACGACCGAATACGCACCGATCCGGGCATCGGGCGAAATCCGCGCACCGGCCTCGACGATCGCCGTAACGTGCACCCGGGTCATTCGTCCTCGTCCTGGGGGCGGGGCGCTGGCGCGGGGATTCCGAGCTGTCCCTCGAGCCGCTGCAGCCTCCGCTCCGCCGCGCGGATCCGCCGGAGCAGCTCGGGCAGGCGCGTCTCGGCCGCCCAGATGCGCCTGGCCTGCGCCGCCGGCCGCGCCGGCGAGCCGAGCACCTTCTCGCCCGCGACGATGTCCGAGGGAATCCCCGCCTGCGCTCCGGCCATGACGCCGTCACCCAGGGTGACGTGGTCCGCAACGCCCACCTGCCCGGCGAGCACGACACCGCGGCCCAGGCGGCTCGAGCCCGAGACGCCGACCTGGGCGACCAGGATCGAATGCTCGCCGATCTCCGCGTTGTGGCCGATCTGCACCAGATTGTCGATCTTCGTCCCGCGCCGGACCACCGTTTCCCCGAGCGTCGCCCTGTCGATCGTCGTGTTCGCACCGATCTCGACGTCGTCCTCGATCCGCACCCCCCCGACTTGGGGGATCTTCCGGTGCGCGGTCCCGTCGAACACGTAGCCGAACCCGTCGGCGCCGATGACGGCGCCGGCCTGCACGACGACGCGCCGCCCGAGGCGCACGCCCGGATAGAGCACGGCCCGTGGGTGGACGACGGAGTCCTCGCCTACGTCGACGCCGGCGCCGACGTACACGAGCGCCCCCACGCGCACACGCGCTCCCACGACCGCATCGGTGTCGATCACCGTGAGCGGTCCAATGGACGCGCTCGGGTCGACCCTCGCCCCCGGCATGACGACCGCCATCGGGTGCACGCCAGGCTGCGCGGCGATCGGTGGATGAAAGAGCGAGAGCAGTTCGATGAGTGCCTGCTGCGGCGCCTCGGCGCGCAGCATGGGCGCCGCCAGGCCGGGCGCGTCGACGGGGACAAGGAATGCGCCGGCGCGCGAGCGACGCGCCGTCGCGGCGTACCGGCGGTCGATGAGGAACGAGATCTGATCGGGACCGGCGGTGTCCAGCGGCGCCACGCCGGTGACCACCCGGGAGGGATCGCCCTCGAGCGTTGCGCGAAGGGCCGCGGCAAGCTCACCGAGGGTGAACCCGGCTGCCTTGGCCATCGATCCTACTTCTTGCCCTTGGTCCCGGCCTGCTGGTCGTACGCCCGGATGACCTCGTCGGTGAGATCCGCCTCGGCCGAGGCGTAGAGCACCATCGCTCCCCGTTTCTCCACGATGATGTGGTAGCCCCGCTCCTTGCCGACCCGGGCGACGATGCCGGAGAGATCCTGGAGCACGTGCTGGAGCAGCATCTGCTCCTTCTTCTCCAGTTCTTTCTGGAAGTCGTCCGCCAGCCGCGCGGCGTCGCGCCGCTTGCGCTCGAACGCATCCTGCTTCTCGCGCCGGGCTTCCGCCGTCATCAGCGGCCCCTTCTTTTCCAGCTCGTCGCGCAACCGCTCCAGCTCCTGGCGCTTGCCGTCCATCTCTCGCTGCATCGTCCCGCGCTCGCGCTCGAGTTGCTCGCGCGCCGCGACCCCGGCGGCCGAGCGCGCGAGGACCCGCTGGACGTCGATGAAGCCGACCCGGGGCGGAGACGCGGGGGCGGCGGCCACGGGCGCTGCCGGCGCCTGGGCCCACGCAGCCGTGGCCAGCGCGACGATCACCGAGACTGCCAGGGCACTCCGCCTCAGCACTCCACCCATCACGCCCCCCTAGAACGGTGATCCGACCGAGAAGTGAAACGCACCGAAGTCCTCACCCGTCCTCCGATCCAGGTTGACCCCGTAATCGAGCCGGAGCGGCCCGAACGGGGAAAGCCAGCGCAAGCCGGCGCCGGCCGCCTCCCGCGTGTCGGTGGGATCGAACTTCGTGCCGAAGCCGTAGGCATTGCCGATGTCGAAGAATCCCGCCACCCGGATGTTGAAGGGCAGCGGAACGATGTACTCGATGTTGCCGAGCAACTCGGAGGTGCCCCCCACCCGCACGCCCCCATCGTCCTGGGGCGAGAGCCGGCGGGACTTGAAGCTCCGCACCGAGTTCGGACCGCCCAGGTAGAACCGCTCGAACAAGGGCAGCGGTTCGCTCGACCACCCGAAGCCGTACCCCGCCTCGGCGCGAGCGCCGACGACGTGGCCGAACCAGACCGGCCAGAAGTAGCTCGTGGCGCCGACGGTCTTCACGAAGCGCGAATCCCCGCCGAGTCCCGCGAACTCCGCGGAGACGCTCGTCTGTCCGCCGCGCGTCGCCGCGAACACGTTGTCGCGGCTGTCGCGGCCGAGCGCCGCGTTGACCGCCGAGGTGACGCGCGTGCCCTCCTCGTCACGGAGCGCCTCCGTCGCCGTTTCCGTCAAATCCTTGATCTCGTCGCGCGACACCCTATAGCCCGTGAACCAGCGCCAGTACTCGGCGAACGGATGGCTCAGTCGCAAGGCGCCGCCGAGGGAGTCGAAGTCGTACTCCGGGTACTGTCGTCGGGTGTTGAACACGTCGAATCCCGCGGCCAGGGGACGGTCGAAGAGCCACGGCTCGGTGAAGCTGATCACGCCCTGCTGCGTGTTCGCTCCCGCGCGGATCCGGATCGAGGCCTCCCAGCCCCGCCCCAGGAAGTTCCGTTGCGCGAGGTCGATGGTGCCGATGAAGCTGTCGACGGACGAGTATCCGCCACCGATGCTGAACAGACCCGTCGGCTTCTCCGTGACTTCGACGTTCACGACGATCTTCGTCTTGTCGGAACCGGGTTGGGTCGTCAGGTTCACGGTCTCGAAGTATCCGAGATTGACCAGCTTCTGTCGCGAGCGCTCCTTCTTCTGGAGTGTGTACAGCTCGCCCTCGTGAAGGCTCAGCTCGCGGCGAAGGATCTTCTCCTGGCTGCGCACGTTGCCGCTGATGTTGATGCGTTCGACGTAGACTTCGGGCCCTTCCGTGATCTCGAACGCGATCGCCATCGTGCTCCCGGTCGTCGCCTGCTCGGTCTTCGGGTTCACGTCGGCCGACGCGTGCCCGACGGTGCCGTAGAGGTCGATCACCGCTTTGATGCTGTCACGGAGCTTGGCGCGCGAGAAGATGTCACCGCGCTTCAGCGCGATCCGGCGGGTGATCTCCGTCTCCGGGAAGAGCGTGACGCCACTGATCGTGACCTCACCGACCTTGAACTGCGGGCCCTCGACGACCACGAACGTGATCGTCACCCGGGCCTTCTCGCGATCCACCGTGATATCGTGCGACTCCACACGCGCCTGCACGTAGCCGTGGTCGTTGTACAGCTGAAGGATCCGGTCGACGTCGTCCTCCAGCCGCTGGCGCTGGACCGTCCCGCGGAGGATGTAGAACTGTCGCTCCTGCGTGGCGAGTACATCCTTGATGGCGCTCTCTTTGAGGCCCGTGGTGCCCTTGAAGACGATCCGATCGATCGTCATCCGCCGGCCCTCGACGACGTTGAACGTGACCCGGACGTCGCCGTCGGCAAACTTCTCGACATCGGGGCTGATCTGGACCTCGAAGTACCCTTCGTCCTCGTAATACTCCTTCAGCTTCTCGACCGCGCGCTGGACATCGACCGGGTTGTAGACGCTGCCGAGCTTGAGGCTGATCTTCTCCTGCAACCCGTCGGTGGCGAGCTTCTTGTTGCCGACGAAGTTCACGTCCCGAACGAACGGGCGCTCCGTGACCACGAACGTCACCTTCACGCCGCCTTCGAAGCCTTCCACGCGCAGCTGCACGTCGTCGAAGAATCCGAGGCCGAAGATGGCGCGGATGTCCTCCGAGAGCGCGGAGGGGTCGAAGTTCGCACCGACGCTGCTCTTGACCCGCCCGAGCACCACCGCGTCCTGCACGCGTCTGGTGCCTTCGACCGCGATTTCCTTGATGACGATGGGCTGCCGAGGAAGGGGGCGCTGCGCCGCGACCCCGGACGGGCCGAGGAGCGCGACCGCGAGGACGACAACAATGCTGAGACGGACTCGCGCCGCTGTCGTCACCGGGCTCTCAGACGCCCTGGAAGCAGGGCCTTAGTGCTCTGCAAGCTCGAGGGGCGCTTCCACGGGCGGAGCCTCGCGGAACGCAAAGCCCGTCCCCTCGACGTCCACCTCGATGCGGGCGCTCTCGGCCACCTGGCCACGCACGATCGCCTCGGCCAGCGGGTCCTCGATGTGCTTCTGGATCGTGCGCCGCAGCTGCCGCGCGCCGTACGTCGGGTCGTAGCCCTTCTCCACCAGCGCCGCCTCGGCGGCCTGCGTGAGGATGAGCTCGATGCCCTTCTCGGCGAGCTGCCTGTTGATGCGGCCGATCATCAGCCGGATGATCTGCTTGATGTGGTCGAGCGCCAGCGCATGGAAGACGATGATGTCGTCGATCCGGTTCAAGAACTCCGGCCGGAACGCGCGCTTCAACTCCTCCATGACCCGGTCCTTCATCCTCTCGTAGGACGCTTCGTCGCTCTCCTGCAGGAACCCCGGCGAAACACGCTTGCCGATGAGGCTCGTGCCGAGGTTCGAGGTCATGATGAGGATCGTGTTCTTGAAGTCGACGACGTGCCCGAGCGAGTCGGTGAGCCGCCCGTCGTCGAGGACCTGGAGCATCATGTTGAACACGTCTGGGTGGGCCTTTTCGATCTCGTCGAACAACACGACCGAGTACGGCCGGCGGCGCACCTTCTCGGTGAGGAACCCCCCCTCCTCGTAGCCGACGTAGCCGGGAGGCGCCCCGAGGAGGCGCGACACCGAGAACTTCTCCATGTACTCCGACATGTCCACGCGGATCAGCGCATTCTCGTCACCGAACAGGTACTCCGCGAGCGCGCGCGCCAGCTCGGTCTTCCCGACGCCGGACGGGCCGAGGAGCGCGACCGCGAGGACGACAACAATGCTGAGACGGACTCGCGCCGCTGTCGTCACCGGGCTCTCAGACGCCCTGGAAGCAGGGCCTTAGTGCTCTGCAAGCTCGAGGGGCGCTTCCACGGGCGGAGCCTCGCGGAACGCAAAGCCCGTCCCCTCGACGTCCACCTCGATGCGGGCGCTCTCGGCCACCTGGCCACGCACGATCGCCTCGGCCAGCGGGTCCTCGATGTGCTTCTGGATCGTGCGCCGCAGCTGCCGCGCGCCGTACGTCGGGTCGTAGCCCTTCTCCACCAGCGCCGCCTCGGCGGCCTGCGTGAGGATGAGCTCGATGCCCTTCTCGGCGAGCTGCCTGTTGATGCGGCCGATCATCAGCCGGATGATCTGCTTGATGTGGTCGAGCGCCAGCGCATGGAAGACGATGATGTCGTCGATCCGGTTCAAGAACTCCGGCCGGAACGCGCGCTTCAACTCCTCCATGACCCGGTCCTTCATCCTCTCGTAGGACGCTTCGTCGCTCTCCTGCAGGAACCCCGGCGAAACACGCTTGCCGATGAGGCTCGTGCCGAGGTTCGAGGTCATGATGAGGATCGTGTTCTTGAAGTCGACGACGTGCCCGAGCGAGTCGGTGAGCCGCCCATCGTCGAGGACCTGGAGCATCATGTTGAACACGTCGGGGTGGGCCTTTTCGATCTCGTCGAACAACACGACCGAGTACGGCCGGCGGCGCACCTTCTCGGTGAGGAACCCCCCCTCCTCGTAGCCGACGTAGCCGGGAGGCGCCCCGAGGAGGCGCGACACCGAGAACTTCTCCATGTACTCCGACATGTCCACGCGGATCAGCGCATTCTCGTCACCGAACAGGTACTCCGCGAGCGCGCGCGCCAGCTCGGTCTTCCCGACGCCGGTCGGGCCGAGGAACACGAACGAGCCGACCGGGCGCTTGGCGTCCTTCAGGCCGGCGCGCGAGCGCCGGATCGCCCGGGACACGGCGGCGACGGCGGCGTCCTGCCCGATGATCCGGCCGTGGAGCGCCTCCTCCATGCGGGCGAGCTTCGCGGACTCCTTCTCCTCGAGCTTCGAGAGCGGGATGCCGGTCCAGCGGGACA
>MGCE01000010.1 GCA_001790315.1 Candidatus Rokubacteria bacterium RIFCSPLOWO2_02_FULL_72_37 | reverse complement strand
ACGCGCTTGCGTGCCCAGAGGCGCCACGCGAGGATCAGGATCAGCGGGATCAGCAGCCAGCCGAGGTACGGTCCCAGCCAGTCACCGCCCTCGCTCCACCGCCACCGGACGAAGAGGAACTGCGCCCACGCCCACAGGTCGGCCACCGGCGCGAGCAGCGAGCCCCGGGCCTCCGCGTCCACCCACACCGACGGCGTCGTGTCCACGTCACGCCAGGCGCCGCCGACCCACGCCAGCGTCCACGCGTGCGCGTGACGCTGCCGGACGACGTACCGCCGCTCGAGCCAGCTCCACTCCTGCACCGAGTACCCGACGGCGTAGCGCGCCGGGATCCCGGCGGCGCGCAGCAGCAGCACGGTCGCGGTCGCGAAATACTCGCAGTGCCCCGCACGGGTCTCGAGGAGGAAGCGCGTCAGCGGTGGGGCGTCGTGCCCGCGGGCGGGGACATAGAGCGCATAGCGGAAATCCCGCGCGAAGAACTCCTCGACCGCGCGGACCACGTCACGGGGCGCCAGCGAGCCGAGACGGAGTCGCGCGGCCACGGACGTGACGAGCGCGGCATCGCGCGCGGGCACGGTCACGTCGGCCTCGGTGGGCGGCGTGTCGCGCGTGGCGGCGGGGTCGACGTGGACCCCGTACGTGATCAGGCCGAGGCCCTCGTCGACCCTCACCGCGCCGAGACGGTTGCGACTCATCGAGACGGCGGCGAGGCGCTCGAGGCGGTACGCGCCGGGCGGCAGCGTCAGGATCCCACGGCCGCGCGGGAGATACGCGGAGATCGTGACCGAGGGCGCGCCGTTCCCCGGTCCGAGGGTCCACGTCTCGCCGTCGACCTCGGGCTGGACCGGCGTGAAGTCGGCGGCCGAGGCGAGCCACACGGCCGAGCTGTACAGATCGTAGCTCGCCTCGCGCAGCAGCAGCGGGAGTCGAGCGTCGCGGCCGGGCTCGACGCGGAGCACGATGCGATCGGAGAGCTTCAGCTCGCCGAGCGAGCCGATCGCCGTCGTGCTCCGGAACGGGTCCACGTCCCGGTGGATGAAGCTGAAGATGTAGTCGAAGACCCGCTCCTCGACGACGGACTGCAAGGCGTGGAGCGCCGCCTGGCCGCCCCAGCCGAGCGCGGCCGCGACGACGAGGAGCGCACCCCACCACGCGGTGGGGAAGCGCCGCGAGCGCTCGAACCAGAGCGCCCAGCCGATGAGCGCGCACAGGCCGACGTAGAAGACGGGTGTGCGGACGTTCGCGGCGCTCGTCGCGAGCACGACGAGCGCCAGGTACGGGTAGGCGAGGTCCACCGCGTCGGCGGGCGCCGACGGCTCCCGCGCGGCCCGGCGCCGGAGCGCCCAGAAGAACGCGGTGAGCGGCACGCGCCCCTCCACGCTGTAGGCCTGACACGCGACCAGGGGCGCGAGGAGCAGCGGCAGCCACTCGAAGAGGATCGTGATCGCCCGTGGCCCGGCCACGGCCGTCCGGCCGGCGCCTGTCGTGGCCACGAGGTAGACGGTCCCGCCGAGGAAGAGGACGGCGCACAGGTCGGCGACGCGGTTGAAGTCGCTCCGCGACAGCTCGAGCCGCCAGGCGACGACCCGCGCCGCTTCGAGCACGGTCGCGACGGCCACGCCGAAGAGCACGAGGCCGGTCTGCCAGCCCCAGAAGACGAGCGCGGCGCCCAGCAGCAGCGGCGGCGTGCTCACGCGCGCGCGAGCCCCTCGCGGATCCGCCCCGCGACGAGGAGCCGGACGTCCGCCGGCAGCCCGGTCACCGGCACGTCGGGCGCGGTCACCACGAAGACACGGGTGGGCGGGCCGACGGCTTGCAGGCGCCGGATGAACTCGCGGCGCGGCTCATCCCACGCGAGCAGCACACAGACGCAGCCGCTCAGCGCGTCCAGGCGCCCGAGGACCGCGTCCTGGAGGGCGCGGAAGGGCCTGTCGTGGCACACGCCGACGCTCGCCAGCACCTCGAGCATGCGGTCCGTGTGCCCGAGTCCACGGCCCGCGGTGAAGCAGTACGCCTGGGCGCCCACGAACATGAGGTCGAGCAGGGACTCCTGCGTGTCGACCGACACGGCGATCGACGCAGCGACGGACACCGCCTCCTCGAACGCCAGGTCGCCGGCGGCGGCGCCGAACGTGTCGAGCACCAGTGCGTGACGCACGAAGAACTCGTCGAGGTATTCCTTCACGACGGGCTCGCCCGTCCGCGCCCAGCTCTTCCAGTGGATGCGTCGCAGCGGGTCGCCGGGCCGGTAATCGCGCAGGGCGAAGAACTCCTCCGAGTCCCCGACCGACGACGCGAGCGCGACGCCGCCGGGCTGGTACTTGCGGGCGCCCGGCAGTCCGATGTCGGGCACCGGGTAGCGTCGCGGCAGCACGACGAGCGACTGTGGCAGCGGCAGGCGCCTGACGGCCTGGACGAGGCCGAGCGGGTCGGGCCGCGCGATCGTGACCGAGGCGAACCGGAGCCGCCCGCGGCGCGTCGGCGTGATCTCGAGCCCGAGCTCCACTTCGTCCCCCGGCGACACCGGCGGCACCTGACGCCGCGGGGTCACGGCACCCCGGTTGCGCGCGACGAGCCACATCCAGCGGGGGTACCCCACGCTGCGATCGAACCAGTTGCGCCGCTCCTCTCCGGGCTCCCGCGCGCTCGCGAACTCGTCGAAGGACGGCCGGGGGTCGGCCAGATCGTCGAGGAGCACGAGGCCGCCCTGGCGCGCGTCGGTCTCGTTGCGGAGGACCACGCGGTACGTGACCGGGCAGCCGACCGTCGCGAACCGCGGCAGGATCCTGCGCGCCGTGAGCCGCACCCGGAAGCGCGCGCTCGCCAGGGCGGAGAGCACGATGAGCGAGCCGAGGAGCGCGAAGACCTGGGCGCCGAGCGTGCGGTTGGTGTCGAGTCCGACGACCGCGGCTGCCCCGAGCGTCGCGAGCACGAGCCGGCCGGCGGGCGTCAGCCGCCGGTCCAGACGGTGCTGGAGGGAGGACACCCAGCGGAACCAGCGGTACCAGAGTCGCCGCATCGCGCGCCGGGCTAGACCGGCACCGGCACCCTCTTGAGGATCTCCTCGACGACCGACGTGGCGGTCACGCCCGAGAAGCGGGCCTGGGGGTCGACGACCATCCGGTGGGCGATGACGGAAACGGCGATCTCCTGGACGTCCTCCGGGATCACGAACTCGCGGCCCTCCAGCAGCGCGAGCGCCTGCGCGGCCTTCATGAGCGCGAGCGAGGCGCGCGGGCTCGCCGCGAGCTGGACGCCCTCCGCCACCCGCGTGGCGCCGACGATGTCCACGACGTAGCGCTTGAGCTCGTCGCTCACCCGCACCGCGGCCACGCTCTCCCGCACCGCGAGCATTTCCTCCAGGGAGACGCACGCCGTCAGGTCGTCGATCGGATGCCGGCGGGCCTGGGCCGAGAGGATGGCCACTTCGTCCTCGGGCACCACGTACCCGAGACTGAATTGCAGCGCGAAGCGGTCCATCTGCGCTTCGGGCAGCGGATACGTGCCGCGGAACTCCACCGGGTTCTGCGTCGCGATGACGAAGAACAACTGTTCGAGGCGGTAGGACTCGCCTTCGATCGAGACCTGCCCCTCGGCCATCGCCTCCAGCAGCGCCGACTGCGTCCGCGGCGAGGCGCGGTTGATCTCGTCCGCGAGCAGGATGTTCGTGAAGATCGGACCCTGGTGGAAGTGGAACGCGTGGTCGCGCTGGTCGTACACGGAGACGCCGAGGATGTCCGAGGGCAGCAGGTCGGGCGTGAATTGCACGCGCGTGAACCGGGCGCCGATCGAGCGGGCGAGCGCCTTGGCGAGCGTGGTCTTGCCGGTGCCGGGGTAGTCCTCGAGCAGGACGTGCCCCCCGCTGGCAAAGGCGGCCAGGAGCTTTCGGACCGCCGCCGACTGCCCCCGCATGACGGTCTCGATGCTCGCCGCGAGCTGCCGGCAGACCTCCCGGGGCTGGCGGATCATGTGCCCCTACCCCTTCGCGCGCAAGGCGGCGAGCACGTCCAGGACGCGGAGGATCTCGCTCCCGTCGCGCACCATCTGCCGATCGCCGGCCTGGCCCCAGCGCAGCGTGCCGGCGCGGTCGACGACGAAGGTCGACCGGTACGCGACGTTGCGCTCCTCGTCGAGCACGTGGAACGCGCGGATCGCCGTGCGGTGCACGTCGGCGAGCAGCGGAAACGGCAACGCCCGCGCCACCGCGAACGCCCTGTGGCAGAACGGACTGTCTCCGCTGATCGCGAGCAAGGCCGCCCCCCGCCGCTCGATCTCGCCTGCGACCCGCCCGAGGTCGCCGAGCTCAGGCGTTCAGATCCCGCCCCAGTCGTAGCAGTAGAAGACCAGGACCACGTCGGCGCGCCCGCGGAAGTCGGCGAGCCCGATCTCCTCCCCGGCCGTCGACGGCAGACGGAAGTCGGGAGCGGACGCTCCGTAGCGCAGTCCGATCACGCCGGCGGGTCCTCGAACCGCGGCGCCCGCCGCGCGAGGTTCGCGCGCACGGCCTCCGTCTGGTTCGCGCCGCCGAGCAGCGAACGCTGTGTCGCTTCCTCCAGGCGCAGACCCTCCGCCAGCCCCACACCGACCGCACGCCGGAGCAGGCGCTTGCCGGCTCGGATGGCGTCGGGCGACTTCGCCGCCATCTCCCGCGCGAGCTCGAGGGCCGTCGCGCGCGGCGTCGCGCTGAGCCGCGTCGCCAGCCCGAGCGCGACGGCTTCCGGGCCCGTGACGATCCGCCCGGTCAGGACCAGCTCCTCCAGTACGTCGAGGCGGACGAGGTGGCGCAGCGTCTGGGTTCCCGTCATGTCCGGTACGAGTCCCCACCGGACTTCCATGACCGAGAGCTGCGCGTCCGGCGCGACGATGCGGATGTCCGCCGCGAGGGCGATCTGGAGACCTCCGCCGAAGCACGGGCCGTGCACGGCCGCGATCACGGGCACCGGCAGCTCGGCCCAGACCCACGCTGCCTGCTGGGCGAAGTTGGCGAGCTCATCGGGCTCCCGCGCGAGCAGGTCGCGCGCCCCCCGGCCCTCCGCGCGCGCCCCCAGGACGCTCGCGAAGTCGAGGCCCGCGGAGAACGCGCGCCCCTCGCCGGAGAGCACGACGGCCCGCAGCGCGCGCTCGCCGGCGAGAGCCCGTCCCGTCGTGACCAGGGCCTCGAACATCGCCGGGTCCAGGCCGTTCAGCTTGTCCGGTCGGTTGAGCCGGACGTCCGCGATGCCGTCCTGGCGGACGACCGTGACGCGCCCGCTCACGGCGTCTTCCACTCGATCTCGACGAAGGCGAACTCGAAGGGGTTCGGGTTGCGCACGTCGTGCTCGACGCCCGCCGGGCGGAAGTACGCGCGACCCGTGACGAGGTCCGCGCCGCTCGCGCCCTCGGGACCCTCGAGCTCGAGCCGGCCCGTCGAGAGGGGCACCACGACGTAGGGATGCTCGTGTCGGTGCCGGCCGGTTGCGGCGCCCGGAGCGAAGCGCCACTCCGTGACGCGGACACTCGCGTTGTCGATCTGGACGGTGGCCACGGCGTGCATGGCGCGCTGTGGGTACGGTATCACGCCGCCCCGCCGGGACACCACGCGCAGGCGACCGGACCCTACTTCGCCGTCAACCCGTTGAGGAGGCCGCTGGCCGTGCCGACGACGCCGAGCGCGCCCGCGGTGACCCCTGCGGCCGCCGCGGTGGTCCCGCCGCTCGCCGCGCTCACGCTCGACGCTCCGAGCGCGCCGATTCCGGCGGGCGTGGCGGACGCGCCCCCCCTGCCCGAGGCGCCCTCGACGGCGAGGGCTCCGTCCGCGATGGCCCGCTCGACGTCGCGCGTCGAGTTCTCGACGACGGCTCTGACCAACGGCTCCATGCTCCGAGCCGGCGCCTGACTCGGAACCACCGAGAACCGGCTCGAGATCCGTCTGGCGTCGTCGCGCGTGATCCGCTGCACGGGCGACACCGAGCCCGCCACGGTGACCCGCTCGAGCGCGCCGACGTCGACCGCTCCGCCGACGGACTGTCCCTGGCTGTCGAGCCGGGTGACGTCGACGACGCCACGCAGGACCGTGAGCGTCGACTGGTAGCCCGCCGGGCCCTTGGCCACCTCGGCGACGACGATCGTGCCGCGGATCGCCGTGATGGCGTTCGGGGTGCGGATCTCCACGACCTCGCCCGGCTTCATGCGATCCTTTGCGACGGCGACGGCGATGGCGCCCGACGTCAGGTGCACGACCGACGTGCCGGCGCCTTCCGTGATGACGAGCATGGAGTGCTCCCGCGCCGTCACCGTCGCCTTGCCGCGGAGCAAGATCCGCACGATGGCCCGCTCGCCCGTCGTGATCCGATCGCGCACGAAGACATCGTCCTTGAACCGGAGCGGCGCGGGCTGCGGCGTCGACGCGCGCGCGACGGTGGCCGGGCCCTCCAGCGAGGCGACGACGCCGACCGGCCTCGACTCGGCGGAAACGTGCCACGGGTGAGCGACGCCGAGCAGCGTTGCGAGCCCGATCATTCCGCTGATCCGCTTGAGCCTCCGCATGGGTTCCTCCGTGCTGCCGTAGTGACGCCCCAGGGGCGCCTAGCTCAAACGACCCAGCAAGGGAGGTGCCATGAGAAGCCGATCGCGTTGTCAACCAGTTACGCCACGGGCGTGCTCGGGCCGGATCGTTCTTGGCCGGCCGGCAGCGCTACTTCTTGCCGTTGCCCTTGCCGGGGTTGCCGTTCGCCGGGCCGCCGTTGACCGCGCCGAAGGCGTTGCCGCCACCGGGCACGCCCGATGACCCGCTCGACACCGTCGGACCGGGCGTGTTCGCGTTGCCGTTGCCCCGCCCGCCGCCCACCAGGCCGAAGGCGTTGCCGCCGCCCGGCACGCTGACCGCCGCGCTCGACACGGGCGCTCGAGCGCCACTCGAGTTGCCGTTCCCGGGGTTCCCACCACTCACGCCGTAGGCGTTGCCGCCACCCGGCACGGCCGACGTCCCGCTCGACCCCGCCCCGCTGCTCGTGCTCCCGCTGCCGTTGCCACCGCCCGGATTGCCGCTCACGCCGTACGCGTTGCCATTGCCCGGCACGCTCGACGACCCGCCGGCCACCGCACTGGATGTGCTCCCGCCGCCGCTCCCGGTGCCACCGTCGGTGCCGCCCGCCGCCACACCGGACGCGCTCGCGCTGGCGCCGCCCACCCCGGAAGAGCTGGAGGCGCCGGCCGTGCCGCTCGTCGTGCCCCCCTCGCGCTCGACGTCTTCACCGCCGCGCGCCGCGTTGACGACGACCGCCTCGACGGGCGCCACGAGCTGCTCGAGCTCCCGCGCCGTGTTCTCCACCGCCGCCTTCACGAGCGGCTCCATGCTCGCGCTCGGCGCGTGCTTCGGGATCACCGAGAAGCCACGGGAGAGCTGCTTGGCGTCGTCGGGCGTGATCGTCTGGATGGGCGAGAGCGTGCGGGTCACCGTGATCTGCTGGAGCGCTCCGACGTCGACCGCCCGGCCAACGGCCCACCCCGACGCATCCAGCCGTGCCACGTCGATCAGGCCCCGCAGGACCGTGATCGTCGATCGAGAACCTCCGAGATCCGGCGTCACCTCCGCCACGACGACCGTGCCTCGGATGGCCGCGACGGCGTTCGGCGTGCGGATCTCGACGATCTCACCGGGCTTCACCCGGGTCTTGTCGACGGCGACGGCGATCCTGCCGGTGGTCAGGTTCACGGTCGACGCGCCCGGGCGCTCGGTGATGACGAGCACCGAGTGCTCGCGGGCGGTCACGGTGGCCTTGCCCCCGAACAGGATGCGCACGACCGAGCGCTCGCCGGTCGTGATGCGGTCGCGCACGAAGACGTCGTCCTTGAAGCGGAGCGGCGCCGGGTGGGGCGTCGAGGCGCGCTGGACCGTGGCGGTTCCCTGGAGCGAGGCGACGACGCCCACCGCCTTGGTCTCTGCCGAGGCCCAGGCCGCCAGCAGGATCGTCGCGCCGGTCGTGACGGCCGTCGTCCGAGCGATTCGTCCCAGGATCGTCATGGTTCCCTCCGCCGGGGCGTCGACCCCGCGCCAGATCGGACACGATTCCTCGACCCGGAGGCTAGCAAGGCCGGTGCCAGCGGAGCTTCCGGAATCTGTCGATATTTTTCGGATACTTGCAGGTCGTTCTCGGCCGCGAACCGGCTCATTCCCGACCGCGCCAGGAACAGCGCTGGTCGAATCCGGTTCGATGAGCGTGGATTCCAGGAACACCGCATGGGACGACGTGACATCGAGGCCTGCCAGCGCGGCACCGATCCTGCCCCGGCCGCGCGGGCGCGCGCCCCGCCTCAGCGAAAGAGGGCCCGGAAAGGACACGGGCATCCGCGCGCTACCGTGTCGTCGCGCTCGAGAGCGTCAGGACCGTGTCGCCGGCGCGCAGCGTGGCGTCCCAGCCGATCGCGATCGCGTCCTTCACGCTTTCGTGCGCGGGGCAGCCCTGCGGGTGCACGGCGAGCGCGCGCTCGGCGGCCTCGCGCGCCTCCGCCGGCACGCCGAGGTCGTAGTGGACCTGGATCGACGCGATGCGGATCGTCGTGCCCGTGCCGACGATGCGCCCGTCCACCGTCGCCGTGTACGCGCTCCGGTCGAACTTGATCTTGCGCCCTGCCAGGGCGCCGGCGAGCGTGCCGTACATTCAGCCGGCCACCGCCGCCACGATGTGATCGAGCGTCGAGGCGACGGGCGGGCCCTCCTTCACCCCGTAGTAGGTGCGGAGCGCGCCCTGCACGCCGTAGACGACCGGCTCCGCGACCTCGCCCAGCCACGCGGTGCGGAAGCCGCCGCGGTACTCGAGGCGCGCGCGCGAGATGTATTCGAACTCCTGGTTCATGGGCGTCCTCCTCTCGGTGTCCGATCTCCCCGGCGTTCGACGGGCGCGCCGCGGCGTCGCGGGCCCGAATCTAGGGAGGATCGGCCACGGAGTCAACCTCCGCCCGACGCGGCTGAGGCCTCTGGTCACCCGACACCTCCGAGCGCGGCTCACGCGGCCTTGACCGTGAGCACCGGGCACGGCGCCATGCGGATCACGCGGTCGGCGACGCTGCCGACGAGCAGCCGGTGGATCTCGCCGCGACCATGCGTGGCGAGAAGCACGAGGTCGGCCTGCTCCTCCTTCGCCGCGGCGACGACCTCGCGGTAGGGCACGCCGACCCGCAGGAGCGTCCGGACCTTGCAGCCGGCCGCGCGCCCGAGGTCCGCCCACTCCTCGAGCATGCGCGCCCACTCGCGCCCCGCGGTGGAGAACTCCCGCACGCGCTCGCCCACGAGCGGCCCCTCGAAGACGCGCCCCGGCGGCAGCGCCTCGCCCTCTTCGTCGGCGCGCGGGATGCCGAGCTGGTGCGTCGCCTGGAGCGCGCGCAGCTCCGCACGGCGCTCCTCGGTCTGAAGCCTGAGCTCGGTATCGATCGGCGTCGCCGGCAGCACGTGCAGAAGAACCAGCTCGGCGCCCACGCTGGGCGCGAGCCGCTGAGCCAGGCTCCAGGCCCGCTCCGATCCGGAGGAGAAGTCCGTGGGAACCAGGATCCTGGTGATGCCTGAGCCCGTTGTCATGGCCGCGCCCTCCCTTGGCCAAGAGCGCCAGTAGCATGAAGCCTGCCGCCCCGGGCGACGGGGCGCCGCCCGGGAAATGCTTGAACCCCCAGGTCGTCCGGGGGCCAGGGCGTGAGGGCTCTCGCGGCGGCCTGGGGCAGGATGGGGCAGCGGCGCCACAGGGCGGGTCCGGAATGCTCGTTGTCAGTCGCGCGGCGCGTCGAACTGACCCGAGATGCGGACGACCTCGTTCACCGGCCACGCCCCGCGGCTGATCGTGACGACGAGGAGGTCGCCGGCGATCCCCGCGCGCCGGGTCTCGGGCGTGACCGGCACGAAACCCAGGCTCCGTGGGGCATCGCCCTCGGTGAACCGCGCGAACTCGGTCGCGCGCCCCTCATCGTCGACCACCAGGATCCGCTCGGCGTGGCGGTCGGCGACGAACAGCCGCCCGCCCGGGCTGAGGGCGATCC
>MGCE01000009.1 GCA_001790315.1 Candidatus Rokubacteria bacterium RIFCSPLOWO2_02_FULL_72_37 | reverse complement strand
GGTCCGGTCGGCACGTGGCTGTCATCACGCGGCCTTCAGTAGAAGAACCTGCGGATTCGTTCGTACATCATCCTCAGCTCTCGATCATCCTCCTCGCTTCTGCGGATGAAGCCGTTCACCGTCGTCTCTTGAACGAAGGTGGCCAAGTGTGTCTCCTCGTCGACCGCAATCGTGCCGAGGTGCCAGATCATCCCCATAATCTTAGTTCCCTCAGGCGCTGCCGATATGCAGTGAAGCGACTCCTTTCGATCAGGTCCACAAGACCGACATGGCGGCACAACTGGATGGCTTCATCGACTCCACCCTCGATCGTCTGCCAAGTCACGCGCTTCAAGATTCCTCCCACATTAGGTTGCTGCCATTCCGCTGCCACTTCGCTGTCCGAAAGCGGCCTTTTCTGTCCTTTTGCGGTCACTCGGCCGTGACATCGAAACGACCGAGAACGTGCGGAAATGCCCGAAAGAATGGTGGTGGGCGGCGCAGGGCTCGAACCTGCAACCTCAGCCTTGTAAGGGCTGCGCTCTCCCAGCTGAGCTAGCCGCCCGTGGTCCGAGCGCTATCGTAGCACCGAGCGGGCGTCAGGCCGACAGGCCGAGGGCGGCGAGGCGGCCGGGCGTGGGGACGCCGTCCGCGTCCCACCCGCGGAGGGCGTAGTACTCGTCGAGCATGGCCGAGAGCTCGGCGGGCGGGCAGTGCATGCCGGCCGAGGGGCCGTCGGGGATGGGCTCGTGCATCACCCGCCACGGCAGCGTGTCCTGGGCCCGGCGGACGCCCTCGCGCACGTTGAAGAGGCGCTCGAGGTTGACGATGCGCTCGCCGGCGCGCTCGAGTTCCTCGACCGTCACGTCCCAGCCGGTGACGGCGCGCAGCATGCGTGCGTACGGCTCCTCCACGAAGAGGCCGAAGCCGCGCTCGGCCGTGAAGCGGCAGAGCACGAGCGAGTCGCCCACCGCGGTGAAGTGCTGGCTCCGCGCGGCGAACAGGGGCTTGCCCGCGGTGCCGCGGCGGTCGAAGCTCGGCGCGTACTGCGGCGTCGGGCGCGTGTCGTGGTGACTGCCGCCGCGCGTGGCGGTCGCGTAGCCGATCGAGAGGCCCTTGAGCGCGCGCGCCGAGTGCGCGGGCAACTCGAGGCGCTTGACCGCGTAGACGAGCTTCGTGCCCTCCGGGTGCACGCTCTCGGCCAGGCGCCACGCCCCCTCGGCCAGCCGCGCCCCGAAGCCCTCCCGGCGCGCCGTCTGCTCGACGAGGGCGAGCATGCCGCGGCCGTCGCCCCAGCCGAAGGGCACGCCCACGTCGGCCTTCGTGAGCCAGCCGCGCTCGAGGGCTTCGCAGACGAAGGCGAGCGTCACGCCCATCGAGATCGTGTCCATCCCGAGCAGGTCGCAGAGATCGTTGGCGACGATGAGCGCCTCGGGGTCCGCGAGGCCGAGCATCGGCCCGAGCGCGAAGACGGTCTCGTACTCGGGCATCTTCGCCCGCCGCCCGGCGAACTCGCCCGACGGGATCGCGTACTGCTTGCCGCAGGCGACCGGGCACTTGAGGCACGTCGTGTCGCGGTCGTGGTAGCGGGCCTTCATCTCCTCGCCGCCGACCGCGCGCGCCTCGGCGAACACCTCCTGTTTCAGGTTGTAGCTGCCGAGCGCGCCGAGCGCGTTGATCGGCCCGACCAGGAAGGGCGTGCCGTAGGTCGAGAGCGCCTGCGTGCCTTTCTTCAAGGGCTCGCGCGTCTCGTCGATCAGGCTCCGGAGACCCGCGGGATCGGCGACGTCGGTCTTGCGCGCGCCGCGCACGACGACGGCTTTCATGTTCTTGGCGCCGAGCACGGCGCCGATGCCGCCCCGACCCGCGACGCCCTCGCGGTTCTTCCAGTAGTGCGCGAGCGCGGCGAACCGCACCCGCTGCTCGCCCGCCGGGCCGATCGCGATCGCGTCGGCCTCGGCGCCCTCGGCGGCGCCGAGCGCCTGGACGGTCTCCCGCGTCGAGCGGCCCCAGAGGTGCGCGGCAGGCTTGATCTCGGCGCCGTGCTCCGTGATCGCCAGGTATGACGGCGCCGCGGCACGGCCGGTGATCAGCACCGCGTCGAAGCCCGTGCGCTTGAGGGTCGCGGGGAAGCGTCCGCCGAAGGTCGAGTCGAAGAAGAGCCCGGTGAGCGGCGACCGGGTCGCGACGCACGCGCGGCTGTTGCCGGGCACGGTGGTGTCCGTGACCGGTCCGACGCCGAACACGACGGCGTTCCCGGGCGCGAACGGGTCGGTGCCAGCCGGCACGTGATCGTAGAGCAGGCGGGCTGCGAGCCCATTGCCCCCGAGGTAGGCCCGCGCCGTGCGGGCGGAAAGGGGCTCGATGCGCACGGCGCCGCTCCCGAGGTCCACGAACAGGAGGCGCCCGCCGTACCCGTTCACTTCCCGAGATCCTTTAAGCCCTTGCGCGCCTCCTCGGCGAGATCGGCCGGCAGGTCGGCCTGGGCCAGGAGCTTCCGGTACACGGTCGCGGCCGCGTCGGGCTGCTTGAGCACCCTGAAGCTCCACCCCGCGCCGAGGAGCGCCCGGCGGCCGGCCGGTGACCCCGGCGCGACGTAGGCCGCGGTCATGAAGTACTCGACGGCCGCGAGCTGGTCGCCCTCGGCCTGCCAGGCGTCGGCGATCGTGTACGCGGCGCGCGCCACGGCCGCCCGGTCCTCGCGCCGGAGCAGGGGCTCGGCGACCTTGCGCGCCTCGGCGAAGCGGCGGTCGTCGACGAGCAGGCGCGCGTAGTCCAGCAGCGCCTCGGGGCCGAGCGCCGCGCCCTGGGCGATCGCGCGCGCGTAGGCCTCGCGCGCGCCCGCCCGGTCGTAGGTCGCCGCGCGCGCCCGCGCCAGCGCTTCCCAGGCGGGCGCCGCCTGCGGGTCGGTGGGCGCCGCGGTCACGAACCGCTCGAGCTCGGCGCGCGCGTCCGCGGCGCGGCCGGTCTCCACTTGCGCCTTGGCGAGCGTCACCCGCGCCGGCGCGACGAAGGGGCTGTCCGGGTACCGCTGCCGGAGCCGCGTGTACGCCTCGTACACGATCGGCCACGCGGGCGGCTTGGCCGCGGCGGCGCCGGCGCCCACGCGCTCGAGCGCGTCGTCGGCCGCCGGGTCGGCCGGGAACTCGTCGACGAGCCGCCCGGCGAAGCCGAGCGCTTCCTTGAACTCCCGCTCCGCGACGGCGATGCCGGTGAGCGCGTAGAGGAGCCGCGGCGCGGCGGGGCCCTTGGGCGCCGCCGCGAGTGCCGCCAGCGCCGGTTGCTTGAAGTCCCGCCCGGCGCCCCGGTGGAAGGCGACGACGGCCAGGCCGTGCTCCGCCGCCGCGGCGACGGCGGGCGTCCCGGTGTCACGGGCTTCGCTGAAAGCGCGCGCGGCGGCATCGAGCTGCCGCTGCGCGAGCGCCGCCGTGGCGAGACCGAGCGCCGCGAGCGCGCCCACGCCTTCGGCCCTGGCGCGCGCGAATGCCCGCCCGGCCTCCTCCGGTTGGCCCTCGCCGAGCCGCGCCACGCCGAGCGCCGCGTACGCCCGGCCGAGCAGCGGCGGGAACGGCGCCCGGGTGATCCACGCGTCCAGCTCGGACGCCGCGCTGCGCGCATCGCCCGCGCGCAGCGCCACCAGCGCCAGGTTGAGCCGCGCGAACTCCGCGCGCGGGTGGCTCGGATACTCGGCGACGATCCGCTCGAGGAGCTGACGCGCGCCCTGCGGGTCGGCGCCGAGCTTGAGCGTGAGCTCGGCCGCCAGCTCGAGCGCATCGGGCGTGTACGGGTGCTGGGGCAGGGCCTGGGCGAAGTCGAGGAACTCCCGCCGCGCATCGTCGGGGCGATCGTCTCGAAGCGCCGCCCAGGCGACGCCGAGCCGAGCGTCGGCCGCTTCCGAACCGGCCGGAAACTCGACGAGCACCCGCCGGAACGTCGCGCCCGCGGCGGCGTGATCCCCCGCGTGGTAGGCAGCCTCGCCCGCGAGCAGGAGCGCCGCCAGCCGGACGTCGGGCGGCACGCTCGCCGCGAACACGGGCGCCAGGTCGCGCGCCGCCTGCGCGAACTCCCGCATCTCGTAGTTCGTCCGCGCCAGACGTACCGTCGCGATCCAGCCGGTCGCGCCGCCGGCGTTCCGGGCGAGGTCGTACTGGGTGCGCGCCTCGTCGCGGTTCCCGTCGCTGTGGAAGGCGTCGCCGTCGAGCAACAGGAGCCACGCGCGCACGTCGGGCGGCAGCCTCGCCCCCAGCAACTGCTGGACGAGCGCGCGCGCGTCCGCCGGCCGCCCGATCTGCAAGAGCGTGCGCGCGAAGCGCAGCTGAAGGGCCAGGGCGAGCGGGGACCGGCGGCTCTCGAGGTCGCGGGCCGCCGCGCGCGCCGCGCCGACGTCGTCGGGCAGCAGGGCGAGCGCGAGCCCGGCCTTCGCCCAGTCCGCGGCCGGCGTCGCGGGCGGCGCGAGATAGGTCCGGAACGCGGCCGCGCTCTCCTGGAGGCGTCCGGCCGCGAGGCTCCACCAGCCGAGCCGGAGCCAGCCCGCGTCGAGCAGCGGATGGGCGCCGCCCTGCACGAATCGGCTGAGCTCTTCCCCCGCGCGCACGTGTTGGCCGACGCGGCCGAGCGTCTCCCCCAGCCAGAACGAGACGTCGCGCGACAGCGCCGCGGGGACGCCCGCACCGACGAGGGCGGTCCAGGCCTGGAGCGCGTCGTCCCAGCGCCCCTGCGCGTACTCGGCGAGGCCGAGACCGTGGCGGGCCCACGGGGCGAGCGTCGCGGGCACCGGGCCGGCGAGGAGCTCCCTGAAGCTCTCGCGCGCCCGGGCCGGGTCGCGCAGGCGGAGCGCCGTCCAGCCGCTCGCGTGCCGGCTCCAGACGAGCCAGTCACCGCCGGGCGCTGACGTCTGCACGACCTGGCGGAAGAGCCAGTCGGCCTGCTCGATGCGGCCGAGGTGGTAGTACGCCTCCCCGAGCCAGTAGCGCGCCTCGGTGACCAGCTCGCGCTCCCCGCCGCCGCGCGCGGCCTGTTCGAGTGCGCCCACGGCATCGTCGTACTCGCCGCGGGCGAAGCGGGCGCGGCCGCACTCGAGCGCCTTCGAGACGATCCCGAGCCAGGCCCCGACGCAGGGGAGCGTGCCCGGCGGCGCGACGAAGGCCGCGGGCTTCGGCGTCAGCGGGAGGACGATCGCCGCGGGCGGCAGCTGGGGTAGTTCCGCGGGCGCCGCCGGAAGCGGCAGCGTCGGCACGGCGACCGGCGGCTTCTCGATCGGCGCCGCGGCATAGGGGACGAGCGCCTCGAGCTCGGGGGGCGGCGGCGCCAGCGGCTGCACGGCGGCGCCGCCGGCGCCCGACGGCGCCGCGAGCGCGACGGCGAGCAGGAGGCTAGCGAGCGCGCGTCGCATTGATCCGTCCGCGCACGGCCTTGGCGCGGTCCTTGGCCCACTCGCGCAGCGTGGCGTCGGGGCTCTTGCTGGCCACGGTCTCGTAGGCCGCGAGCGCGGCCTTCCAGTTCTGCTGCTGCTCGCGCGTGAGCCCGAGGCCGGCCAGCGCGCGGTAGCGCACGCCCGCTTCGACGTTCGCCACGCCGCCGACCGCCTCGAACGACTTCGCGGCCGCGGCGAGCCGGCGGAGCTTCAGGTCGGCTTCCCCGGCCAGCAGGAGCGCCTCCGCGCGGACGCCGGTCTCCGCGGAAGCGGTGGCCGCGTGTGCCTGTGCCGCTGCCTCCTTCCACTCGTGGCGCTTGTAGGCGGCGTTCGCCAGCTCGAGGGCGGCACGGTGGGTGAGCGCGTGCTCGGGGAACTCCTTTGCCAGCCGCTTCCACGCCGCCTCCTGATCGCGCCGGCGGTCGAGCCGGCCCGCGATCGACCCGGCGTCGTAGAGCGCCTCCGCGCTCGGCGGCGTCTGCTCCAGGAGCGTCTTGTAGGTCTCGAGCAGCTCCTGCCGGTCGCCGTAGCGCGTCAGCGTCTCGGTGATCACGCGCTGGGCGGCGGGCGCCAGTGGGTGGGACGGGTGCGCGGCCACGAACGCGCGCAGGTCGGCGACGCCGGCGCGGTGGTCGCCCGCCCGCACGCGGGCCAGGCCCAGCAGGTACTGCGCGTCGGGCGCGAGCGCGTGGCCGGGGTGCTTCGCGGCGAAGTCGCCGAGCAGGGGCTCTGCATCGGCGTAGCGCGTGAGCTCGACGAGCGTCCGCGCCAGGTAGAACGTCGCCGACGGCGCGAGCGCGTGCTGCGGCCACGTCGCGAGGAAGTCGCGGAACGCGGCGACGGCCGGCTCGGGGCGCTTGAGCTCGAGCTCGCTCCACGCCAGGCCGTAGAGCGCCTCCGGCGCGTGCGGCGAGGCGGCGTCGCGCCGCAGCACCGCGTCGTACGCCGTGCGCGCCTCGGCGTACCGCTTGAGCCGGAACAACGTCTCCGCCTCCCAGAACTTCGCCTCGAGGGCGGTGGGGCCGGCGGCGTCCGGCGGCGCGGCGCGGCGGAAGGCCTCGAGCGCCGGCTCCACGTCGCCGAGAGCGAGCCGCGCCTTGCCGAGGATGAGGAGCGCGGCCGGGAGCCGGGCGTCGGCCGGATACTCGGCGACGAACCGCTCGAGCGTGCGGCGGGCGACCGGGTAGAGACCGTCCGCGAACGACCGCTCACCGACCATCCAGAGCCGTTCGGCTTCCCCGAGCGCGGCGGCGGGATGGGGCACCGAGATCGCAACGAGCAGGAGCGCGAACGCGGCGAAGACCGGCTGTCGTCGCGTCATGATGGCACCCCATCGTAGCACGGCTGTGGTACGGTCACAGCGTGGGTCCGTGCGTGTTCGACCTCGACCACACGCTCGTCCGGACGCCGCTGGACCTCGCGGCAATGGCCGTGGACATGCAGGCCCTCATCGAGCGCGAGCGGGGGCCGCTGCCGGCCCGGACCGGGCGCTGGCGGGTGGGCGAGCTGATCGACTGGTGCCGGACGGAGGCGCCCCGGCTCGAGGACGCGCTCTGGGCGGTCGCGCTGGGCCACGAGCGGCGGGCGATGGACGCCGCGGTCCTCGAGCCCGGCGCGCGCGACGCGGTCCTCGGCGCCCGCCGCCTCGGCCTGGCGACGGCGCTCTGGACCAACAACGCCCGCGCCATCACCTTGCCCGCGCTCGAGCGCCTCGGGCTCGCCGGTCTGCTCGACCCCGTCGTGACCCGCGACGACATGCGCGCGCTCAAGCCGGACCCCGATGGCTGGCGCGTCATCGCCGCCCATTTCGGCGGGCGCGCCGGCGACGCGGGGATTGCCCGGCGGGCCGTCGTCGTGGGCGACTCGTGGGTGGACGGGCTCGCCGCGGCCGCCGCCGGCGTGCCGTTCGTCGCCTACCGCGCCGACCGCGCCACGCTCGCCCGGCGGCGGGTCAGCCCCGTCGCGCACCTGGACGAGCTCGGGCACCTGCCCGCGTGGCTGGCCGCGCGCGGCGATGGTGGCTGAGGTGGACCTCTTCGACCCGCCGGTGTCCGGGCCCCCGGCCCGCGGCGCGCCCCGGCCGCTCGCCGACCGGATGCGCCCGCGGACGCTGGACGAGGTCGTCGGCCAGGAGCACCTGCTCGGCCCGCAGCGCGTGCTGCGCGTCGCCCTCGAGAGCGGCGAGATGCACTCGATGATCCTGTGGGGCCCGCCCGGCTCGGGCAAGACCACGCTCGCCTCGCTGATGGCGCACGTCGCCGGCGCCCGCTTCGTCGCCTTCTCCGCGGTGCTCTCGGGCGTGAAGGAGATCCGCGAGGTGATCGCCGAGGCCGCGCGCGCGCGCGCGCGGCAGGGCGCCCGCACGATCCTGTTCGTGGACGAGATCCACCGCTTCAACCGCGCCCAGCAGGACGCCTTCCTGCCGCACGTCGAGAAGGGCACGCTCGTCCTCGTCGGCGCCACGACCGAGAACCCGTCGTTCGAGGTGAACTCCGCGTTGCTGTCGCGCTGCCGGGTGTACGTGCTCCACCCGCTGGACGAGGCGGATCTCTCCGTGATCATGCGGCGCGCCCTCGACGACGCCGAGCGCGGCCTCGCCGCGCAGGCCCCGCTCGTCACCGGGGACGCGCTCCGCCTGATCGCGGGGATCGCCAACGGCGACGCGCGCACCGCGCTGAACGTGCTCGAGCTGGCTGTGAAGCTCGGCCCGGCCGAGGGAGGCCAGCGCACGGTGACCGAGACCGCCATCCGCGAGGCCGCCCAGCGGCGGACGCTCCTCTACGACAAGGCGGGCGAGGAGCACTACAACCTGATCTCCGCGCTGCACAAGTCGCTGCGGGACTCCGACCCCGACGCGGCGCTCTACTGGCTCGTCCGCATGCTCGAGTCGGGCGAGGACCGGCTCTACGTCGCCCGGCGCCTCGTCCGCTTCGCCTCGGAGGACATCGGGAACGCCGACCCGGGCGCGCTCGCCCTGACGCTCGCGGCCAGGGACGCCTACGACTTCCTCGGCACGCCGGAGGGCGAGCTCGCGCTGGCGCAGGCCACGCTCTACCTCGCGCTGGCGCCGAAGTCGAACGCGACGTACGTCGCCTACGGTGCCGTGCAGGCCGACGTCCGCGAGCGTCCGGCGGAGCCCGTCCCCCTGCACATCCGCAACGCGCCCACGCGACTCATGCGGGAGCTCGGTTACGGCGCCGGCTACCGGTACGCGCACGACGAGCCCGGGACGCGGACGGAGCAGGAGGATCTCCCAGAGACCGTGCGCGGCCGCGAGTACTACCGGCCGACGGACCGGGGGTTCGAAGCGGAGCTCGGCCGCCGCCTCGCCGACTGGCGGCGCTGGCGGGCGGAGCGCCGGGCATCCCGGGAGCAGCCATGACGCGATTGGAGTGGTGGCGCTGGCGCCACACGCTGTTGCTCGTCGCGACCGCGCTCTTCCTGGCGTCCTACTTCGGCCTCGTCACGTGGGGCCACGTCGAGCTGGCGCTCGAGCGGCTCGCCGCCGAGGGCACCATCGAGGTGTTCCGGAGCCCGATGGGCCGGGGCGAGGCGATCATCACGAGCTTCATGTTCCTCATGCTCTCGCCGCTCGCGGTCCTGTCCGCCCTGGGGCTCTACACGTTTTCCGGCGCCATCCTCGCGGGGCTCCTCCGGGCCTTCGTCCCCTCGGGGAGCCTGCCGGACTGGCTCTTCACCGCGGTCGCCTACGGCGCGATCGCCGTCGCGGGATGGCTCGCGCGCGAGGTCTGGTATCCATGGGTGCGCGAGGCGGCGGCGCTGATCGCGCGCGCGCTCCTCGTCGCGATGACCTGACATGCCGCGCCTCCGCGTCGGTGTGATCTTCGGTGGGCGCTCGGGCGAGCACGAGGTGTCGCTGGCCTCGGCGGCGTCGGTGATCGCGGCCCTCGAGACGCGCGGCCACGTCGTGGTTCCCCTCGGCATCGCCCGCGATGGGCGCTGGCTCGTCGGGGGCGACCCCCTTCGCGCGCTGGCGGCCGAGGCGCGCCTGGCGCTGCCGGCCGACGACGCCGCCGGCGCCGTGAAGAAGGCGCTCGCCGACCGCGCCGACACCGCCGAGGCCTCGACGACGGCCGGCCTGGTCCGAGCCGAGCCGGCGGGCGGGCTCCCGGCCGAGCTGCGCCAGGGGCTCGACGTGGTGTTCATCGCGCTGCACGGACCGTACGGCGAGGACGGCACGATCCAGGGGCTCCTCGAGCTCGCCGACGTGCCCTACGTCGGCGCCGGCGTGCTCGCCTCCGCCGTCGGGATGGACAAGGTCACGATGAAGACCATCTTCTGCGCGCACGGCCTGCCCATCGTCGAGCACGCGGTGGTCCTGCGCGCCGAGTGGCGGCGTGCGCCGTCGGCCGTCGAGCGCCGCATCGCCGCGGCCATCGGCTTCCCCTGCTTCGTGAAGCCCTCGAACCTGGGCTCGAGCGTCGGCATCGGCAGGGTCTCCGGGGCCGCGGCGCTGCCGGCCGCCCTGGAGGACGCCGCGCGCTACGACCGCAAGCTCCTCGTCGAGCGCGCCGTGCACGGCCGCGAGGTCGAAGTGAGCGTGCTCGGCAACGACGAGCCGCTGGCCTCCCTGCCCGGCGAGGTCACCTACGACGGCGAGTGGTACGACTACGCGACCAAGTACGCCGAGGGTCAGGCGCGGCTGACCGTCCCCGCGCCGGTCACGCCCGAGCAGACGGGGCGCTTCCAGGAGCTCGCGGTCGCGGCGTTCCGCGCGATCGACTGCGCGGGCATGGCGCGGGTGGACTTCTTCCTCGAAGGTGACCGCATCCTCGTGAACGAGATCAACACGATCCCGGGCTTCACGGCCACGAGCGCCTACGCCCGGATGTGGGAGGCCTCGGGGCTCGCCTACCCCGCCCTCGTGGACCGGCTGCTCGCCCTGGCGCTCGAGCGCCACCGCGAGCACGCTCGTTAGGGATGCGCCCGCTCATCCTCATCACGGGCGGCGGCACCGGCGGCCACACGAGCCCCGGCCTCGCGGTCGCCGCGCTGCTCGCGGCGCGGGGAATCGGCTGCGCGTGGATCGGCTCGCGCGCGGGCGTCGAGGCCCGGCGCGCGCCGGAGGCCGGCATCCCCTACTTCGCCATCCCCACGGGCAAGCTGCGGCGCGCCTGGGCGTGGCGGAACGTCCTCGACCTCGCCGTCAACGTGCCTGCCGGCGTCCTGGCCGCCTGGCGTCTGCTGCGCCGGCTCCGGCCGCGGGTCGTCTTCGCGACCGGCGGCTTCGTCGCGGTCCCCGTGGTCCTGGCGGCGGCGGCCGCGCGCATCCCGATCGTGGTGCACGAGCAGACGGCCGTGCCCGGCCTCGCCAATCGGCTGAGCGCGCGCTTCGCCCGCCGCATCGCGGTCACCTACCCCGACGAGGCTCGCCGCTTCCCGGCGGCGCGCGTCATCGTCACGGGCAACCCGCTCCGCCCGGAGCTGCGCGGCGGGACGCCGGCCGACGCCGCGGCCCGCTTCGGGCTCGACGTCACCCTGCCACTCGTCTACGTCACGGGCGGCGCGCAGGGGGCGCAGCGGATCAATCGCGCCGTCGGCGAGGCGCTGCCGGCGCTCCTCGAGCTCACCCAGGTGATCCACCAGTGCGGTGACAACGCGGCGACCGGCGATCGGGCGTGGCTCGAAGCGCGGTCTGCAGCCCTCCCCGAAGGGCTCCGGCGACGGTACGCGCTCGTGCCGTACGTCACCGGCGCGCTCGCCGGGATCTACGCCGCCGCCGCGCTCGT
>MGCE01000008.1 GCA_001790315.1 Candidatus Rokubacteria bacterium RIFCSPLOWO2_02_FULL_72_37 | reverse complement strand
GGGGGAGCGGACGATCCTCGTCAAGACACGCGCGGCCTGGGCGAAGGCCGACGGGCACGAGGCCTGAGCGTCATGGCGGGCGGGCTCGAGGGCATCACGATCGTCGACCTCACGCAGGGCGTCGCCGGGCCGTTCGCGACGCGGCTCTTCTCCCAGATGGGCGCCCGCATCATCAAGGTGGAGCGCCCAGGGGCGGGCGATCTGATCCGGCACTGGGACACGATCGTCGGCGGCATGTGCTCGGGCCACGCCTGGGTGAACCCCGGCAAGGAGAGTCTCGCCCTCGACCTCAAGAGCGAGGCGGGCCGCGAGATCCTCGTGGACCTCGTGCGGCACGCCGACGTCGTCATCGAGAACTTCGTGCCGGGGACCCTCGAGCGCTGGGGGCTGGTCTGGGAGAAGTTCCGCGAGGCCAACCCTCGGCTCATCTTCTGTCGGGTGTCGGGTTTCGGGCAGGACGGCCCGTATCGCGACCGCTCGGCGCTCGACCTGATCATGCAGGGCGAGACGGGGCTGATCCCGACGAACGGCGCGCCGGAGACGCCGGCGAAGATCTCGCTCTCGGTGTGTGACATCTCGGCGGCGATGTACGCGACCATCGCGATCCTGCAGGCCCTCTACCATCGCGAGCACAGCGGCCAGGGCCAGAAGATCGAGGTCGCGCTCTTCGACACGATCCTCACGTGGACGGGCTACTTCCCCTACATGTACTGGTACCGCGGGGAGTTGCCCAAGCGCGTCGGCCTTCACCACCACACGATGACGCCGTACGGGCCGTACACCGCGAAGGACGGCCGCGCGGTGATCCTCGCGGCCGGCTCGGGCGCCCGCGAGCTGTGGGAGCGGTTCTGCCAGGCCATTCGGCTTCCGGAGATCGTCGACCACGAGCGCTTCTCCACGAACAGCCTGCGGATGGAGCACCGCGCCGAGCTGGACGCGATCGTGTCCGCGGCGATCGCGAAGGAGGACCGCGAGTACTGGTTGGAGCGCTTCCATCACTTCGGCGTGCCCGCAGGCGCTCTCCGGGACCTCGGCGAGGCGCTCGACCATCCGCGCCTGCACTTCCGGAGCTTCGTCAAGGAGGTGCCGAGCACCGCGGGCAAGGTCAAGGTGTTCGATTACCCGCCGGAGTTCTCGGCGCTCGGGTCGGTGAACGCGCTCGGGCCGCCGGCGCTCGGCGAGCACACGGCGCCGATCCTGCGCGAGCTCGGGCTGTCGGACGCCGCCATCGCGTCGCTCGCCGCGGCGGGTGTCGTGGAGGTGTATCGGCCGGACTCGAGAGCGACGGAATGATGGAGACGGCCGACCGGACTCTCGCGCTCGCGGAGTTCGTCTCGGCGCTCACGCTCGAGCGGGTGCCGGCTGACGCCCAGGACCGCCTGAAGCAGTGCCTGCTCGACTTTATCGGGGTCTCGGCGTTCGCCGCCGTGCAGGCCGAGTCGAGCGGGCCGTTCCGGCAGGCCGTGCTTTCGCTCGCGCCGCGGCCCGGGCCGGGCACTGTCGTCGGCGAGGCGCGCGGCTACCCGTTCCAGTACGCGGCGCTGCTGAACGGCGCGTTCGCGCACACGCTCGATTTCGACGACACGAACCTGTTCGGCGCGCTCCATCCGGGCGCGCCGGTGATTCCCGCCGCGCTCGCGATGGCGGAGCAGGAGGGCGCGGCGGGCGCGCGGTTCCTCGAGGCGCTCGCCGCCGGCTACGAGGTCGCGTGCCGTGTGGGCGCCGCGCTCGGGCAGACGGCGTACGACCGCGGCTTCCACATCACCGCGGTGGCGGGCATCTTCGGCGCCGTCGCGGCCGGCGCGAAGGTCCTCGGCCTCGACCCCCCGCGCACGGTCGACGCCTTCGGCATCGCGCTGAGCCAGGCGGCCGGGTCGATGCAATACCTCGAGAACGGCGCGTGGACGAAGCGCCTGCATCCGGGCTTCGCCGCCCACGATGCGCTGATGTCGCTCGCACTGGCGCGGGCCGGCGTGCGCGGAGCGGCACGCCCCATCGACGGCCGATACGGGCTGCTCACCGGCTACTCGAACGCGCCGACCCCGGAGCATCTCGTCGACCGCCTCGGCGAGCACTGGGCGCTGACCGGGACGGCGATCAAGCCGTACCCGTCCTGCCGTCTCGCGCACGGCGCGATCGACGCCGCGCTGTCCCTGAGGGATCGCGCGGCGCCGGATGCCCGCGAGCGCGCGGCCGTCGAGATCCGCCTCTCGCCGAAGGGGCACCAGATCGTCGGCGAGGCGTTGCCGCAGAAGGTGCACCCGCGGAACATCGTCGAGGGACAGTTCAGCGTCTACTTCCAGACGGCCGTCGCGTGGCTCGACGGGCGGGTGGACTGGGCGAGCTACGACCGCGTCGGCGACGGGCGCGTGCACGCGCTGATGGAGCGCATCCACGTGAAGGCGGACGAGACGATCCCGCTCGCGGGCGCGGAGGTGGTGGTCACCGTCGATGGCCAGGAGCTGAGCGCGCGGGTCGAGCAGCCGCTCGGCGAGCCCGAGCGCCCCGTGCCGTGGGACCGGCTCGAGACGAAGTTCAGCGGGCTCGCGAGCGGCGTGCTCGGAGCGGCGCGCGCGCGGCGCGTGATCGCGACCGTGCGCGCGATCGAAGCGGAGCCGACCGTGCCCCGGTGGGCGCGCTCGCTCCGCGCCGGAGGGCGCGGGCGGTGAGCGGGCGCACGCGGCTTCGCAGGAGCCAGCTGGTCACGCCCGCGACGACCTTCCGGATGATCGAGAAGGCCGCGGGGCTTGACTGCGACTCGCTGATCCTGGACCTCGAGGACGCCGTCGCCCCGTCGATGAAGCCGGCGGCGCGCGAGAACGTGCGGAAGGCGATGAGCAGTCTCGCGTTCGGCGACAAGGAGGTCGGCGTGCGGATCAACGGCGTCACGACGCCGCACTTCCTCGACGACCTCCTGGCGCTCGAGGGGCTCCCGGTCGACACCATCGTCGTGCCGAAGGTGAACCGGCCCGAGGACGTGGCCGTCGTGGACGTCCTGCTCCGGCAACTCGAAGCGCGCGGGAGCCGCGCGGGCGTCACGCTCCAGCTCCTCATCGAGACCGCGATCGGGCTCGAGGCGGCGGCGGACGTCGCACGGGCGTCCGACCGCGTGGTGTCGCTGATCTTCGGCGCGGGCGACTTCACGGCCGACACCGGGATCGCCTTCACGCCGCGCGGCCTCTTCTACGCGCGCGCCCGCGTCGTCGTCGCCGCCGCGGCGGCCCGCGTGCAGGCGCTCGACCACGTGCACCCCGCGATCCAGGACCTCGATGGCCTGCGCGAGGCGGCGCGGGACGCGCGCGAGCTCGGCTTCCAGGGCAAGTGGGCGATCCACCCGGCGCAGGTGCCGGTCATCAACGAGGTGTTCGCGCCGACGCCCGACGAGGTCCGCGAGGCGCGCAGGGTGATCGAGGCGTACGAGGCGGCGAAGGCAGGAGGCCAGGGCGCGATCACGGTCGACGGCGCGCTCGTGGACGAGGCGATGCTGAAGCTCATGGAGCGACGCGCCGCGGCGGCGCGGAAGCTCGGGCTCTGGGACCGCGGCGGCGCGGTGCAGCCGTGACCGACACAAGGGGGGAACCATGAGGAAACGCTGGTACGCGCTCGTCGCAGTTGCCGCGCTCGCGGCCCTGGCCGCCGGAACGCTCTCGCCCGCGTCGGGACAGAATCCCATCGTGGTCGGCGCCTCGATCTCGCAGACGGGTCGCCTCGCCGTGACGGCCACGTACGTCCTCCAGGCGTACCAGCTCTGGGTGGACGACGTGAACGCGAAGGGCGGCCTGCTGGGCCGGCCCGTCACGCTGAAGGTCTACGACGACAAGAGCGACCCCGGCACGGGCGCGAAGCTCTACGAGAAGCTCATCGTCGACGACAAGGTCGACCTCGTCGCGGGGCCGTACTCGACGCCGGTGTCGGCGGCGGCGAGCACCGTCAACGAGAAGTACAAGAAGGTGATGGTCGCGCCGATGGCCGCGGGTGACGCGCTGTGGAAGCGCGGCTACCGCTACCTGATCCAGACGCTCACGCCGTCGAGCCTCTACTACATCGGAGTGGTGGACCTCGCGCTCGAGCGCGGACTGAAGACCATCGCGTTCATGAGCGAGGACTCGGAGGCGCTCCGCGTCGCGACGCCGGCCGTGGCAGACCTCGCGCAGAAGAAGGGGCTCAAGGTCGTCCACAACGAGTACTTCCCGCGCGGGACGACCGACTTCTCCGCGATGCTGACGCGCATCAAGGCCCTCGGCGCCGACGTGCTCGTCTGCGGATGCTACGAGCCGGAGTCGGTCCTCTCGGTGCGGCAGTCGAAGGAGCTCGACTACAGCCCGAGGCTCCTCTTCGCGGGGCACGGCGCGGCCGTGCCGGAGTTCTACAAGGCGCTCGGCAAGGACGCCGAGTTCGTGCTCGCCTCCGACCACTGGGACTCGCGCATGAAGACGCCGGGCAACGCCGAGTTCGTCGAGCGGTTCAAGAAGAAGTACGGCCGCGAGCCGAACTACCACGCCGCCGGGACGTACGGCGGAATGCAGGCGTTCGAAGCGGGCGTGCGCAAGGCGGGCTCGCTCGACCAGGACAAGATCCGGCAGGCACTCGGCGAGCTCGACCTCGCGACGATCTTCGGGCGCTACAAGGTGAGCGAGACGGGGGGCCAGATCGGCAAGACGAGCATCATCGTCCAGTGGCAGGGCGGCAAGAAGGAGATCCTGTGGCCCGGCGGGACGGCAACGGCCAAGGCGATGCTGCCCGCGCCGCCGTGGGCCGAGCGGCGGTAGCGGGAGGCGCGCGAGCGGATGCTCTGGGAACCGGTCCTCTGGGGCCAGCTCCTGATCCACGGCGTGATGCTGGCGGGGCTCTACGGCCTTCTGGCCCTCGGGCTGAACCTCGTGTTCGGCGTCATGCGCGTGATCAATTTCGCCCACGGCGAGCTCGTGATGCTGGGCGCGTTCCTCACGTTCTGGGGCTACACCGCGCTCGGCCTCCATCCGCTCGTGGCGCTGCCGTTCTCCGCGGCCGTGCTCTTCGGTGTCGGCTGGGCTCTTCAGCGCCTCCTGATGGAGCGCGTGCTCGGGGGCCAGCCGATGGCGGCGCTCCTCGTCACGTTCGGCCTCTCGCTCATCATCATCAACGTGGGGCTCCTCGTCTTCGGCGCCGACATCCGCTCGATCCCGGTGGTCAGCGGCTCCCTGCGCGTCGCCGGCTTCGTCGTCCCGAAGGCGCGGGGCCTCGCGTTCCTGACCGCCGTGGCCCTCACCGTGGCCACCGTGGCGTTCCTCAGGTGGACGGCGTTCGGCCGCGCGATCCGCGCGACCGCTCAGCACCCGGAGGTCGCGATCACGTGCGGCGTCGACGTGCGTCGCACCCGGCTCGTGACCTTCGGGCTCGGGGCGGCGCTCGGCGCCGCCGCCGGCTCCCTCATCATGCTGATCCTGCCGATGGACCCGCAGAGCGGGAGCCTCCTCATCCTGAAGGCCTTCGCCGTGATCATCGTGGGCGGGCTCGGCAGCGTGGCGGGGAGCCTCCTCGGCGCGCTCGTCCTCGGGATCGCGGAGGTCTTCGGCTCGTTCTTCATCGCCACGGTGTTCGGCGAGGTCATGGCGTACGTGCTGCTGCTGCTGGTCCTCCTCGTCCGGCCGGCGGGCCTGCTGGGGATCGCGGAGCGATGACGCCCCGCCTCCCTGTCCTGCCCCACCCACCGACATCGCGGCCTCGCGGCCCCCGGTACCGTTGATGCCCCGCGCCCTGCTCGTCGGCCTCGCGCTCGCTGGCGCCGGGGCCGTGCCGCTCGTCGCCAACAACTACGTGCTCTCCGTCCTGATCTCGCTCGCGATGTTCACGGGGCTCGCGTACGCGTGGAACATCATCTCGGGCTACACGGGGTACTTGTCGTTCGGGCAAGTCACGTTCTTCGGCGTCGGCGCGTACACCGCGGCAGTCCTGATCATCAAGCTCCACGTCGCGTGGCCGCTCGCGGCGCTCGCCGGCGGCCTCCTCGCCGCGCTCCTGTCGCTGCCGCTCGGGTGGATCATGCTGCGGCTCCGCGGGCCGTACTTCGCCATCGGCATGCTGGGACTCTCGCGAATTGCCGAGCGCATCGCGTTCGCCTGGGAGCCGGTGACGGACGGCGGCCGCGGCCTCTACTTGCCGCCGGTGCTGGACCTCAGGGCCGTGTACTGGGCCGTGGTGCTCGTCGCCGCCGCCCTCGTCGGGATCACGTCGCTCCTGGACAACTCGCGCTTCGGCCTCCGGCTGCTCGCGATCCGGGAGGACGAGGGCGGCGCCGACAACCTCGGCATCAACACCACGCTCGCGAAGCTCCAGGCCTTCGTGCTGAGCGCGTTCTTCCCCGGCGTCCTCGGCGGGATCTACGCCTGGCACGTGAGCTACGTCGACCCCGTGACGGCGTTCGCGACGCAGATCGACCTGACGGCGATCGTCGCGGTGCTCCTCGGCGGCGCCGGCACCGTGTGGGGGCCGCTGATCGGCGGGGTCACGCTTTCGGTCCTGGCCGAGGTCCTGTGGGCGCGGTTCCCCTTCATCCACACGGCGCTGTTCGGCGCGCTCGTGATCGTCACCGTGCTCTTCCTCCCGAAAGGTCTGGCCGACGCGTTCCGGCAGCGCGGGTGGCTCGCGCCCGGCCGCGCGTTCCTGCGGCGCCTCGCCGCGCGCCCGGCGCCGCTCGAAGCGGCGCCGGAGTAGCGCCGACCGGTGCTGCACGTCGAGGGGCTCGAGAAGCGCTTCGGCGGTCTCCGAGCCGTCGACGGGGCGACCTTCCGCCTGCAGCCGGGTGTCATCACCGCGCTGATCGGACCGAACGGCTCGGGGAAGACCACGACGTTCGACCTGATCACCGGCAACGTTCGCCCGAACGCCGGCGTCGTGCGTTTCGAGGGCCGCGACATCACCGGTCTCTCGCCGTGGCAGGTGGCGCGGCTCGGTCTCGGGCGGACGTTCCAGCTCCCACGTCTCTTCGGCGAGATGACCGTCCTCGAGAACATGACGGCCGCGGTGCGGGAGGGGACGCTGCGCGAGGTGGTGCACCGGGCCCTCAAGCTGCTCGATTTCGTCGGGCTCACCGCCCACGCCGACGCGCCGGCGTCGAGCCTCTCCTATGGACAGCGGAAGCTCACCGAGCTCGCCCGCGTGCTGATGCTCCGGCCTCGCCTGGTGCTCCTCGACGAGCCGTTCGCGGGCGTCAACCCCACGCTCGCGCGCGCCATCGCCGACCGTCTGCTGGCGCTCCAGCGGCAGGGCACGACCTTCCTGGTCATCGACCACGACATGCCGCTCGTCATGGGGCTCGCGGAGACCGTGCTCGTCATGGACATGGGCAGCGTGATCGCCGCGGGCGCGCCGAAGGACGTGCGCGACGATCCGCGCGTACGCGAGGCCTACTTCGGGACGGCGCGGCCATGAGCGCGCTGCTCGACGTGGGCGGCCTGTCCACCGGGTACGGCGTCGTGCAGGTGCTCGAGGACGTCTCGATCCGCGTCGCCGCGGGCGAGATCGTGAGCCTGATCGGCCCGAACGGGGCGGGGAAGTCCACGGTGCTCCGGAGCGTCGTCGGGCTGCTGCCCCCGTGGCGCGGGGACATCCGCTTCGACGGGCGTGATCTCGTCGGCCGGCCGCCGCACCTGCTGCCGCGTGACGGTCTCATGTACGTGCCGCAGGGGCGTGTCGTGTTTCCGCTCATGACCGTGCGCGAAAACCTCGAGATGGGCGCGTTCCTGTTCCGCCGCGACCGCGCCCGCGTGCGCGAGGCGATGGAGTGGGTGCTCGGCCTGTTCCCGCGCCTGCGCGAGCGGCTCGGCCAGCTCGCCGGCACGATGTCCGGCGGCGAGCAGCAGATGTGCGCGATCGCCCGCGGGCTCATGGCGCGGCCGCGCCTGCTCCTCCTCGACGAGCCGTCACTCGGCCTCGCGCCCCGCTTCGTCGACCTCGTCTTCGAGAAGATGGACGCGCTGCGCGCCGCCGGCGTCGCCGTGCTCCTGGTCGAGCAGAACGCGGTGCGGGCGCTCGAGATCGCGGACCGCGCCTACGTGCTGGCGCGCGGGAGCACGTTCTGCGAGGGCACCGGGCGCGCGCTCCTCGAGGACGCGCAGGTCCAGGCGCTGTTTCTCGGCGGGCGAAAGGGCGAGGGCTGGCGATGAAGCTCGGCGTGTTCCTGATGCCGCAGCAGCCGCGGAGCGATGATCCGGTCCGGCGCTTCCGCGAGTGCCTCGAGCAGGCGCGACTCGCGCGTGACGCGGGCTTCGACGCGGTTGCCGCCGGCCACCACTACGTGTCGCCGCCCTACCAGGCGCTGCAGAACCTGCCGCTGCTCGCGCGCCTCGCCGGCGAGACCGGCGCGATGGACCTCGTGCTGTCGATCGTCCTGCTCGCGCTCCTCAACCCCGTGCAGGTGGCCGAGGACGTCGCCACACTCGACATCATGTCCGAGGGCCGCGTGGTGTTCGGCATCGGGCTGGGGTATCGAGAGGCGGAGTACGAGGCGTTCGGCGTGGCCCGGCGCGACGGCGTCCCCCGGATGCTCGAGGCCCTCGAGCTCGTGAGGCGGCTCTGGACGGAGGACGGCGTGACGCACGAGGGCCGGTTCTTCCGACTCCATGGAGCCACGTGCACGATCCGGCCCGTGCAGAAGCCGTTCCCGCCGGTCTGGATCGCGGCGAACGCGGACGCCGCCGTCGCGCGCGCCGCGCGGCTCGGCTACGCGTGGTACGCGAATCCGCATGCGCCGCTCGCGACGATCGAGCGTCAGTGGCGGCTCTACAAGGAGACGCTCGCTGGATCGGGCCACGCGCGGCCCCCTTGGCGGCCGATCGCGCTCGAGTGCCACGTGGCGCCGACTCGCGAAGAGGCGTTCGACATCGCGCGGCCCTTCCTCGCGCCGAAGTACGCGGCCTACGCGGACTGGGGGCAGGACAAGGTGCTGCCCGGGGACGAGAGCTTCCGAATCGGGTTCGAGAAGCTGGCGCGGGACCGCTTCCTCCTCGGCACGGCGGAGGACGTCATCGAGCAGCTCGAGGCGCGAGTGGCGCGGCTGGAGTCGAACTACTTCATCCTGCGCGTCAGCTGGCCCGGGATGGAGCACGCGAAGGTGCTGCGGGTGATCGAGCGCCTCGCCGCGGGAGTGCTCCCGCACTTCCACAGGAAGTACGGCCGCTCCTGCTCCTCCTGATCTCCTGATCGGCGCGCCGCTCGCTACCCGATTCGCGTCGACTCAGCCCCGGGTTCCTGACCGCTCGGCCAGGAAGAGGAAGCGCGACAGACTGAAGAAGTAGTGGCCCTTGGCCTCCTGGCTGCGGACATCATCGACCCAGGCCTGCGCCACCTCTCCGGAGATGCCGGCCTTGCGGCTGACAAAGCGCGCGACCACGTCGATCATGCCGTGGCTGTACGTGTTCTCCTCGAGGTGGAGATTGAGCAACGGCACCACGCTCGTGCTCACGAGCGCGAAGCCTGCCCGGGCGAGGAGCCCTGGCAACTCGGCGGGCAGATGGGGGTGGACGAAGTGCGCTTCCCAGGCCTTGAGGACCCGCCCGGCCCGCTCGCGGTCGTCCACGAACCAAACGCAGGAATCCCAGTCGCTGTCCATCACGACCAGGCGCCCGCCCGGCTTGAGCACGCGATGCGCTTCGGCCAGGGCTCGCGGGACATCCGCAACGTACTCGTAGACCTGGATCGCGGTGACGAAGTCGAAACTCCGCGTGCTGAAGCACAGCTCCGTCGCGTCGCCCTGCGCGAACTCGGTGCGCTCCGCCAGGGCCGAGCGCCGTGCCCGCTCCGTGGCGGCGGCGACCATCTCGGCGGAGACGTCCACGCCGACCGCGCGGCCCGGAGGGCCGACGGCGCCCGCGAGCTCGCAGACCAGAAACCCGGGCCCGCATCCGACATCGAGCCCGTGCTCGCCGAAACGCGCTACCAGCTTGGCCCGGATGCGTGCGCGCTGCTCCACCACGTCCGGCGTGGAGTAGGCCCGCTCGAGGACGGCTGGCTTGAAGACCGTCACGGCGGCACGCTATCAGCCGGCCGGGGCCCCGTCAACGCTACGCGAGACACCCTCGAACCAAACTGGCTGCAACGGGCGGCCGCCGCGCCAAGGGGGCCGGAGCCCCGGCGTTATTGACGCCAAGCGCGGGCGCGGTGCGTGTGGCAGGAACGGCCTTTCCTGTCGCCGGCCCACGCTCGATCTGCTACCATCCGGCTCCACCGAACGTCGCACGGAGGTGCGCCATGTCGCTGGCCCGGTTGACCGTGACGCTCCTGCTGCTCGCCCTCGCCACGCCGGCCCTCGCCGAGT
>MGCE01000007.1:19008-35903 GCA_001790315.1 Candidatus Rokubacteria bacterium RIFCSPLOWO2_02_FULL_72_37 | reverse complement strand
CCGATCGCGATGGAGAAGGAGCTACGGTTCGCGATCCGGGAGGGCGGCCGGACGGTCGGGGCCGGCGTCGTCACGGAGATCGCGGAGTAGACGATGGTCACCGTTTCCGCCGATCAGAAGATCCGCATCCGCCTCAAGGCATACGACCACCGCCTGCTCGACCGCTCGGTGAAGGAGATTGTCGAGACGGTGCGCCGCACCGGTGCGCGCGTCTCGGGACCGGTCCTCTTGCCGACGATCATCAATCGCTGGACGGTGCTCCGCAGCCCCCACGTGGACAAGACGTCGCGCGAGCAGTTCGAGATGCGCACCCACAAGCGATTGCTCGACATCGTCGACCCGACTCCCCAGACCGTCGACTCGTTGATGAAGCTCGACCTGCCCGCCGGGGTGGACGTGGAGATCAAGCTCTGATGCGACGCCGATCGCAGACGGACTGAACATGGCACGCAAAGAGGGACTCATCGGCCGCAAGGTCGGCATGACGCAGGTCTTCGGTGACGACGGGAACCACCTTCCCGTGACCGTCATCGAGGCCGGACCGTGCATCGTCGTCGGTCTCCGGACCAAGGAGAACCACGGCTACGACGCGCTCCAGCTGGGCTTCGGAGCGAAGCGGAAGCACGTCACGAAGCCGGAGGCGGGATTCTTCAAGAAGGTGAACGTACCGCCGATGCGGGCGCTGCGCGAAGTGCGGCTCGAGAAGACCGAGAAGCTCGCGGGCTACGAGATCGGGCAGCCGCTGACCGTGGAGATGTTCGCGCCCGGCGAGCTCGTGGACGTGGTCGGCATCACGAAGGGCAAGGGCTTTCAGGGCGGCGTCAAGCGTCACGGCTGGTACGGCGGCGACGCGACGCACGGCTCGATGTTCCACCGTGCGCCCGGTTCCATCGGTGCCTCCTCGGACCCGTCGCGTGTCTGGCCAGGACACAAGCTGCCGGGCCGGATGGGCGGTGAGCGGAGAACCGTGCTGAACCTGAGCGTCGTGCGCGTCTTGCCCGAACAGAATCTCGTGCTCGTGAGAGGGGCGGTGCCTGGCGCCAACGGGTCGCTCGTGATGATCCGCAAGAGCGTGAAGCTGACCAAGGCGCAGCAACAAAAGGCTGCGGAAAAGAAATAGGCCATGCCGACCGTACAGGTAGTGGACGCCAAGGGAAAGCAGGCCGGAACGCTCGAGCTGAAGGCCGACGTCTTCGGCGTCGAGGTCCGCGGGCCGCTGCTCCACCAAGCGGTGACGCGCGAGCTCGCCGATCGCCGCGTGGGCACGCACGACACGAAGGGGCGGAGCGAAGTGTCGGGCGGCGGCAAGAAGCCGTGGCGGCAGAAGGGCACAGGCCGGGCCCGGCAGGGTTCGATCCGCGCCACCCAGTGGAAGGGCGGCGGCAAGCCGTTCGGGCCGACGCCCCGGAGCTACCGGCAGGACATGCCGCGCGCGATGCGTCGCGAGGCGCTGCGCGCGGCCGTTGCGGCCAAGCTCGCCGGCGGGCAGGTGACGGTCGTCGAGACCCTGGCGGCGCCGGAGGGGGCGAAGACGAAGGCCCTGACGAAGGTGCTCGCGCCGCTCGGCCTCAACGGCGAGCGGGCCCTCGTCGTGGTCCAGGAGCTCGGCCCGGAGCTTGCGCGATCCGCGCGGAACGTCCCCTGGCTGACGGTGGTGACCCCCGGCCACGTGTCTGCCTACCAGTTGCTCGTCGCGCGGCGGGTGGTGTTCGACCGCGCCGGGCTCGTGGCGCTCCAGGAGGCTCTGGCCCAATGAACCGTGCGCCCCGCGACATCCTGGTCCGGCCGCTCATGACCGAGAAGAGCATGCGGCAGAAGGAAGAGCTGAACACGGTGGCGTTCAAGGTGCGAACGGACGCCAACAAGGTGGAGATCCGCGCCGCGGTCGAAGCCGTGTTCAACGTGAAGGTCGCTTCCGTCCGGACGGCCTCGTTCGAGGGCAAGCTCAAGCGCATGGGTCGCTATCAGGGCCGGAGGCCCGGCTGGAAGAAGGCGATCGTGACGCTGCAGGCGGGGCACAAGATCGATCTCGTGGAGGGGGCGTAGGCATGGGCATTCGAACCGTCAAGCCGACGTCAGCGGCCCGCCGCTACCTCACGTACGTCACGTACGATGAGATCACCAAGAAAGAGCCCGAGAAGGGCCTCCTCGAGCCAAAGCGGCGCACGAACGGACGCAATGCGTATGGGCGGATCACCGTGCGACACCGTGGTGGCGGCGCCAAACGCATGCTGCGGAAGGTGGATTTCCGTCGCGAGAAGCACGGCATTCCCGCGCGCGTGGCGGCGATCGAATACGATCCGAACCGGTCGGCCCGGCTCGCGCTCCTTCTCTACCGGGACGGCGAGAAGCGCTACATCATTGCGCCGCTCGGCCTCAAGCCCGGCGACACGGTCATGTCCGGCCCGCAGGCCGACATCCTCCCCGGCAATGCCTTGCCGGTGCGGAACATCCCCGTGGGCACGCTCGTCCACAACGTCGAGCTCCAGACCGGGCGCGGCGCCCAGCTGTGCCGGAGCGCAGGCACCCAGGCGCAACTGCTGGCGAAGGAGGGCGAGCGCGCGACACTCAAGCTCCCGTCCGGCGAGGTACGCACGATCGCGCTCGATTGCATGGCGACGGTTGGCCAGGTCGGCAACCTCGATCACGAGAATGTGTCGGTCGGCAAGGCGGGACGCGTTCGGTGGCGAGGCTTCCGTCCGACCGTCCGGGGCACCGTCATGAACCCCGTCGATCACCCGATGGGGGGCGGCGAGGGCAAGGGCAAGGGGAATCATCCGATGACGCCGTGGGGCAAGCCGACCAAAGGCTACAAGACCCGCCGCGGCGCGAAGCCGTCGGACCGCAACATCGTGACGCGGCGGAGCAAATAGGAGCCCGGGATGGGACGTTCGCTGAAGAAAGGGCCGTACATCGACGAGAAGCTGTTCGCGCGGATCGAGGAGCTGAACCGGAGCCGCCAGAAGAAGGTGCTGAAGACCTGGTCGCGGCGCTCGACGATCGCGCCGGAGTTCGTCGGCCACACGGTGGCCGTGCACAACGGTAAGAAGTTCATCCCGGTGTACGTCACGGAGAACATGGTCGGTCACCGGCTGGGTGAGTTCGCACTGACGCGTACGTTCAAGGCGCACGGCTCCTCGGAGAAGGCGGCGACGTCGCCGACCGGGAAGGCGTAGATCCATGCTCGCAGTCGCGAAGGCCCGATTCGTCCGTGTGTCGGCCCGCAAGGCCCGGCTCGTCCTGGACCAGATCCGTGGCAAGCCGGTCGGCGAAGCGCTGGCCACGCTGTCGTACACGCCCCGTGCGGCTGCACGGCTCGTCGAGAAGGTGTTGCGTTCGGCCGTCGCCAACGCCGAGCACAACTATCAGGTGCGGAACCTCGATGACCTGCGTGTGGTGAGGGCGATCGCCGACGGCGGACCGTCGATGAAACGCGTTCAGCCCCGCGCGATGGGACGGGCGTTCTTCATCCGGCACAAGATGAGTCATCTCACGATCGGCGTGAGCGACGAGACGAACGGCGTCCAGCGTCCCGCGGCGCCCGCTCGGCCGGCCGCTCCCGCGGCGACGCCGCGGGCGGCGGCGCCGAAGGCGCGAGCGCCACGGCGCGAGACCAAGGCCACGGCGAAGACGAAGACGAAGCCGTCGAAGGAGAAGGCATAGTGGGTCAGAAGACGCATCCAATCGGCTTCCGGCTCGGCTCGACCAGGACCTGGAGCTCGCGCTGGTTCGCGACGAAATCCTACGCGGCGCTGCTGCACGAGGACGTGAAGATCCGGCGCTATATCAAGGACCAGCTCTACCACGCGGGCATCGCGAAGATCGACATCGAGCGCTCGGTGAACCGGGCGCGGATCACGATCTCGACCGCACGCCCGGGCATCATCATCGGCCGCAAGGGGTCGGAGGTCGAGAAGCTGAAGAACGAGTTGCAGATGCGCACGGGCAAGGAGATCTACCTGAACATCGAGGAGGTCATCCACCCGGAGCTCGACGCGCAGCTCGTCGCCGAGAACGTGGCCCTGCAGCTGCAGAAGCGCGTCGCGTTCCGCCGTGCGATGAAAAAGGCGGTGACGTCCGCGCTTCGACTGGGGGCCGACGGCATCCGGATCGCGTGCGCGGGTCGACTGGGGGGCGGTGAGATCGCGCGCAGGGAGTGGTATCGGGATGGGCGCGTACCGCTCCACACCATTCGCGCGGACATCGACTATGGGATCGCGACGGCTCATACGACCTATGGCACGATCGGCGTCAAGGTGTGGATCTTCAAGGGCGAGGTGCTGCGCGCCGCGCCCGCGGAAGCGTGAGGCCGATCGACCATGCTGATGCCCAAGCGCGTCAAATACCGGAAGGCGCAGCGCGGCCGGATGAAGGGCACCGCGCAGCGGGGCTCGTCTCTCGCCTTCGGCGAGTACGGGCTCAAGGCGCTCGAGCCGGGCTGGGTGACGAATCGACAGATCGAGGCGGCACGTGTCGCCCTGACCCGGAGCCTCAAGCGCGGCGGAAAGATCTGGATCCGCATTTTTCCTCACAAGCCCGTGACGAAGAAGCCGGCCGAGACCCGAATGGGCAAGGGCAAAGGGAATCCGGAGGAGTGGGTCGCCGTGGTCAAGCCGGGGCGTATCCTCTACGAGATGCAGGGCGTGCCCGAAGACGTGGCGCGCGAGGCGTTTCGGACGGCTGCACAGAAGATCGGCATCGAGACGAAGTTCGTGACGCGCACACGGATGCTGTAGTGCGATTCGAGCGAGCGTCGAGCGACGAAGTCAGCGAACAGCGGGCGTGCATGGGAGACGGGCGATGAAGGCCGCGAAGTGGCGCGATCTCTCGGACGAGGAGCTCCGGCAGAAGGCGCACGACCTCGGCGAAGAGATCTTCAACCTTCGCTTCCAGCTCTCGATGGGCGTCGCGAAGAATCCGTCTCGGCTGGGTCAGGCGAGGCGGGATCTCGCGCGTGCCCGGACCGTGCTCCGCGAGAGGAAGGGGTAGGTCAGTGGGCGAGCGGAAGACGCGGGAAGGTGTCGTGGTCAGCGACGCGATGCAGAAGACGCGCGTCGTGAAGATCGAGCGCGTGTACCGGCATCCACGGTACGAACGCGTCATTCGGATGTCGAAGAAGCTGAAGGCGCACGACGAGGCGAATGAGAGCCGGATCGGTGATCGCGTGCTGATCGAGGAGACCCGACCGCTCTCGAAGGAGAAGCGCTGGCGGATCCGAAAGATCCTGAGCCGCGCGTCATAAGCGATGATCCAACCTCGGTCGATGCTCGATGTGGCTGACAATTCGGGGGCCAAGAAGGTCCAGTGCATCCGTGTGATGGGCGGGGCCAACAAGCGCTATGCCTCCCTCGGCGACACGGTGATCGTCGCCGTCAAGGAAGCGACACCCGACGGCACCATCAAGAAGGGGGAGGTGGCGCGCGCCGTCGTCGTCCGCACGGTCAAGGAGGTGCGTCGAAAGGATGGCTCGTACATCCGGTTCGACCGCAACGCCGTCGTCCTGATCCGACCGGACGAGAACCCCGTCGGCACGCGCATCTTCGGACCGGTAGCCCGCGAGCTGCGCGAGCGGCAGTTCACGAAGATCATTTCACTCGCTCCCGAGGTGATCTGATGCCGAGCTTTCACGTCCGACGCGGAGACACGGTGGGCGTCATCGCGGGCCGCGAACGCGGGAAGCGCGGCAAGGTGTTGCGGGTCCTGCACGCCGAGGGCCGGGTGCTGATCGAGAAGATCAACATGATCAAGAAACATCAGCGGCCGACGCAGAAGCTGCGGCAGGGCGGCATCATCGAACGCGAGAACCCGCTGGCGCTGTCGAACGTTCAGCTGATCTGCAACCGCTGCGACCGCCCGGTGCGGACGCGCGTCGAGGTGCTCGGCGACGGCCGCAAGCTCCGTGTCTGCAAGAAGTGCGGCGAGCCGATCGACAAGGGTTAGAGACCATGGCAAAGGAAGCGACGAAGCCGATCCAGAAGCCGCAGGCAGCCAAGCCCGGCGCCGCCAAGGGCCAGCCGAAGAAAGGTAAGGGTGAGGGTGCGCCGCCTGCCAGCGCCGCCGCGAAGGGACGCCCGAAGGGCGCCGGCGACGTGCCGGCCCGCCTGAAGGAGACGTTCCAGAAGACCGTGCTGCCGGCGATCATGAAGGAGCGTGGATTCACGAATCCTTTCCAGGTGCCGCGGCTCGAGAAGATCGTCATCAACATGGGCGTCGGCGAGGGGCGGGAGAACGCCAAGGTCCTGGACTTCGCGACGGCCGATCTGAAGGCGATCGCTGGACAGAGGCCGATCGTCACCCGCGCGAAGAAGTCCATCGCCAACTTCAAGCTGCGCGAGGGCGTGCCCATCGGGACCAAGGTGACGTTGCGGGGCGCGCGGATGTACGAGTTCCTGGACCGCCTCATCAGCATCGCGCTTCCACGGGTACGCGACTTCAAGGGCGTGCCGCCGAAGGGATTCGACGGTCGGGGCAACTACGCACTCGGCCTCAGAGAGCAGGTCATATTCCCGGAGATCGTGTTCGACAAGGTGGACAAGATCCGCGGAATGGACATCAACATCGTCACGACGGCGCGGACGGACGAGGACGCCAAGATCCTCCTCACGCATCTCGGCATGCCGTTCAGGGAGTAGCAGACGTATGGCCAAGACCGCCCTCATCATGAAATCCCAGCGCGTGCCGAAGTTCGGGACGCGGGCCTACCACCGGTGCAAGCTGTGCGGTCGCGCACGCGGCTACATCCGGAAGTTCGAGATGTGCCGACTCTGCTTCCGGGAGCTGGCGCTCAAAGGCGAGGTGCCCGGCATCGTGAAGGCGAGCTGGTAGCCATGCGAAGCGACCCAATCGCCGACATGCTGACGCGAATCCGCAACGCGAGCCGGGCGGAGCACGAAAAAGTCGACATCCCCGCGTCGCGGCTCAAGGTGCGAATCGCCGAGCTCCTGAAGGACGAGGGATTCATCAAGAACTTCCGAGTCCTCGAGGACCAGAAGCAGGGGACTCTGCGCGTCTATCTCAAGTATGGGCCGGGCAACGAGAAGATCATCTCGGGCCTCGTCCGAGTGTCGACGCCGGGCCGCCGCGTCTACGTCGCGCAGGACGACATCCCGTCGATCCTGGGTGGGATGGGCGTCGCGCTCCTGTCGACGTCACGAGGTGTGGTGACGGACCGAGACGCGCGCAAACAGAAGGTGGGCGGCGAAGTCCTCGCCTACGTGTGGTGAGGAGCGGGCCATGTCACGAATCGGCCGGAAACCCATCAACATCCCGCAGGGTGTGAAGGTGTATATCGAGGGCGCGACCGTCCGCGCCGAGGGCCCGAAGGGCACGCTGTCACAACCGGTGCCGACCGGGCTCAGTGCGAAGCTGGAAAACAATGTGCTCGTGATCACGCGTGCTGGCGACGATCGCAGGGTGCGTGCACTGCACGGCCTCGCCCGCTCGCTGGTCGCGAACATGGTCACGGGGGTCAAAGAGGGGTTCGAGAAGAAGCTCGAGATCGTCGGGATCGGGTATCGCGCCCAGCTCCAGGGGCGTGCCATCCAGCTGGCGCTCGGCTACTCGCACCCGGTGGTCTTTCCCCTTCCCGACGGGATCACTGCGGAGATCGACAAGCAGACGGCGATCACCCTGCGCGGCGCGGACAAGGCGCTGCTCGGCGAGACGGCGGCGAAGCTCCGTGCGTTGCGCAAGCCGGACCCGTACAAGGGCAAGGGCATCAAGTACGCGGACGAGGTGATCCGGCGCAAAGTCGGCAAGAAGGCGGGCGCGAAATGATCACGAAACAGCGGCGGGCGTCACGGGATGTGCGGCACCGACGGCTGCGGCGCTGGGTGCGCGGCTCCGCGGCGCGGCCGAGGCTCGCGGTGTTCAGGAGCACGCGCCACATTCACGCGCAGCTGGTCGACGACGACACCGGGCGCACGCTGCTCGCCGCCGACAGCCGGAGCAAGGCGTTCATGGAACAACACCGGACGGGCGGCAATGTCCAAGCGGCGAAGGCGATCGGCGACCTCGTGGCCCAGAAGGCGAAGGCCGCCGGGATCGAGCGAGTCGTCTTCGACCGCGGTGGCTACAAGTACCACGGAAGGGTCAAGGCGCTGGCGGAGGCCGCCCGCGCGGGCGGGCTCATCTTCTAGTGCGCGAGCGAGGGAGACACTGAGTGGCTGAAGCGAGGATCGATCCGAGCGTGCTCGAGCTGAACGACCGTGTCGTGTCCATCAACCGTGTGGCCAAGGTCGTCAAGGGCGGCCGCCGCTTTTCGTTCACGGCGCTCGTCGTCGTCGGGGACGGCCGCGGTCACGTGGGTGTCGGCCTCGGAAAGGCGCACGAGGTGCCCGAGGCGATCCGCAAAGCGGTCGAGCACGCGAAGAAGGACCTGATCTTCGTCCCGCTCAGGGAGACGACGATTCCGTGTGAGATCATGGGGCACTTCGGCGCGGGCCGCGTTTTTCTCAAGCCCGCCGTGCCCGGCACGGGCGTCATCGCGGGCGGTGCGGTGCGGCCGGTTCTCGAGGCCGCGGGGGTGCAGGACATCCTGACGAAGACGCTCGGCTCGAACAACCCGCACAATGTCCTGAAGGCGACGATCGACGCGCTGCGGAGAATCAAGCGCCTGCAAGACCTGCACGCCGCGCGCCGGCGCACTGACGGCGCGGGCGCGGAGGAGGCGACCGGTGGCAAGCAAGAAGGTTAGGATCACCCTTCGGCGGTCGCTGATCGGCCTGAGCCCGAAGCAGGAAGCAACGGTCAAGGCGCTCGGGTTGCGGCGCATGAACCAGCGGGTGACGCACGACGACACGGCGACGGTACGCGGCATGATCGCCAAGGTGCCCCACGTGCTCCAGGTGAGCCATGAAGCTTGAAGAGCTGCGCCCCGCGCCGGGCGCGAAGAAGAGGCGCAAGAAGGTCGGGCGCGGCCCTTCCTCGGGACACGGCAAGACATCGGGGAAGGGCCACAAGGGCCACAAAGCGCGCTCGGGCGGCGGCAAGGCCGGCGGGTTCGAGGGCGGCCAGATGCCGCTCTATAGGCGGCTGCCGAAGCGCGGCTTCCTCCCGTTCGGCGGCAAGACCGAGTACGCCGTCGTGAACCTCAAGGCGCTCGGCGCGTTCGGCGCGAACGCGGTCGTCGATCCGGACGCTCTCGTCCAGGGGGGGCTGATCCGCGCGAGCGCACGCGGCAGGGTCAAGATCCTCGGTGAGGGTGAAGTCCTGCACGCGTTGACCGTGAAGGCCCACGCGGTCAGCGAATCGGCTCGCGCGAAGATCGAGGCCAAGGGCGGTCGGGTCGAGGTACTGACCTCGCGGGTGGTTGCTTCGTGATCGAGGGGCTGCAGAGCTTCCAGAACGTCCTCAAGATCCCGGAGCTCAAGCGTCGGATCGTGTTCACCGCGGGCATGCTGTTCGCGTACCGTCTCGGTGCCCACGTGCCGACGCCCGGAATCGACGGCGCCGCCCTCGCGCAGTTCTTCGACCAGGTGCAGGGCACGTTGCTGGGGATGGTCGACCTCTTCTCCGGCGGGAACCTCCGCAGGCTGTCGATCTTCGCGCTGGGGATCATGCCGTATATCTCGGCATCGATCATCCTGCAGCTGCTGACGGTCGTCATCCCGGCGCTCGAGCGTCTCGCCAAGGAGGGCGAGGCGGGACGCAAGAAGATCACGCAGTATACTCGGTACGGCACGATCGGTCTGTCCGCGATTCAGGCCCTGGGCATCGCGTACGGTCTCGAAAGCATGCGGAGCCCGACGGGGGTCTCGATCGTGCCGACGCCCGGCTGGGCCTTCCGGCTGCTCACGGTGATCACGCTGACCGCGGGCACCGCCCTCATCATGTGGATGGGCGAGCAGATCTCCGAGAAGGGCATCGGCAATGGGATCTCGCTGATCATCTTCGCCGGCATCGTCGTCCGTCTGCCGTCGGCCGTGACCGCGTCGTACACGCTGATCAGCACCGGTGAGCTGAGGCTTTTCGTCTTCGGCGCGATCGTCCTCGTCATGATCGCCGTGACCGCCGCGGTCGTGCTGATGCAAGAGGGACAGCGTAAGATCCCGGTGCAGTACGCCAAGCGCGTGGTGGGCCGGCGCGTCTATGGCGGACAGTCCACGCACATCCCGCTCCGGATCAACACGGCGGGCGTCATCCCGGTCATCTTCGCCTCGTCACTCATCCTGTTCCCGGCGACGCTGACGCGCTTCGCGCCGCACCCCTGGATGCAGGCGATCTCGGACGCGCTCTCGCCGGGGCGCTTCACCTATACCGTGCTGTACATGGCCCTGATCATCTTCTTCGCCTACTTCTACACGGCGATCGTCTTCAATCCGATCGATCTCGCCGACAACATGAAGAAGTACGGCGGCTTCATTCCTGGCGTGCGGCCCGGCAAGAAGACGGCGGAATACATCGATCGGACGCTGACGCGGATCACGCTTCCGGGAGCCTTGTTCCTCGCGACCATCTCGGTGTTGCCGGACTACATGATCCGCTGGTTCAATGTGCCGTTCTACTTCGGTGGCACCAGCTTGCTCATCGTGGTCGGCGTTGCGCTCGACACTGTGCGGCAGATGGAGTCACACCTTCTGATGCGCAACTACGAGGGCTTTCTCAAGAGGCCGTCGAAGTCGCGTGGCGCGCTCGCGCGCGGGTGAGCATGCGGGTCGCGTTCCTCGGACCACCCGGCGCGGGGAAGGGCACGCAGGCGCGAGAGCTGGCGCGTGAGTGGGGTGTGCCGCACCTCGCGACGGGCGACATGCTCCGCGAGGCCGTGACGGCGATGACGCCGCTCGGGCTCGCGGCCAAGGTCTACATGGACCAGGGAGCGCTCGTGCCCGACGACGTGATCGTCGGCCTGATGCGTGAGCGCCTCGACGCGCTCGATGCGTCGAAGGGTTTCATCGTCGACGGCTTCCCGCGGACCATCGCGCAGGCCGAAGCGCTGGGGCGGGTGCTCGCGGACAGCGGCCGGGCGCTCGACGCGGTGATCTTCTTCGACGTGTCGGAGGCCGAGTTGTTGCGACGGCTCACCGGCCGACGAGTCTGCCGTCAGTGCCAGGCGACGTACCACGTGAGCTCGGCGCCACCCGCGAAGACCGACGTCTGCGACAGGTGTGGCGGCGCGCTCTACCAGCGCGATGACGACAGCGAGGCGACGGTCCGGAAGCGTCTCGAGGTCTATGCGCGACAGACGGCGCCGCTGCTCGACTACTATCGCGGACAGCGCCTGCTCGTGTCGGTGCGCGGCGAGGGGCCGATCGACGGGATCCGCGAGGCCGTCCGCGAGGCGGCCAGGGGCGCCTGGTGATCGTGCTGAAGTCTGCACGCGAGATCGAGATCATGCGCCGTGCCGGGAGTGTTCTCGCCGACGTCGTGGAACGCCTGCGCGAGATCGTGACGCCGGGGATCTCCACGCTCGAGATCGACGAGGACGTCGAGACCTTCATCGCGAGCCGAGGTGCGCAACCCGCGTTCAAGGGCTACCGGGGCTTCCCGGCGACGGTGTGCGTCTCGATCAACGACGAGGTCGTTCATGGGATTCCTTCCGCTCAGCGGCGGATCAAGGAAGGCGACATCGTCGGCCTGGATCTCGGGTGTATCGTGGACGGTTATTATGCGGACTGCGCGTTCACGCTTCCGATCGGCGAGATTCCGGCGGACGTCCAGCGGTTGCTCGACGTGACGCGCGAGAGCCTGGAGCGCGCCATCGCCGAATGTCGCAGGGGTCGGCGACTGAGCGATGTCTCCCACGCGGTGCAGTCGCACGTCGAGACTCACGGGTTCTCGGTGGTGCGCGCGTTCGTCGGGCACGGCATCGGCCGGGCGCTCCACGAGGAGCCGCAGGTGCCGAATTTCGGCGAGCCCGGGCGAGGACCGGAGCTCAGACCGGGCATGGTGCTGGCAATCGAGCCGATGGTCACGATGGGTAGTTGGGAGGTCACGATTCTCGATGACGGATGGACGGCGGTGACCCGGGATGGAAGCCTCGCCGCCCACTTCGAGCACACCATCGCGGTGACCGAACACGGTCCCGAGGTATTGACGCGGAGATGACGAAAGAAGACGCGATCGAAGTCGAGGGGACGGTGGTGGAGCCGCTGCCCAACGCGATGTTCCGGGTGGAACTCGAGAACGGCCACCGGGTGCTCGCGCACGTCAGCGGCAAGATGCGCATGAACTTCATCCGGATCTTGCCCGGCGACCGTGTCAAGGTCGAGCTGTCTCCGTACGATCTGACGCGCGGGCGGATTACGTACCGGTTCAAGTAGGAGACGAGCGACGACATGAAAGTGCGACCATCCGTCAAGGTGCGCTGCGAGCACTGCAAAATCGTGCGGCGCCAGGGCGTGACGCGCATCATCTGCAAGAACCCGCGGCACAAGGCGCGGCAGGGCTGAGAGCGGAGGCGGCGTATGGCACGAGTGGCCGGAGTGGATCTTCCCCGTGAGAAAAGGGGCGAAGTCGCGATCACGTACATCTATGGCCTGGGACGTGCGATGGCCAGGAGGATCCTCGAGCGGGCCGCCGTCGACCCCAACAGGCGGGTCAAGACGTGGACCGAGGAAGAGGTCGGGCGTGTTCGCGAGATCATCGAACGCGATCTCAAGGTCGAGGGGGACCTGCGTCGCGAGGTGTCGATGAACGTGAAGCGCCTCATGGACATCGGGTCCTATCGAGGGATCCGGCATCGCCGAGGCCTCCCGGTGCGTGGGCAGCGCACGCACACCAACGCGCGGACCCGCAAAGGTCCACGCCGTGGTGTGATGGTGAAGAAGAAGCCGGCGGCGGCGCCCGCGGTGAGCGCCGCACCCAAGAAGGCAGGAGCGTGAGGCATGGCCGAGGAAGCAAAAGCGACACCACGGAAGAAGGGCGGCAAGCGCCGCGAACGGCGTGAAGTCCGCACGGGCGTGGCCCACATCCAGGCCACGTTCAACAACACGATCGTAACGCTCACCGACAAGACGGGCAACGTCGTGTCCTGGTCGAGCGCCGGCAGCGCGGGGTTCAAGGGCTCGCGCAAGAGCACGCCGTTCGCCGCCCAGACGGCGGCGGAGCTCGCCGCTCGGAAAGCCATGGAGTACGGGCTCAAGCAGGTCGAAGTGTTCGTGAAGGGCCCGGGCGCGGGCCGTGAGGCGGCCATCCGCTCGTTGCAGGCGGTGGGGCTGGAGATCACTGCGATCCGTGACGTGACGCCGATTCCGCACGACGGGTGCCGCCCGCCGAAGCGGCGCCGGGTGTAGGAGGCGACGATGGCACGGTATCGCGACGCGAAGTGCCGGCTCTGCCGGCGTGAAGGGCAGAAGCTCTTCCTGAAGGGTGCGCGCTGCTTCACGGACAAGTGCGCGATCGAACGGCGCAACTACCCGCCGGGACAGCATGGCCTCAACCGGGGGAAGCTGACGGCGTTCGGGGTGCAGCTGCGCGAGAAGCAGAAGGCGAAGCGGATCTACGGTGTCCTCGAGAACCAGTTCCGCAGGTACTTTCAGTGGGCCGAGTCACAGAAAGGTGTGACGGGCGAGAACCTCCTGCGGTTGCTCGAGCTCCGTCTCGACAACGTGGTTCACCGGCTCGGCTTCGCGGCGTCTCGCCGCGAGGGCCGCCTGATGGTCGCGCATGGCCACTTCCAGGTGAACGGACGCAAGGTCTCGATCCCCTCGTACATCGTCCGGGTCGGGGACACGGTACAGCTGCGACCGACGTCGAAGATGCAGGCGCGGGTGGACGACAACGTGAACGCCGGGCGAGGGCAGGTGCCGCCCTGGCTCGAGCTCGACCCGAACGAGAAGAAAGGGGTCGTCCGGAGCCTGCCGCTCCGTGACGACATCCAGATTCCGGTCACCGAGCAGCTCATCGTCGAGCTGTACAGCAAGTAGGGAAGAGCAGGCGAACAGCATGCCACGGATTCCGTTCCAGAAGCCGAAGAAGATCGAGTGGGAGATCCTCAGCGACCGCTACGGCCGACTCGTCGCCGAGCCGTTCGAGAAGGGCTACGCCCTGACCGTCGGAAACTCGCTGCGGCGCACTCTGCTGGCGATCGTGCCCGGCGCCGCGATCGCGTGGGTGCGCATCGACGGCGTGCGCAGCGCGGACACGCCGATCCCGGGTGTGAAGGAGAGTACGGTCGACGTGCTCTTGAATCTCAAGAAGCTGGTGATCCAGGTGCCTTCGGGCGAGGCGAAGATCGTGCGCATCGACGTGACAGGGCCGAAGGTCGTCACGGGTGCGGATGTCCCCGAGACGGATCTCGAGGTTGCAAACGCGGAGATCCATCTGTTCACGATCGAGTCGACGGCGCGCGTGGGAATCGAGATCGGCGTCGGCGTGGGTCGTGGCTACGAGAGCGCGGATCGCAAGCGGGTGGCGCCGCCCGCCGGCGCGATCGCGCTGGATTCGGCGTACTCACCGATCACCCGAGTTTCGTACAACGTCGAGATGTCGCGCCTGGGGAAGATCACCGATTACGAAAAGCTCGTGTTCGAGATCTGGACCAACGGCACGGTGAGCCCGGATGATGCGCTGACTCGCGCGGCGACGTATCTCGAGGAGCACTTCCGCCCACTCGCCGCCGGCGTCCACGATGCCGACGAGGAAGGCCCGGAGGCCTCCGGCGAGGCCTACCTGCGCGACGCCCTGGCCAAGACGCTCGAAGAACTGACGCTCCCGGCTCGCGCCATCAACGCGCTCAAGAATGCCGACCTCAACCTGGTGGTCGACCTCGTCCAGAAGAGCGAGGCGGACCTCGAGCACGTGAAGAACCTCGGCGAGAAGTCCATCGACGAGATCAAGACGGCGCTGGCGGCCTTGGGGTTGTCGCTCGGCATGCGCATCGATCCGAACGTGCTCGGCGCGCTCGGTCGTGGCGTGGCGCGGTAACCGGGGGCGCGGCGTGGGGATCACGATCGGAAAAGGGGTAGCTCGATGAGGCACCGCAAGGACGGTTTCAAGCTCGGACGGCTCACCCAGCACCGCTGGGCGCTGTTCCGCAACCTGCTCGTCGCGCTCTTCCGTCACGAGCGCATTCAGACGACTGAGGCGAAAGCCAAGGCCGTGCGCGGCCTTGCCGAGCGGATGATCACGCTCGCCAAGCGCGACAGCCTCCACGCGCGCCGGCAGGTGCTGGCGATGGTTCCGGACATCGAGGTGGTGGGCAGGGTCTTCGGCACCATCGCTCCGCGCTTCGGCGAGCGGAACGGCGGCTACACCCGGATCATCAAGGCCGGTCGGCGCCCCGGTGACGACGCGCCGCTGGTCCTGCTCGAGCTCGTCGACCGGGTCGAGACGCCGAAGGAGAAGGAGCGGCGAGCGGAGAAGAAGGAGAAGGCGCCGAAGGGCGAGGCGGGCGCCTCCGGAAAACGCAAGAAGAAGGAAAAGACCGCGTCCGCGTCCGCGTAGGAATTCCGGCCGTCTGCGTCACTTCAGATGCCGACGGAAGAAGGCGAGCGTTCGCTTCCAAGCGTCCTCGGCGGCCGGCTTGTTGTAGGCGTCGGGGCGCTCGTCGTTGAAAAAGGCATGATTCGCCCCGGGATAGATGTGGATCTCCGATTGTCTGCCGGCCTTCGTGATCGCCGCCTCGGTGTCGCGGGCGACCTGCGGAGTGACGAACGCATCGTTCTCGGCGAACAGCCCCAGGACCGGTCCCGAGAGCTTCGAGTAGTCGGGCTTGACGTTCGGGTGGATCCCGTAGAAGTTCACGCACGCGCCGACGCGCGGGTTGAGCGTCGCCGCGAACAGCGCGAGCTGCCCTCCCATGCAGAAGCCGACCGCGCCGAGCTTCTGCGTGGCCGAATACTCGGCGAGATACTGCGCGGCGCCGCGCAGGTCCTTCTCGGCCTGGGCGATGTTGAGGGCCATGAACAGCTTCTGGGCTCCGTCCGGCTCGTTCGCCGTCTTTCCGTGGTACATGTCGGGCGCGAGCGCTGTGAATCCCTCGCCCGCGAACCGGTCGCACACGTTCTTGATGTGGCCGACGAGCCCCCACCACTCCTGGATGACGATGACGCCCGGCCCCTTGCCGGCGGGCGGGGTCGCGAGGTAGGCGGACGTCTTGATCCCGTTCGTCGAGAACTCCACCATTCTGCCGGCCATTCTCAGTTCCCTCCCTGGGGTGTGGCGGCGCCCGAGATCGGCGCGATCTTGACCACCGTCACCCGGCGAGCATCGGCCTCGAGTACCGTGATCGCGTAGCCGGGCACCTGGAACTCCTCGCCTTTCCTCGGAATGCGGTGCACCGTCGCCAGGACGAGCCCGGCGACCGTCTCGTAGTCTTCCTTGGGCAGATTCCAGTCGAGCGCCTCGTTGAGCTCGTCGACGTTGGTGCGCGCCTGGATCAAGTAACTCCCGTCCGGCAGGCGCTCCACCGACGCGGGCGTCCGGTCATGCTCGTCCTGGATCTCGCCGACGATCTCCTCGAGGACGTCCTCGAGCGTGACCACGCCGGTGGAGCCGCCGTACTCGTCGACGACCACCGCCATGTGCGTCCTGGCCCGCTGCATCTCGCGGAGCAGGTCGTCGATGCGCTTCGTTTCCGGCACATAGTACGGCACCCGTTTGAGCTCGTCCAGGGACGCCGCCTGCGCGCCGCGGCTCAGCAGGTCCATCGCGGCCACGACGCCGACGATGTCGGTCTGGCGCTGGCGGTAGACCGGAATGCGCGAGAACCCGCGCTGGTGGATGACCGCGATCGCCTCCTGCGGCGTGGCCGTGTCCGGCAGCATCGTGACCTCGACGAGGGGGACCATGACCTCGCGCACCGTCGTGTCGCCGAGGTCGAAGATCTTGTCGATCATCTCCGCCTCCTGCGTCGTCACGTCGGCTTCGCCGGGCTCGAGCTGGAGGAGCGCTTTGAGCTCCTCGCGCGAGACGAAGGCGCGGGCGTCGAGCTCGCGAGCGCCGACGAGTCGCAG
>MGCE01000007.1:0-18974 GCA_001790315.1 Candidatus Rokubacteria bacterium RIFCSPLOWO2_02_FULL_72_37 | reverse complement strand
AGGTGAGCGGCCAGTAGAGGCGGAGGATGAGCGTGGTGGACCACTCGCGCGCGATCGCCTTCGGGATGATCTCGCCGAACACCAGCATCACTGGCGTGAGCCCGGCGGTGACGACGAGCGGCGCCCACTTGCCGAGGACCGGCAGGAGGCTCCACGTCGCGGTCGACGAGGCGACGATGTGGGCGATGGTCACGCCCATCATCGCGGTGGACAGGGTCCGCTCGGGCTGCCGGAACGCCTCGAGGTAGCTCGCCGCGGTTCCGCTTCCGGCCTCGGCCGCGTGGCGCAGGCGCAGGCGATTGGCCGCGATGAACGCCATCTCGGCGGCCGAGAAGAACATCGTGGCGAGCAGGCACGCGGCGGCGAGCCAGAGGAGCATCATGCCGCGACCTCCTCCGATGCGGGCCGGCGCAGCGCGACGAGCACCTCGACGATCCGCGTGCGCTCGACCTTCTCGACCGTGACGGACAGCTCCGGCGTCTCCATGCGCTCGGCCTTGCGCGGCACGCGGCCGAACAGGTCGAGCACCCAGCCGCCGACCGTGTCGTAGCCCTCGTTCGAGAGGTGGAGGCCGGTGGCCGCATTCAGCTCGTCGATCGGCAGCTTGCCGGCCACCCGGAAGGTGGTCGCGTCGACCCGCTGGAGGAGCCGCTCGGGCTCATCGAACTCGTCCTGGATCTCTCCGACCAGCTCCTCCAGCAGGTCTTCGAGCGAGACCAGGCCGGCCGTCCCGCCGTACTCGTCGACGACGATCGCCAGGTGGAGCTTCTTGGCCTGGAACTCCTGCAGCAGCCCATCGGCGCGCTTGGACTCTGGCACGAAGTACGGGGGGTGGAGGTGAGCGCGCAGGTCGAATCCCGCCGGGAGGCCGCCCACGTGCGGGAGCAGATCCTTCGTGTAGAGGATGCCGATGATGACGTCGATCGAGCCCTCGTACACGGGGACGCGCGAGTGCAGGTGCTCGCGGAGCGCGGGCAGGATCGTATCGGCCGGGGTCTCGATGTCGAGGCAGAACATGTCCGTGCGCGGCACCATGACCGAGCGCACGAGCGTGTCCTCGAGCTCGAAGACCTTGTGGATCATCTCGCGCTCCTCGCGCTCGACGATCCCCTCGCTGGCACCCACGTCGACGAGAGTTCGCAGCTCCTCCTCGGTGAGCTCGGGGCCCTCCCGTCGCTCGTGGCCCGCGAGCCGCACGGTGAGCGCGGTGAGACCGCCGAGCGCCAGACGGACCGGCGCCAGCAGGGTGCCGAGCCAGGCGACCGGGCGATGCACGAACGCCAGGAAACGCTCGGGGGATTTCACCGCGAGCGTCATCGGCAGCACCTCGCCGAAGGTGGTGAGAATCAGGATGGTCCCCAGGATCTGCACGGCCAGGCCGAGCCGGTGGCCGAAGACCTCATCGGCGATGTCGGCGGCGAGGGCCGAGGCGCCGATGTTGATGACCGTGATCGCGACGAGAAGGGTGACCAGCAGGTCGTGCGGACGGTCGATCAGCTTCTCGGGGGTCGTGTCGCCGGCCTGGCGCTGCGCCAGACGCCTGAGACGGGCTCGCCCGAGCGAGAAGTAGGCCGCCTCCGCGCCCGTGAAGACGGCAGAGCACACGACGAGCATCCCCAGCGCGAGAAGACGGGCGAGGACGCCGTCAGACACGTGAGCGCCCTGTCACGAAGTGCTCGAAGCCCGGCCCGACCGGGATCTCGCGCCCCGAGGCGTCGGTCCAGCGGAGGCCGGCGTCCGCGGTCATGATCTCCCCGATCGCGGTGAGCGGCGTGCCCGTCGCAGTCTCGAGCCCGGTCGCCAGGCGCGTGTAGGCGTCAGGAGCGCAGGTGAGCAGGAGTTCATAGTCCTCGCCACCGCTCGTCGCCCAGGCCAGGGCGTCGCGCCCGAGGGCCGCGGCGACGGCGCACGCGCTCGCGGCCACGGGCAGGCGCTGAAGCTCGACGCGTGTCCCCACGCCGCTCTCCTCGACGATGTGGCCCAGATCCGTGGCGAGGCCGTCGGAGAGGTCGATCATCGCCGTCACGCCGCCGGCCGCGCCGAGCCACTGGCCCTCGCGGACGCGTGGCCGCGGCCGCAGATGGGCCCCTGTGGCGTCCGCGCGCGCCTCCGCACCGAGAGGGCCCGCCGCATCCGGGTCCTCGAGCAGTGCCAGCCCGGCCGCCGAGCGTCCCAGAACGCCGGTGACCGCGATCACGTCTCCGGGACGCGCCGTGGACCGCAGCAACGGCGGCCGCACCGCCTCGCCGAGCACGGTCACGTTGACGGCCCACCCGTGGGGCGACGCGGCCGTGTCGCCGCCCACCACGGCGACGGCGTGCTCCGCCGCGAGGTCGAGCGCGCCTGCCCAGAACGCCGCAGCCTCGTCGGTCGTCACGTTCTCAGGACACGCGAGGGCGACGAGCGCCCATCGCGGACGGCCGCCCATCGACGCGATGTCGGAGAGGTTCACCGCGAGCGACTTCCACCCCACGTCGCGCGGGCGGGCCCATCGCCGACGGAAGTGCACGTCCTCGAGGAGCAGGTCGGTCGTGGCCAGCAGGACGCTGCCCGGGCTCGGCTCGAGCACGGCGCAGTCGTCGCCGATTCCCACCCGCACCCCGGCTGCCGGCGGGGCGGCCCGGCGGATGAGCTCGATCAGCGAGCGCTCGGTTGGCCGAGCCGCGCTCACCGCGAGGCCACGGAGAGGAAGTTCTTCAAGAGCTTCTTCCCCTCGACGGTCAGGATCGACTCGGGATGGAACTGGACGCCCTCGATCGGCCACCGGCGGTGGCGGATCCCCATGATCTCGCCGTCCTCTGCCTCGGCCGTGACCTCGAGCTCCTCGGGCACGGTGTCGCGCATGACGGCGAGCGAGTGGTAGCGCGTCGCGACGAAGGGGTTGTCGAGACCGGCGAACACGCCGCGGCCGTCGTGGCGGATCGTCGAGGTCTTGCCGTGCATCTGGGTGCGCGCGCGCGCGACGGTCGCCCCGAACGCGCGGCCGATCGCCTGATGGCCGAGACACACGCCGAGGATCGGTGTCGTCGGCCCGAGCCGCCGGATCAACTCGATCGAGACTCCCGCCTGATCCGGGGTGCCGGGCCCCGGCGAGATCACGACCCGCTCGGGCTGCATGCCGGCGAGTCGATCCACGTCCATCGCGTCGTTGCGCAGGACCTCCATCCGGGCGCCCAGCTCGCCGAGGTACTGGACGAGGTTGTAGGTGAAGGAGTCGTAGTTGTCGATGACGAGGATCATCGCCGTCCGGCTCCCGAAGCCATCCGCAGCGCGAGCACCATGCCGCGCGCCTTGGACATCGTCTCGAGCCACTCGGTCTTCGGGTCCGAGTCGGCGACGATCCCGGCGCCCACCTGGACCGACGCGCGCCGCCCGTGACAGACGACCGTGCGGATCGTGATGCACGAATCGAGATTCCCCGAATAGGAGACGTAGCCCACCGCGCCGCCATACGGTCCGCGCTGCGTCGGCTCCAGCTCGTCGATGATCTCCATGGCGCGGATCTTCGGAGCGCCCGTCAGCGTCCCCGCCGGGAAGCACGCCTGGAGCACGTCGAGCGCATCGGTGCCGGCCCTGAGCGTGCCGGTCACGTGGCTCACCAGGTGCATGACGTGCGAGTAGCGCTCGACCTCCATGAACTCGGTGACCTTGACCGAGCCGAGCTCGGAAACGCGCCCGACGTCGTTCCGTCCCAGGTCCACGAGCATCACGTGCTCGGCGCGCTCCTTCGGGTCCGTCTTGAGCGCCGTCTCGATCTCGCGGTCCTCGGTGTCGGTCGCGCCGCGTGGATGTGTGCCCGCGATCGGCCGGAGATCCACGCGATCGCCTTCCACGCGCACGAGCACCTCGGGGGACGAGCCGACGATCGTCGTCGGTCCGAGCCGCAGGAAGAAGAGGTACGGGGAGGGGTTGATCGTTCGCAGCGCGCGATAGACCGTGAACGGGTCCGCCGTCAGGCGGCAGTCGAGCCGCCGGGAGAGGACGATCTGGTAGGCGTCGCCGGCGGCGATGTGCTCCTTGGCGCGGCGCACCGCCTCCGTGAAGTCCGCCTCGCTGATCGTCGTCGTGAAGCCCTCCTCTCCCAGGGCGAGGAGCGCCGCCGGCGGCGTGAGGTGGAGCGGGGCGGGCGCACGGGCGGGGCGCGCCAGCTTCGCGAGCGTCATCCCGATGCGCACGGCGGCCCGGTCGTAGGCGCGATCGAGGGCGGCCGGATCGCGGCGGTCGATCACCGCGTTGGCGATCACGAGCAGCCGGTGGCGCAGGTTGTCGAACACGAGCAGGGTATCGGTGAAGAGAAACACGGCGTCCGGCAGGCCGAGGTCGTCCCTGGTGGTGCGCGGCAGCCGCTCCATGTGGTGGACCATGTCGTGCGCGAGGTAACCGACGGCGCCGCCCTGGAAGCGCGGCAAGCCGGGCACCGGCACGGGCTTGAACTGGCGCAACAGCTCGCGGACGGCGTCGAGGGGGCTACCGTCGGGCAGGCGCTCGGTCTTGCCGGCCCGCCGGAGGGTGACGCGGCCGTTCTTGCCCGTGAGCACCATGAGCGGCTCGGCGCCCAGGAAGGAGTAGCGCGCCCACACCTCGCCCCCCTCGACCGACTCGAGCAGGAACGAGTATGGCCCCGGTCGGAGGCGCAGGTACGCAGAGAGGGGCGTGTCGAGGTCCGCCGGCAGCTCGGCGAAGACGGGCACGAGGTTACCCTGTCCCGCGAGACTCCGGAACTCCTCGCGGCTCGGCGAGAGCGACGGGATGCTTATACCGGATGTACTAATGCGGTCCCCGCCCCAGGGGCAGGTCAGGCGAGCGTGTCGAGCTTCTCTTTGATCTTCGCCCGGGGCACTGCGCCGATCACCTGATCGGCCACCTTGCCCTGTTTCACAAAGAGAATCGTCGGGATCGAACGGATCCCATACCGGGCAGCCAGCCCCGGGTTCTCGTCCACGTTCACTTTGGCGAGCGTGACGCGGCCCTGGGAGTCCCTGGCAAGCTCCTCGAGGACCGGCGCGACGGTCCGGCAGGGTCCACACCACTCCGCCCAGAAGTCGACCATCATCAGGCCGCTCTGCTTGGCCAGAGCGTCGTCGAAGTTCTGCTCGGTCAGGTGGATCGTCGCGGCGTCAGCCATGCACGGCCTCTCCTCGATGAAAAAGTCAACTCCAACGCTAACATGCCTGATCCTGTGGCGCAACGTCCGCACGCGAATACCTTGACAGTCTGACACCGGGGCCGTGCTACAGTGTCGGGAACCCATGGAAGCTGCCAAGATCCTGGTCGTCGATGACGAGCCATCGATCCTGAGGCTCCTGCGCGAAGCGCTGACGCAATGGGGCTATCAGGTGACGACGGCGAGCAACGCGCGTGAGGCCCTCGACGCGCTCCGCACGGAGATGTACGACGCCGCGATCACCGACATCCGCATGCCCGACACGAGCGGCCTCGACCTCCTCAAGGAGATCAAGAAGCACGACGACTCCATCGAGGTCGTCATCATGACCGGGTACCCGACGATCGCCTCGGCGGTGGAGGCCTTGAAGGAGGGGGCGTACGACTATCTCTCCAAGCCCCTGATCCTCGACGAACTCCGGCATCTCATGGCCCGGGTGACCGAGCGCAAGTTCCTCAAAGGCGAGGTCCAGTCGCTGCGCGCGCGCCTGGGTGAGGAGCTGACGGTCAACGAGCTCGTCGGTGGCTCGACGCCTATGGAGCGCGTGAAGGAGATCATCGCCAAGGTCGCCGCCACCGATTCGCCCGTGCTGATCGAAGGCGAGAGCGGGACGGGAAAGGAACTGGTCGCCGCCGCGATCCATCGTCTTTCGGTGCGCGCCAAGGGCCCCTTCCTCCCCGTCAACTGCAGCGCGATCCCCGAGGACCTGCTCGAATCCGAATTCTTCGGTCACGTGCGCGGAGCCTTCTCGGGTGCGGTCTCCGATGCGCTCGGCCTCTTCCGGGGCGCCAACGACGGGACGATTTTCCTCGACGAGATCGCCGAGCTGTCCCCCGCGCTCCAGGTGAAGCTCCTGCGCGTTCTGCAGGAGATGCAGGTGCGCCCCGTCGGGTCGACCAAGGCCTACCCGGTGGACGTGCGCGTGATCGCCGCGACCAACCGGGACCTGGACCGCTCGATCGCCGACGGGCGCTTCCGCCAGGACCTCTACTACCGCCTCAACGTCGTGCGGGTCAGCCTGCCGCCCCTTCGCGCCAGGCGCGAGGACATCCCGGCCCTCGTGAACCACTTCCTGCGCCGCTTCAATCGCCGCTTCCGCCGTGACGTCCGCGGCATCACCCCGGAGGCCCTCGCGGCGCTGGAGGTCTACGACTTCCCCGGCAACGTGCGCGAGCTCGAGAATCTGGTCGAGCGAGCGTACGCGATGGGCGCGCACGAGCAGATCACGCTCGCCGATCTCCCGACGCTGAGTCCCAGCATCGCGACGCCCAGCGCCACGGCGACGGCCGGTGCGATCCCACAGCTTGCCGATGTCGAGAAGGAGCTGATCCTGCGCGCGCTGGCGTTCTACCGCAGCGACAAGGAGGCGGCCGCGAAGGCGCTCGGCATCTCGCGGCGTACGATCTATCGGCGCCTCAAGGAGTACGGGGTGTTGTAGGGAACGGCACGCACCGTTGACGAACTGACACTCCTCTCGGTCAACCCGCCTTTCCGGCTTCAGTGATTTCAGGGGTTTAGAGTTGGCATTCCGCCTGCATTTCTCGGAAATCCATGATCGAACAGATTGCGCTGACAGCTGCCGAGCTCGCGACGGGCAGGGTCTTGAGGGTTGGCGTGGGCTTCTCTTCCCATCCCGACACCATCTGGGCTGTTGTTCGCGCGACGGCCATGGCGCGCACCGGCCTGCACGGCGCGCCACCCGACCTGGTCCTGCTCGTGACGGCGGGCATGCCGACACAGGACGCGGTGCCGATGATCCGCGGCGCGCTGGGCCCTGTCGGCGTCGCCGGCGGGACGACGGCGGCGATCCTCACGCACAACGGTGCGGTTGGCAACGGCGCCCTGGTCATCTGCCTCGCCAACAGCGAGGGAGCGGTGAGCGGCGTGGCCGCGGCTCCGGGCGGGAGCCTGACCGAGGCCAGCCAGGGGATCGCCCGGCTCATCCTGGCGGGCTGGCCCTTCAGGATGCGCTACCCGCGCGGCCTGGGTCTGGCCTTCGTGCGTCCCGGCCTCGGCTCGCCCGCCGAGCAGTTCCTGGCGCCGTGGCGGGTGCTCATGGGCCCGAAGATGCGCACCGTGTGCAGCGTGCTGTCGTCCCCGACCGTGTACGGCTCGTCGTCGAGCGAGCCCGTCGCGAGCGCCGCCTGCCTCGAGGCGAACTACTCGACGGGCCTGGGCTTCGCCGAGGGATTCGCCGCGAGCGATCCGCTGCCCGACCGTGAAGTGCTCATCCAGGGCTCCCTCGACGCGGCGGCCGCCGCGCTCAAGCGGCTCGAGGGCGACGCTGCGCGGCTCGTGCTCGTCATCGAGTCGAGCGCGCGCCACCGGGCCCTGGGCTCGGCCGCGAGCCGCGAGTGGGCGGCCATCCGCAACGAGGTGGACCCGCGCACGCCCTGTGTCGGATGGCTCTGCGAGGGGGTGGCCGCGTACGGGCGCGGGGTGCGCCCGGTCGACACTCACGGGTCGCTCGTCATCGTCGCCCTCGGGGACGCCCCGCCGAAGTAGGGCTCTCGCAGCTCTCGGGCCTCCCTGTGACCGGGTTACTCGCGCCGCGGCCTCGCTCTTCTTGACCAGCTGCGGATGGACCAGATGACGCTGCCGAGCACGCAGTAGAGCACGATATTGAGAATGACCGAGACAGCGTTGGCCAGCAGGATGTCTCGCCCGGGCGAACCATGGAAGCCGATGAACATGATCTGCGTTGGCCACAGGAAGAGCCGTAGAACCGCGATCATCGCCATGATCACCATCGCGCCAGGGGAGACGCCAAAGAGCGCACCCAGCAGCGCGACAAGCTCGACAGTAACCAAGAAGGCGATGGGAATGACGAGGCCAGCGATAGCCCAGAACGCCACAAACCGTCTGAATCTCATCTCGGGCGCGCCCCCTTCTCGCATGCAACCAACGGCGCGCTCACGGCATCAGCGAAGGGAGAACAGAATAGGCGGGAGAGTTCCTTGGTACTCCGAAGAGCATCAGGAACTCAGGAACGCGAACCGTCGGAACCTGTAACCCCCCTGCCTGAAGGGCGGCGGACACGAAGATAGCGCAGTTTCGCGCTCCGAATCCAACCGCCTGATACGGCAACAGCACGCCCAGGCTCTGGACCTGCAGGTGGCGTTGGAGGAAGTCCGAGATCCTGGCCTCCTGCTCGGGGCTCGTGTCGATCTCACGCCTAGACCACGCCCCTCGTGGGTCGTCCCGCCGGATCTCCCCAGGGACAACCTCGCAGCAAGACTGTTCGCGAAACTCTCGTTTCGGGTAGAAGCCGTAAGCGGGCCCGGAGCCGACCTGGATTGCATTGTGCTGGAAGCCGCCGTGGACTCCGGGCGGATAGTAGTAGACGGTTGTCTTGAGACCGAAGGGATCGAGATGTGACAGTGGATTGTTGTCGACGTAGCGGTACGAGTTGATCCCGCCGAGGAAACCGATAGGATCCTCGCTGAGGAACCGGTGCGTCCGCGGCGAGTACCATCTCGCGCGGTAATCGTACAGGCCCAGCGCGCTCTCGTGCTCACGCGCGGTGAACCGGATCGGGTTGCTGGTGGTGCCGGCGACGCCGGTCTTTCCGAAAGCCTCGTACGTGAACTGCGCCTGGACAGTGCCGGAGGCGTCTGCCTCCGCGAGCGTGGAGCCGAGGCTATCCGTGATTAGGATTCTCGAGCCCGCTGCGTCCGTGCGGGCGAAGTGCTCGTCAATGCGGAGGCCTGTCAGTAGAGTGGCCACGCCACCGGCACCGTCGAGTTGCTGGACCGGATTGGGGCCATCGTAGACGGAACGCGATTCAGTGCCGTTGATGGCCGTCCGGTTCCTCCTGCCCAGCGGATCATACTGAACGCTGGTTACGGTGCCGGGGCCATCCACGGTGACGAGCCGATCGCGCGCGTCCCACGTGTAGGTCGCAGGGCCGTCGCCCACGAGGTTGCCGTTGGCGTCGTAGGAGAGGATCAGGCTGCCGAACGTGAGCTGGCGGTTGGCGGCGTCGTAGGTCGCCGACGCTACGGCGTCCGGCAGGAGCGTACGCGCGAAGGAGCCGCCGATGCGGGTCCGGTTGCCCGCCGGGTCGTACTGGTAGGTCAGCTCCCCGAGCTGGCCTGTGGCACTGCGGTAGATCAGGGCCGTCAGCCGCGAGGCCGCGTCGTACTGGTACTCCGTCGAGACCTGGTTCGGCAGCGTGAGCAGGGCCCGCCGGTTGGCGTCGTCGTACTCGAGTCCGACCGCCTGGCTCCCCCGGGTGATGCTCGTGAGGCGGGAGGCGTCGTCGTAGGCGTAGGTGGTGACGGGCTGACCGGGCACGGCCATCAGCGTCCGCCGTCCGAGGGCGTCGTACTCGTAGCTCAGCGTTCCCAGCGGCGTGCTCTGCGCGAGGAGCCGGTCCAGCGGGTCGTAGATGTTCTGGAGCGTCCCGCCGGCTGAATCGCTCGTGCGGATCACGCGGCCGACCGCATCGTGCGTGACGCTCGTGGTCGCGTCCACGTAGACCGCGCCGGTGCGGCGATTCAGGGCATCGTAGCTGAACGTCGCCGGCTGCTGCTTGCGGTCCGTGTGGTGGGTGAGGTTGCCCATGCCGTCGTACGCGAAGGTCTCCGGCGCCTGGACCGGATCCGTGCGCGTCTCGACCCGATCCATCGCGTCGTACGTGTACCGGGTCGTGTGCTCCCGCGCGTCGGTCACCGTGAGGAGATTGCCGTTGCCGTCGTAGGTGAAGTCCGTCAGCCCGCCCCGGGCGTCCTGGATCCGGGCGACGCGGTTCAGACCATCGTAGGCGAAGGTGGTCGTCCGCCCCCGCGGGTCCGTCTGGGCGAGCAAGCGGGAGACCGGGTCCCAGCGGCGGACGGTCGTGTTACCGAGCGCATCGGTGATCGTGACCAGATTGCCGTCGGCATCGTACGTGAAGGCCGTCGGATGCTGCAGCGGGTCCGTGATGCGTGTCACCTGCCCCGAGGCATTGTAGTCCAAGGTCGTACGGTGAGTGAGCGGATCCTCGAGCACCCGGAGGTTGCCCTGGGCGTCGTACTCGAGCCGCGTGACGTGGGCCAGCGGGTCGGTGATGGTGCTCACCTGGTTGAACGTCGGCTCATAGGTGAAGGCCCACGGCTGCTGCGCCGGGTCGACGAGGCGTGTCACGTTCCCGGCGGCGTCGTACTCGTAGCGCGTGAGGCGACCCAGCGGGTCGGTCGTCGCCTGCAGCAGGTTCGACCCCGGGCCGTACTCGAAGCTCGTCGTCTGCCCGAGCGCGTCGGTCGTGGAGAGCGTGAACCCCTGGCTGCTGAACCGGTAGGTCGTCGGGCTCCCTCGGGGATCGGTCACCGTCGTCTGGGTGACCAGTGTGCCGTTGAGCCCGTACGCGAACTCCCAGACCCCACCGTCGGGCTGGGTCTGGCGGATCACCCGGCCGTTCGCGTCGTACTCGTTCCTCAGGAACGCGATGTTCCGTGGGTCGGTGATGGTCGCGATGCGGTGGCTCGCGTCGTAGGTGTAGCGGGTGATGCCGCCGGCCGGATCGGTCACCGTCTCGAGCCGCCCCAACGCGTCGTAGGCGTACAGCGCCTGGCGCCCGATCGGGTCGGTCACGGTGGTGATTCGCCCGCTCGCATCATAGCCGAGCGTGAGCGCCCGCCCGGCCGGCTCGGTGATGGCCGTGATCCGGTGGTTGAGGAAGGACTGCGGGACGCGCGAGATCGTCACCGTGTTGCCATTCCGGTCGGTGATGGCGGCGAGCACGGCCGCGTCGGCGAAGCCGAGCAGCCGCTCGAAGCGGTGGACGGTGCCGTCCTTGGAGCGGAGCTGGAAGCGGAAATCCCCGGGGAGCTGGGTCAGGACGGCGCCGCGGAGGAAGGTCTGCTGCGCGTTCGTCCACTGTCCCGGCCCGCTCGGCGCGAACAGGCTCGTGCTCTGGTCGGGCAGGACCAGTGACATGCTGGTCCCGGCCGTGGTGAGCCGCGTGTCGTAGAGGTCGAGCGTCCAGCCAACGCCGAAGAGCCCGACCGCGGAATTCTCGCTGCGGTACATGCGCTGAATGGCCACCGGGATCCGCCCGGGGAGGACGAGGTCGGTCTTCTGGGCGACGAAGCGCCCGGTGGGGAGATCCACCGGTTCGCCCGCCGTCGCCCGGCCCGGCTCGCGGGTACGCACCTGGTCGGAGAGCGACACCAGGGAGTACGCGAAGTGCCACGCGAAGCGCGGCAGGCCGACGCCCGGATCGCTCACGATCTGTCTGCGGTCATCGCTCACCGTCCCCGTGCCCCAGACCGCCCAGGCGCCCGTCGCGAGATCGAAGAAGTAGAGATCGGCGCCGCTGCCGGGCGGCGCGTTCTGGACGTTGGGAAAGCTGATCGGCAGGGGTTGCGAGGGCACCGCGCCGCCCGGTTGGATCGTGAAAAGCATCGGCGCCGTCACTCCAGGAGGAAACGGCATCGGGGAGCGGTCTACGGGCACAGGCGTGATCGTGACCTGGGCGACGGGGTTCCCGTCGGGGCCGACGATCCGCGTGCCCTGAGGAATCGTGACGACGAGGCCCGGGATGAGGGGGGTCGTCGCCTTGACTTCCGCCGTCGTGAAGCCGCTGCCGTCGAGGGGCAGGCTGACCGGGTGCACCGTGTCGAGCACTGGCAGGTAGAGGGCGAACGGCACGCGCGTGGGCCCGCTCGCGGCGACGTCGATCTGGACCTCGACGGGCGGGTACTGCGCGGTGGGCGTCGAGGCGGTCCGCCCGTCGACGAGGAGCATGTTGGGGCCGGCGGGCGGGCCGAGGAGCACGAAGTTCCCGCCGGCGTCGGTCAGCGTGAAGGCTGAGCCGAGCGTCACCGTGACCCCCGGGATGGCCTGCGGTACCGCGTCGGCCGTCAGCACCCGCCCGGTGATCGCGGTGGTGTCGGCTGGCAGGACGTCGAGGTTCACGCCCGCGGTGCGGGTGATCGAGTGACCGTCCACCTGTGCCTCGCCGATCACCGTCACGCCGTACGTGCCGGCGCCGAGCATACGCGGCACGGCGAGCTCCAGGACGGCCCCGGCCCCGGGGGCGACGTATGGCGACGGGGACAAGCTCGCGGACATCCCCGCGGGCACCGTCGGCACGGAGAGCGTCACGAGGCTCGTGAAGGCGCCGCGTCCACCGGCGCCGATGCTCAGGGACGTCCGGTCGCCCGCGATCACGCGGGCCGTCGCCGGCACGGCCGTCAGGGTGAAGTCGCCCGTCAGCGTCACCGTGAAGGGATGACCGACCGACCCGACCAACGTGGTGACGGTCAGGGGCCCGCCGGTGGCGCCGAGCGGCACCGACGTGGTGATCTCCGTCGTCGTGACGGTGCGGACCGCGGCGCCGAGACCGTTGAACATGACCGACGTCGCGCCGGGGACGAAATTCGCCCCGGTGATGGTCACGAGCGTCCCGACTGGGCCGGCGTCGGGAGCGACGCTTGCGATGGCGGGCCCGAGGCGCACGCTGAAGCTCCATCGCGCCGGGGTCGGGTCCTCGTTCCCGGCGAGATCCCGCGCCCGCACCTCGAAGACGTGAGCGCCTTCCGCGAGTCCTGCCAGGCTGGTCGTCGTCGTGGAGTCGAAGGCGGACCAGAGACCACCGTCCAACCGCGAGGAGAAGAGGAGGCCCGTCGAGGGCGTGAGGTTGTCGCTCCCCGCGAAGCCGAACGTCACCGCGTCGGTGCCGACTTCGGCGCCCTGAGCCGGGCCAGCGGTGATGATGGTCTCCGGCGGTGTGTTGTCGACGACGATCACGCGGGGTGCGGTGGTCATGTTGCCCGCCTGGTCCGCGGCTGTCGCCGCGAGAGTGTGAGCGCCGTCGAGCACCGTCGCGGTGTCCCAGGTGGCCGTCGCGGCGAGCGTGGCGGCCGGCGCGGGCGGCGTGAGGGTGGTCGCGAGGTTCTGGGCGTCGACGGTGAGCACGAGGCTCGCCACCCAGCTCCCGGCGTCATCGGCGCGAGCGGCGACGCCGATCTGCGCGCGCACGTGGCTCCCCGCGGGCGGAGTGAGCAAGGCGAGCGTCGGGCCGATGTCATCGTGGATGACGATCGCCTCGGCGGGAGGCGAGCTGAGCCCGTGCCCGCCGTGGGCGGTGGCGAACACCGTGAGCGCGCTCGCGGCGTTCGCTCGAAGAGCGACCGGCGCCGAGAAGGCGCCCGTCGAGTCCGCCGTCACCGTTGCCACGGCCGTCGGCGCGCCTTCGACGAAGATCTCCACGCGCGCGTCGGGTTCGGTAGTGCCCGTCACCGTGATGGCCGACTCGCGCGTCAGGGAGGGCATCCTCAGGGTCGGCGCGGCGGGTGCGCGGAACCGCACCACCCGGCCCGAAGCGCCATCGGCGACGTACAGATGCCCCTCCCGGCCGAACGCCAAGCCCTTGGGGTCGTCGAGGTTCAGCGCGAAGAGCGTGATGCCGCCGGATGCGTCGAGCTTGGCCACGACCCGCTTGGACTTGTCCTCGGCCAGGCTCAGCTCCTTGGCCGTGAGCCAGAGGGCGCCCAGCCGATCGCGCGCCAGACCGACAGGCTTCTCGACCGCGGCGCCGGACAGTGGTGTCGCAGACGAGCCGGCGCCGCCATCGAGGATGGCGATGCGGTAGACGACACCGGCGGCCGGGTCCTCACCCTGGCGGCCCCTGCTCACGGCCCAGACGGCCTCGTGATTCGCGACGAGCCCTTGCAGGTCGCGGAATCCATCGGAGAAGACGGCGCGCCGCCCATCGGCGGTGAGGGCCAGGATCATCTCGGGCTCGGCCGACTCGTCGTCGGGCTCGGCGTCGGCGCCGCGGGTGAGGGCGCGGGCGGCCACGTAGAGCGTGCCGTCGTCGCGCAGGGCCAGCCAGCGCGGCTGCTTGACGTCGGTCAGCAGGGGTGTCGGAGCGCCCTGGAATTCGATCCGCACGACCCGGCCGGCGCGCTCCTCGGCGACGAGCAGACGGCCGTCGGGATCGAAGGCGAGGCCGATCGGGCGCTCGAGGCCCGAGGCGATCACCGTGCGGGCGAGATCCGCGCCGATCCTGGTGACCGTGCCCGCGTCGCGATCGGCGACGAACACGGCCCCCGCCGCATCCAGCGCGATGCCACGGAGGTCGTGGAACCCGTCGGCGTAGGTGTCGAAGGGAGCGAGCGCCGAGACGGGCTGTGCAGCCTCGGCGAGCGAGATCCCCGACAGGATGAGGACGAGCGTCAGCAGCATCATCGCGGGTCCTGGTGCCGTGGAGGCGTGGCGAGCTTGTACGGGGCCGCTTTCAGGCGGACCATTTCTTCACGCGTCAGGGGCCGGGCCCCCTCGACCGTCGTGGCCTGCTGGGGAACGCCGCGCTCGTCGACGATCCGGTCCCAGCGGAAGTCGCGGTGCTGGTGGAACTCCTCGAGCTTGGGGTGCTCACGGCTCGTGTACATCCCGAGGCCGAGCGAGCGGTGGTTGCCGTGGCAGCTCTCGCATGTGCGCGAGGCGCGCACCACCGTGTGCGGGACGATCGGGTTGTGCGCGAAGCCGAGCTTCCTGAACGCGTATTCCGTCTTGCCCTCCGGATTCACGTAGGTGAAGAGCGGTTGGGCTCGCGGCACGAAGGGCACGACCTTGCCGCGCCAGTTGACGCCGAGCACCGGCTCCGGGTCGGCGAAGCGCACGCCCGGCGTGAGGCGGAACCAGCCCTGCGTCGCGTGCTCGCCACTCAGGTGGTCGAAGGCGACGTTCACCGGCGCGCGGTAGACGGTGTAGTCCGCCTTGATGTGACAGCCGTAGCAGGTCGGCGCCCAGGCGGTGTGACAGGTGAAGCACTCGGTCCGGGCGAGGTGCCGGGCGTCGTGCCCGGACGGCTGCTTCGGGAGCCTCGAAAGCTGGGGAACGGCATGCACTCGACGCGTCAGCTTGCCGACCAGCGTGACGAGCCCCGCCGGGTTCGGCGCGGCGGCGACGAAGACGTTCCGGAGCCGGCGTCCCTGCGCCGTCAGTCCGGTGGCGAGTCGGTCGGGGGTGCCGTGGCAGCTCTCGCAGCGGACCTCGACCTCATAGTGGCGCTTCGGATAGACCTGGCCGTCCCCGTGCATCTCCCGCTCGGTGTGGCAGTCGATGCAGGCGAGGCCGCGCTCGAAGTGGATGTCGGGGGTCTGGCGCGTGTAGGCGTGGCCGTGGAGGAGGTCCTGATCGTAGGCGAAGGTGTGCCGCCCCTCGGCCGGCGCTTCCATGAGCCCGCGGAAGTTCATCGCTGCGCGGGAGCCGCCGTGGTGGCAGGTCGCGCACTGGGTGACCGGGATCGCCGTCGTGAGCGAGTGGCGGAGCGGGCGGCCGACCTTGCCCTTCGGCATCGCCTGGTCGCCGCCCTGGCTCTTGCCGTCCTCGGCGTAGGGCATGTGACAGGCCACGCACCCCGTCCCGCGGAAGTTGCCGCGCAGGGCCGTCGGCGGCGTCCACAGATGGCAGGAGCTGCACTCCTTGCGGATCAGATCCACGAAGACGTCGCCCGATTGCCCGAAGGTCGGCAGGGGCTCGAGGGGGCCGACTCCGACGGGGGCGAGCGCGAAGCGCATGCCTTCCCTGGTGGGCTGGAGGCCGTTCGGGAACAGCGTGCCGCTCGTCGTCCCGGAGCGGTGGGCCATGATGTTGGCCTTCACGCGCTCGGCGATCGCCCGGTGGCAGTCGGTCGCTCCGCACGTGCGGGCGACCACACGGAGATCCGACGGGTTCGCATACATGCCGCGGTGAGCCGTCCGTGCGTCCGTCGCCCGCGCGTCACCGCGATGGCAGGTCGTGCACGCGAGTGGGCGCTTCGGGTGCGCATCCTCGATCCCGCGGTGGCAGACGGCGCACCGAGCGGATACGGTGGCGGGCGCTCGCGACGCCGCCGCCAACACCGGCGGCGTCTGCGCGCCGACCGCCACGGCGAGCCAGGCGAGGGTGATCGCGAAGCCGCGTCCCATGGCTACCGTGCCGGCAGCACGATCTCGCGCCCGGTGCGCGTGAGGTAGGCCACCACGGAGCCTCCGCCAGGCGTCGTGGTCACCCGCACGCGCTCGACCGTCTCGCCCTGGACGACCACCGGCCCACCGGCCGCCGCCGCGCTGAGGACGAACGTCGCTGTCGCGCTGACGATCGCGGGCTGCGTCGTCGGCAGGGTCACGGTCGCTGTCGCCGTCGACGCGGCGAGCGAGCCTTCGAGCGCGGCGCTCGTGGCCGTGCTGGCCGCGCCGACCCGCGGTGTCACCTGCACGCTCACGGTGGTTCCCGGCGGGATGTTGGCGGCTGCCAGCGCGATGCTCACGGGGTTGGCCGTCGTCGCCGGGAGCACGACGTCGGGCGTCGCGTAGGAGGCGCCGGGGGTCGCCGGCACGGCCACGCCGGCGACGGCGATGATCGCCAGAGTGGGCGCGGTCGGCAGGATCACGCTGCTCGCCACGTCGACGGAGGGCGTGACGCCGCTGACGTCGACGGCGAGGGTGTTCTGGGCGGCCTCGAGGCGGATCCGACCCACGCCGCCGGACCCGCCGACACCCGCCTGTCCCGCCGCCCCACCCGTGACGTCGAGCGTCCCGCCGCTGCCGGTGAGCGCGGTCGCCACGAGCCGGATCGCTCCGCCGCTGCCGCCGCCGCCGGCGGCCGCCCCACCGGCCGGAGCGCCCCCATTGCCGCCGCGCGCACGGATCGTGCCCGTGAGCGTGACGGTGCCCGACGCGGCGATGACGATCGCTCCGGCGCCGCCCCCGCCGCCGCCGGAGGAGAGCCCGAGCGGCGCCCCACCACCGCCGCCGCCCGAGCCGCCGATCAGCGGCAAGAGCGTGGGTGTCCCATAGGCGGGCCCTCCTGCCGTGGCCCCGCCACTCGCGCTCTGGCCCGCCGTGCCGAAGCCGCCGCCGCCGCCTGCCGCCGAGAAGGACGGCACGCCGCCGCCGGGGCCGCCCCCGGGGCCGAGACCTGCGCCGCCGACGTTGCCGAGGGTGCCGTTGCTGCCCGCGCCCCCGTCGAACCCTCCGGCGCCGCCGACCCCTCCTGCATTCGCAAAGCTCGTCCCGCTGGCTCCTGGGTGGCCGTCACCCCCGCTGAGCTCGATCGTGCCCGCGATCGTCGCGTCACCGCTCGCCAGGAGCGTCACGGCGGTGTTCGAGGCGTTTCGTGCGAAGCGCACGGTCACGCCGGCGGGAATGCTGATGGTCGTGAAGTTGAAGACCCCGGACGCGGGCAGCGCGAGCGTCGTGTCCGTGGTCGGCGCGAAGACGCCGTCGATGCCCGTGCTGCCGCTCGAGAACGTCTGGGCCGTGACCGGGCTCGTGACACCGAGGCCGAGAACGAGGAGGCCGAGGATCGTCCCTGCTGATCGTCGCATGCGTCACTCCACCGTGAAGAGGTTGCCGTTCTCCCATGCCACGGCGACGCCTGGCGCCGCAGCGAACGTCGTCCCGGCCGCGCCCACCGCCACGCTCAGCGCGGCCGCGACGTTGCGGTCCACGCTCGCCGGGGGCGTGGCGGGCCTGACGCTCACCGCGTGGCCCGCGAGGAAGGTCGGGCCCGGCGGCGCCGTGACCGTGAAGGGGAAGGTCGCCACCGTCAGGCCGCGAACCTCGCACGCCGCCGGTCCAAGCGGCGCGGCCCGACTCACGACCAGCTCGAAGGTGAGCTGGTCGAAGTCCGTACGGAGGTTCTGCACGACGAGATCGGCGCCGGCGCAGACGACGCTGGCGCCGATGAGGTTGGCTCCGGAGAGGCTGACGGGGATCGTGGTGCCCTGGCCGCCGCTGGGTCGCGAGGTCGAAGCGACGAGCGTTGTTTGGCCGAGCCCGCTCTCGCGCGTGATCTGCAGGAGGTTGCCGACCGCGTCGTAGTGATAGCTCGCCGCTGCGCCGTCCTCGCGGATCACCCTGACCAGGCGCCCGAGATCGTCGTACAGGTAGACGACGTCGGCCACCGCGCCACGAACGGCTGCGGCGAGGATCAGCAATGTCGCCAGCGAAGACCGCGCGAGCCACCGGGTGTGGTCCAGGCCAAGCCTCCCGGACGGTGATGACTATCTGCGTCCGTCGCACGGAGGTGGGGCAAGATCAGGGCCAGGACGGCCCATGAGCGGCGGCGCCTCTGAATCCGGGGAGTTGACGACTCGAGCCGGTGTGCCGCGCTCTCGCGGCCGCACAGATATCAGGGCACCCACGATCGCACGGGGGGCACCGCCGGGCGCCGCGCCGGGGGCCGAATAAGGACACACGGGTCAGCCGTCTAAGCGCCAGAGACCCAGGGCAGGGCCGCTGCGGCCCTGGTGAGGAGGACGCCATGAGACGACGTGCCGGGATCGTGCTGGCCGCTGTGCTGCTCGCGACGACGCTCGTCGCTCCGACGCTCGCCGTCGCCGGGGCCGCGACCGACGCCGCGCTCGGGCTCGGTGCCTTCGCCGTCTTCAATCAGATCGTGTCTGGCACCGGCATCTTCCACCGCGAGCCCGAGCCGCAGGTCGTGGTCGTGAGCCCTCCGCGCGCGCCCGTGGTCGTGTACGAATACCAGTACTACTATCCCGCGCCGAGGGTGCACCACGTGTATCGCTACGAGGAGCCGAGATCAGCGTGGTGCCCGCCCGGCCTCGCCAAGAAGGGACGCTGCTTCGCGCGTCACCACGGTCACGGGCACGATGAGTGAGTCAAGTCGGGGGGAGCGCTCCGCCCTCTGAGCCCCGCGGGGCTTCCGGGCCGGGCGACGCTCACTGACGCGGCCGGCCGACCTCCTCGATCACGTCGTAACGGATCCGGCGCTTCATCATCCAGCAGATGGCGAGCAGATCGAGAAAAGCGGGCATCGCGCGGCCGCGCGCGGTGAACTTCGACCGGCCGAAGCGGCGCGGTCGGTGGTG
>MGCE01000006.1 GCA_001790315.1 Candidatus Rokubacteria bacterium RIFCSPLOWO2_02_FULL_72_37 | reverse complement strand
ACGGCATAGACGACGTCGGTCTCGGCGGCGACCCGCGCGACGTTCTGCTCGAGCGCCGTGAAGTTGTAGAGGAGGAGCGGCCCGTAGGAGATCGCCGCGAGGTTGCGCGCGAGCACGGCGCCGCGCTGCTCGACCTCGCTCACGATCGTGGCGCGCTGGCGGTGCTCGACCACGACCGTCACGGCAGCCATCGTGAGCACCAGGACGAGCACCATGCCCCAGAGGAACTTGGCGCGCAGCGACACAGCCCTCACGGTGTGCGCTCCAGCCAGATCTTCCGGAACGGGATGTAGGGATCGCCGAGGCCGCTGACCTCGACGGAGCGGACGTAGGGCTGGAAGAGCCGCTCGTACGTGTGGTGCATCATGGGGATCAGCGGCGCGTCCTCGAGGACGAGCTGCTCGGCCTGGCGATACAGCTCGACCCGCCGCTGGATGTCCGGGGCGTTGCGGGCGGCCACCAGGAGGCTGTCCACCGTCGGGTTCGCGTAGCCGAACAGGTTCCGCGAGCTCCTCGAGTGGAAGAGCTTGAACAGGAAGTTGTCGGGATCGGGCACGTCGGCGTACCAGGCGTAGGGGAAGACGGGGAGCTTGCCGTCCGCCAGGAGCTTGGAGAAGGTGGGCCAGTTCGTCTCGTAGTGGATCTGGGCCTCGACGCCCACAGCAGCCAACGCCCTCTTGATCTCGTCGAGCTCGCGAACCAGCGCTTCGAGCTTCACGCTCGACCAGATCGCGATCGGCGGCAGCCCGCGCCCGCCGGGGTAGCCGGCCTCGGCCAGGAGCCTGCGGGCGAGGTCGGGGTCCCACGGGTAACCGGCAAGCCGCGGGTTGAACCCCTGGGTCCCCGGCGGCAGGATGCCGCGTGCCGGAACGTAGCGACCGTCGAAGGCCTCCTCGACGATCGCCTCGCGGTTGATGGCGTAGATCAGCGCCTGGCGCACCCGGCGATCGTCGAGCGGCTTGAGCCGCGTGTTGAACCCGTAGAATCGCACGCTGATCATCGGGCGCTTGACGTAGGTGTGCTCCTTGGAGGCGATGACCCGCCGGTAGTCCCGGGTCGGTACGGGCGCGTCCTCGAGGTTGCCCCGGCGGAACTCGTCGTACGTCGCCTCCCAGCGCTCGCCCGCGAAGATCCGGTAGATCAGGCGGTCCAGGTGGGGCGCGCCGGCGAAGTGAGCGGGATTGGCCGCGAGCACGATCTCCTTGCCCCGCTCCCAGCGCTCGAACCTGAACGGCCCGGTTCCGACGGGCCGGATCCCGAAGGTGTCGCCGAGCTGCTCGGCGATCTCCCTGGGGACGATCTTGGCGTGGCCGACGGCGAGCGCGGCGACGAACGGCGCGAACGCCTCGTCGAGAGTCACCCGCACCGTGTAGCGGTCCAGAGCCGCGAGGCCCGCCACGGCCTTGGTCCGCCCCTCGCGGAAGTCGCGGGCGCCCTTCACGTTCATGAAGAGGTCGGCGGCGCCGGACCTGGTCGCCGGATCGAGGATCCGCGTCAGCGAGTACACGACGTCCTCCGCCGTGACCTCGCGCCCGTGGTGGAACCTGACGCCGCGGCGCAGGTTGAACGTCCACGTGCGGCCGTCACGCGAGGCCCTCCAGAACTGGGCGAGCGCCGGCGCAACGGTCAGCGTCTGGTCGTACTGGACGAGGCCGTCGAAGATCTGCTGCGAAACAGACAGGCTGTAGATATCGCTGATCCGCGCGGGGTCCAGGCTCTTGGGATCGTGGCCCAGCGGCCGGCGGTAGACGCCGCCCTTGACCGGGCGCGCCTTGCCCTCCTGCGCCACGCCGGGCGGCGGCGCGGCGGCTCCGAGGACGAGAATCGCGAGCAGGAGGAAGGCGCCCCCCCTCCTGCTCGCGGTTCCGGCCCAACAACGTCGTGCCTCCATCAGGGAGCGGACGAAGCGGGCTCCTAGAATCCGCCGCCTTCCGCCGTGCCGATGGCCTGGAAGACCTGCGTGGAGCCCGTCGTGCCCGACTCGATCACCGGAGCGGCCAGGAGCATGGAGACCAGCATCAGCAGCGCGGCCCAGATCTTCGTCATCGCTCTTTCCTCCTCGGTCGGTTGGGAACCCTCCCCATGAGGGTTCCCGCACTGTGACCACGGGGAGTGGGAGCAATTCGCTGGCCATCGGGAACGCCGCCTCTGATTCGCTGTTATTCGCGTTGATTTCGTGCACGCGCGCCCCGCCGCCTCCGGCGCCGGGTGCACCAGGTCGGTGCAGGTGCACCAAACTGGTGCATCCCTACGCCTCCCGCCAGCGCTCGAGCAGGCGCTTCAAGGAGTTCCGGTGGATCCCGAGGATCCGCGCCGCCTCGCTCTGGTTGCCGCTGACGCGCTCGAGCACCCGCAGGACGATCTGGCGCTCGAATTCCTGGGTCGCGTCCTTCAGGGGCAGACGCTCGGCCCGCCGCACCCGGATCCGGTGGTCGGGAAGCAGCACGTCCAGGGGCAGGTCGTTCAGCCCGATGACCGGGCCCTCGGCCAGCACGACGCAGCGCTCCACCACGTTCTGCACCTCGCGCACGTTACCCGGCCAGCGGTACTCCGCGAGCGCTCCGAGGGCTTCGGGCGAGAGCCCCTGCACCCGCTTGCCGAACTGCTGGCCGTAGTGGCGGACGAAGTGCTCCACGAGCAACGGCAGGTCCTCGATCCGCTCGCGCAGCGGCGGCACCTCGATCGGCACCACGTTGAGGCGGTAGTACAGGTCCTCGCGGAAGGCGCCGCGCGCGACCGCCTGCTTGAGGTCCACGTTGGTGGCCGCGATCACGCGGACGTCGATCTTGATCGCGCGCGTGCCGCCCACGCGCTCGATCTCGCGCTCCTGGAGCACGCGCAGGAGCTTCGCCTGCAGCTCCGCCTTGAGCGTTCCGATCTCGTCGAGGAACAGCGTGCCGCCCTGGGCCAGCTCGAGCTTGCCCAGCTTGCGCTGGTAGGCGCCGGTGAACGCGCCCTTCTCGTGGCCGAAGAGCTCCGACTCGATCAGCGTCTCGGCGATCGCCGCCGGGTTGACCGGGACGAACGGCCTGTCGCAGCGCGGTCCCTGCCGGTGGACGGCCCGCGCGATCAGCTCCTTGCCGGTGCCGCTCTCGCCGGTGATCAGCACCGTCGCCGTCGTGCGGGCGACCTGCGCGACCAGCCGGTAGAGCTTCTGCATCGCGGCGTGCGTGCCGACGATCTCGTCGAAATCGTGCGTGCGGGCCAGCTCGCCCCGGAGGAACGCCACCTCGCGCACGAGCGATCGCTTCTCGAGCGCCCGGGTGCAGAGCGCGAGCAATTCGTCCTCTTCGAAAGGCTTCGTGAGGTAGTCGAAGGCCCCGAGCTTCATCGCGGCGACGGCGGTCCGCACGGTCTTGACCGCCGTGACGAGGATCACCTCGAGGCTCTCGTCGAGCGCCTTGATCCGCTCGAGGACCTCGATCCCGTCCATCTCGGGCAGCCGGATGTCGAGCAGGACGAGGTCCACCTGCGAGGCGCGCAGCACGTCCAGGGCCTGCGGACCGTCCGGCACGTCGACGACCTCGTAGTGGTCCTCGAGGATCAGGCGGAACGACTCGCGGACGCCGGGATCGTCGTCGACGACCAGGATGACCGGTCGAGCCATCGTCACGGCACTCTAGCACGCGCCGGGTCAGGCGCGGACGTCCACCACGATCTCGCGGTCGCGAGGCCCGTCGCACTCGACGAGCGCGATGCCCTGCCACGTGCCGAGCAGGAGCCGCCCGTCGCGCACCGGCACGGACTCGGACGGGCCGAGGAATGCCGCCTTGAGGTGCGCGGCGCCGTTGTCGTCGACACGGTCGTGCTCCCAGACGCCCTCGGGGAAGAGCTTGGCGAGGGCGGTGACGATGTCGGCACGCACGCCGGCGTCGGCGTTCTCGTTGATCACGATCGCCGCGGTCGCGTGGCGGACGAAGACCGTACAGATCCCCTCGCCCACGCACGCGCGCGCGACCACGTCGGTCACCTCACGCGTCAGGTCGAGCACCTCGTACTTGCGCCGCGTGCGCACGCGAAGCGTGTCCTGCACGCGCCCATTGTATCCGACCCCGCGCCCGGCGCAGCCGGGGCCGGCCGTATCAAACTCGTGACATTGACGGCGCGCGCGCCGCCGCGAACAATCGCTGCGTGCTGGCGCGCGTGCTGTCCGCAGCGCTCGTCGGAGTCGAGGCGGTGCTCGTGCGCGTGGAGGTGGACGTCGCCGCGGGACTCCCCGCCTTCGCGACGGTGGGCCTACCGGACTCCGCCGTGCGCGAGAGCCGCGAGCGCGTGCGCGCGGCCATCCGCAACGCGGGCTTCGCCTTCCCGAACGACCGGATCACCGTGAATCTCGCGCCGGCGGATCTCCGGAAGGAAGGGGCCTCGTTCGACCTGCCGATCGCGCTCGGCATCCTTGCGGCCACCGGGCTCATCCGCGACGGCGCCCTCGGCTCGTTCGCCGTCGTTGGCGAGCTGGCGCTCGACGGTCAGATCCAGCCCGTGCGCGGCACGCTCGCCGTGGCTCTCGCCTGCCGGCGGCACCGCATCGCCGCGCTCGTCGTCCCCGTCGCCAACGCGGCCGAGGCGCGCGCCCTCGAAAACCTGCGCGTCCTCCCCGCCCCGACGCTGCGCGAGGCCGTGGCCCTCCTGAACGGCGACGACGTGGCCGTGCCCGTGCCCGCCGCGCCGCCGCCGGCGCCGCAGCCGGGGGACGATCTCGACCTCGCCGACATCCGCGGTCAGGCCCACGCCAAGCGGGCCCTCGAGATCGCGGCAGCCGGCGCCCACAACATCCTGCTCGTGGGCCCTCCGGGCAGCGGCAAGACGATGCTCGCGCGGAGGCTCGCGGCCGTCCTGCCGCCGCTCAGCCCCGAGGAGGTCATCGAGGTTTCGACGATCTGGAGCGTCGCGGGCCTGCTCGGCCGCCACGGTCTCCTGGCGACGCGCCCGTTCCGCGCGCCCCACCACACGATCTCGGTCTCGGGCCTGATCGGCGGCGGGAGTCCTCCGCACCCGGGCGAGGTCACGCTCGCCCATCGAGGCGTCCTCTTCCTCGACGAGGTGGCGGAGTTCCAGGCGCACGTCCTGGAGTCGCTGCGTCAGCCGCTGGAGGACGGCCGGGTGGCCATCGTGCGAGCCGCCGGCTTCGGCGACTTCCCGTCGCGCTTCCAGCTCGTCGCCGCCGCCAACCCCTGCCGCCGCGGCTGCCCCTCGCTCGACCAGTGCCTCTGCACGCCGGCCGAGCGCGCCCGCTACCTCGGCCGCCTCTCGCGTCCGCTGCTGGACCGCATCGACCTGCACGTCGAGCTGCCCGCCCTCGTCCCCGCCGACCTCGCGGGGACGGCGCCCGGCGAGCCCTCGGCCGCCGTCGCCGCGCGCGTCGCCACGGCGCGCGCGCGCCAGCACGCGCGCTTCCGCGGCTCGGGTGTCCGCGTCAACGCCGCCATGTCGGCGCGCCAGGTGCGGAAGCTCTGCGCGCCGGCGCCGGAGGTCGAGCGCCTGCTCGTCCAGGCCGTCGAGCGCCTCGGCCTGTCCGCCCGCGGCCACGACCGCGTGCTCAAGGTGGCCCGCACGATCGCCGACCTGGAGGGCAGCGAGGGGATCCGGGCCGAGCACTGCGCCGAGGCCATCCAGTACCGCGGCCTCGACCGCCAATGGCGGCCGTGAGGTGTCCGCCCCAGCGCTGACCTGGGCGCGTCGAGCGCCGGCACCGCCCGGAGCGGTCACTTATAGACGACGCTGACCTTGCCGAACAGCTCGTTCTGGTCGGAGGCCGCCGCGTCGCGGGCCGCCCCTTCACGTCTGATGTCCGAGTGCCGGTACTCGCCGATGATGCGCACCGAGATCTCGTCGCGCTCGAAGAAGGTGTACGACGCGGCGAGGCTGGCGCGGTCACGAACGGACCAGATTCCCGCGGCCTCCGCCAAGCCGTCGTCCCAGAAATACTCGAAGCGCCCGCCGAGGAGGAACCGCCGCCAGGGTTGGTAGGTGATGCTCAGCGCCAGCGCCTTCTCCTCGAAGGCCCGACTGAACCGCTGAGTCTCCACGGTGCCGTCGGCAAGCGTGACCGGGCGCACGTAGCGCTCACGGTCGAGCGCGGCCATGAATTCCAGCTCGGTGGTGAGCCGTCCAAACCACGTGCGCGACACCCAGGCGGCCAGGCTCTGATTGCGCCGGCCGTCCCCGGGCTCCGTGAGATACGCCGCGCCGAGCGTGAAGAACCGGTTGGGCGTGAGGGTTCCGACGAGGATGAAGGATTTCAGGTGGTCGCTCTCGGCGCGCAGGCCGGCGGTCGACGAGCGCGTGACCGTCGTGGCGTCGAACAGCCCGGACTCGAACAGGTGGCTCATCTGCTCTTCCTGGCGGTAGACCGTGACAGAGACGTCGAACTCGAACCCGGTGTCGGGGAACCACCTGAAGACGCCGAGCGTGAGGCCGGGCTGGTCGACCTCGTACGCGTCCTTGGTGATCGGCTCGGTGGCCCAGCGCTCGTCTCCGAAGAAAGCCCCGAAGGGCTGGGTCCGCTTACCGACGACCCCGTACACCGGGAACGAGGCATCCTGGAGCGTGATGGTGCCCTCGTCGATGAACGGGGTCGCATCGGCCGCCTGGCCGAGGTTTGTCGTGTCGGCACCGAAGTACTCGCTCTTGACCACCAGGCTGGCCAGGACCCAGGGCAGCGGCCTGACCGCGAGGTCAACCTCGGCGGCACGGAGATACGTTTCGCTGCTCGATCCACGATCGCGATCGCCGATGTCGCGGTGACTGCGGAAGCGCGTCTCACTCTCGAGTTTGAGCCCCACCCCGACCGACTCGATGTCGCGGCGGCGCAACTCCTCGCGCACCTCGTCACGCAGGCGATCCACGAGCGCTGTGCCGTCGGGCTCCTGGGCTGCCGAAGGCGGGAGTGCCACCGCTCCCGGCAACGGCGCCGGCGGCGGCTGGGCGGTCGGCGACGCAGGCGGGACCTCTGCCTCCTTCTTGAGCGCCTCGTACTCCTCCTGGGTGAGGAGGCCCTTCTTGATGAGCAACCGCACCAGCGCCTCGTCGCTCGCGCCCGCCCTGGTCAGGCTCGGACAGGCCAGGGCGAAGAATACCGATAGCAGCACACCAGCCAGCAGTCTGCGCATGGCGTTCCATTCCCCTTCGCGATGGGTGGGGGCGCTGGGCGCGAGGCCGCTGGCCGCTGGAGGTGGACACGACGCTCGTTCAGGACACGCGCGGTACCTCTCCGCGCGGAGGCGGCACCTCGAGCACGACTCGGCGCTTGCAGCGCCGGCACTTAAGCTCGATCGCGCCGGCGCGCCAGCGCGCGAGGAGGCTGCCGCAGTCGCACCGGCACTCGACGTCCGCCCGGACGGCGACGTCGGTGGCGCCGGGTTTCACCGGTGCGTCACCAGGTAGTGCTGCATCATGCCGTTCTCCGCGTGATCGAGCACATGGCAGTGGAGCATCCAGAGGCCGGGCGCGTCTTCCACGAACTCGAAGGTGGCCGTGGAGGCCGGCGCCACCGCCACGTTGTCCACCACCTGTCCACTGAGCGTCCAGCGATGGCCGTGAAGGTGGAACGTGTGGAACTCATCGCCCATGCCGATCACTCGGAAGCGCACGCGGTCGCCGACGCGGGCTCCGAGGCCCGGCAGGCCGCCCATGAACGCGATGCCGTTGATCGTGAAGAAGTCGCGGCGCAGGCGGGTCACCGCGCGCGAGAAGGTCGAGAAGAAGAGCACGTACTCGCGGTCGGCGGGCCGCTCGTCGGGGCTCCGCACGACGACGCCGCCGAGCATTCCGCGCCTGATGTTGTCCGCCGCGTCCACAGAGTGGTCGTGGTAGAACCACGTACCCGCCGAGTCCGGCCCCGCTTCCCACTCGTAGGTGTATTCCTCGCCCGGTGCCACGGCGGTCCCGGGCTGTGGCGGCTTCTGACGGGGCATCCACCCGCCGTCGCTGGCGACCCGGTACCTGAGGCCATGAGTGTGGAGACTGTGCGGGCGGCCGTAGCCAAAGTCGCGGTTGCGGAAGTGCACCAGGATCCGGTCGCCGACCCGCGCCTCGATGATCGGGCCCAGGATGCCCATCCAGGCCGGCCGTGGCACCGGGCGCGTGAAACCGGGGTTTTCGTAGCCGCGCAGCACGATGGCCGGGAACCGGGTGTCCTCCGCGGCGACCCCGCGGCCGAGCTTGTCATCGTAGTAACCCGTCGGCACGAGCACCCAGTCCACGTTTTCGGCCTGAACGTAGTAGTGGCGCACCCGAGCAGGCTCGCGAGCGCTACCGCGCAGGGTGGTGAGAACCGTCAGGCCTGTGGTCAGCGACACGACCAGTGCCAGCGGCACGAGGACGCGGCGCATCGTTCAGCGCTTGGCCATGCGCGAGGCGTCCACCGCCCACTCCACCTGGAACGGTGGCCACCACCGAGTCACGCCGGTCTCCATATCCGTGTGCCGGCCGAAGCCCGTCTTGATGGGAGGCTCGATGGTGACGGTCACGGTGTAGGGACCGGGGCCGGGTGCGAGCACGTTGTTGCCGTACCGGAGCCCCTGTCGGCCCACGAACGGGTGGAGCTGGCCGTGGACGGGGGGCGTGCCGCCCACCTTGGGCGTGAGCGTGTACGTGACGGTGAGGTAGGGAACGAACTCGTTGAGCCCGAAGCCGTTCTTGTTGCCCCGCGCCGCCCGCACGTTCACGGCGAGGAAGAACGCGGCGCGCTCGGCCGGCACGAAGACTGGCCCTCCGGCAACGTCGGCGCCCTCCATGGCCTGGGCGGGACCGATCTCGCCCTTCAGCGTGAGCGCAGTGTCCGGACGCGTCACAGCCGGGCCGAGATTGATCTCCTGCGCGAAGGCGGAGCCCGAAGCGCCGGGGACAAGGAGCAGAGCAGCGGCGAACAGCACGATCAGAAGTCTGAGCATGGTTGTCTCACTCCATCACCAGAGGTAGAAGACGGGGACCCAGGCGGCGACGATGAGCATGACGCCGGCCACGTGAGGCAGGAGCGCGAACGTCACGCGCCGTCCGTCGGCGGTCTGGAGTCGCAGGATCCGGCGAGCGAGATGCAGGCTCCAGAGCGCCCCGGCCGTGAGGAGCAAGCCCCGGATGACGTCAGTCGCGAGCCCAGGGAAGCCGACGCTCTTGAGGTAGCCGAACGTGAGCTGGCTCAGGCCGAGGAAGAGCGAGGCGAGGCTCAAGGGTGTGTAGAGGTAGCCGATCCGGGTGAAGATCTCCTGCCTCCCGGCCGGTGCGGCCCCCGTCGGCTCGAGCAGGCGGGCGGAGACCCAGGTGAGGACCGAGAAGAGGCCGATGGCGAGGAGGGTGGCGCCGAGCAGGAAGGTCCCGATGCTCACGCCGTCGAGCAGGTTGAATACCTCGCCCGCGTCCGGATGGTTGGACAGGAGCCACCAGGGGGCGCTCGAGCCCATCAGGCCGCCGAGGCCCGAGGCGAGGGCGAGACTCCCGAGCCCCTGCTTGAGGCGCTGGAACAGGGGATCGACCGTCCAGTGGAAGACGCCGAGGGGCAGACCGATCGCGCCGAAGAGGAAGATGATTTCCCAGAAGAGCGGCTCGGCCGTGTTGATGTGGAGGAGTTCCTCGCCCGGGCGACGGAGCCCCAGGTGGATCGAGTCGCGCCAACCGGCGCAGCGGAAGCACATGAGGCAGTACCGGTTCGTCGCCATCTTCGGGAGGTAAATGAAGACCGGGCACGGATCCTTCCTCCCCGTCTCACCCGGCGACGGCCGCCAGCACTCCAGCCGCGAATGGTCCACCCGGAAGTGCAGCGCGCCGAGCCGCGAGAACACCCCGAAGAGCAGACTCACCGGACACAGGTAGCGGCACCAGACCCAGCCCCTGCGCGTGTAGATCAACGCGACGGTCATCGCCAGCACCGTCGACCCGCCGAGAATCAGGAGCTGGGGCGCCGCGTACTCGTAGACGCCGGTGAGCTGACCGTAGATCGTGATGCCGACGAACGCGGCGAGCGGGATGCCGCCCCAGCGCATCCAGCGCGGAATGGGGCGGTTCCCCGCGAAGCGCGAGGCCCACGCGGCCAGTGCTCCTTCCGGGCAGAGGAAACCGCACCAGGCTCGGCCGAAGAGGATCATCGACAGGACGACGAAGGGCCACCACAGGTACCAGAAGACGAACTGGGAGAAACGGACGAAGCTCGTGAAGGGCGTGGCGTCTTCGGGCGGCCGCGCCAGGAACGGCGGCACGAGGATCAGCATCAGGTAGAAAAAGACCATGAAGAGGTGGAGACCCGGCAGGAACCGAGGGTACCGCAGGAGAGCTATCTCGATACGAGTGGCGAGCCCCGACTCGGAGGCGACAGGTGCGGCTGGCAACGGACCGTGCCCGTGCGGTTCCGGGCGATCCTTCTCGACGCCCACGATCGCCATCTCAGTAGCCGCCCTTCTTGCCGGGGCCGAAATACTTGAACGTCCACTCGAGCGTGAAGGGCTTCCACCAGGGCGTGGCGCGAGCGCTGCGTCCGAGGCCCTGTCGCACCGGGGCGTCGGCGGGCACCTGGCCCGGCGGCTCGACGAGGAACGTCAGGCGATAGGTGCCGAGGCCCGACATCTTGAGGTTGGCGCCGTAGTGCGGGCCGTCGCTGGCCGCCATCGGATGCAGGATCCCCGACTGCTCGGCGCCCGAGTCGAGGTGCTTGAGCACGAAGCGGACGGTGAGTCCGGGGATCCACTCGCCGTCGCGGAACCCGTGCTTGCTGCCGGGCAGCGCGTGGATGTCCGCCTCGAGATGGATGTCGGCCTTGTCCCGCGTGAGATAGAGCACACGCCCCTGATGCGTCGCCGGCTCCATCTCGATCGGCTGGAGATAGACGGCGGCCACCTCGAGCGCCGCCTCCGCCACACGTTTGGTGTCACCGATGGGAGTCTCCACGGCTGACGCCGGCAAGACCGCGAGCAAAACCGCTATCGCGAGAACGGCCAGCCGGGCCGTGAGGAATTGTCGTCGGGCCTGCATTACACGTCTCCTTTCGAAGGAACGCTCGCCGGGGCACCGTGCTCCCCGCTCCGTGGGCGACCCACGAGGACGACGAGCAGCGCCACCGCCGCCGCAGCCAGGAGCAGCAGCTGGACGCCCACGCCCTCCCAGGTCGGATAGAGCCCGAACCAGTCCGCCGTGAGCTGCCACGGGGTCGGCGAGGCGCCGACCGCCCCGGCGGCCTGAAGGGCCCGGATGCCGCGCCCGGCAAAGACGAACGCCATCGCGTAGAGCAAGAGCGAGGTCCAGGTGAAGAACGCGTGCATCGGGACCCGCCGGGCGCCGGTGCGCAGAAGCGCGAACAGGCCTACGAGGACGAGGGCGCCGATCCCGAGGCCTGCGAGGACCGCTCGCGTGTCCTCGGTGCCGGCCAGCAAGGCGTGGTAGAAGAGCACCGTCTCGGCACCCTCGCGGTAGACCGCAAGGAACGCCGCCGCCCAGAGGGCCGCGACCCGACCCGTCCCGAGCGATGCCTGGACCTTCGAGTCGAGGTAGGCCTGCCACCGGCGCGTCTCGGTCTTGCTCGTGAGCCAGTAGCTCACGTAGACGAGCACCGCGGCTGCCATCAGCATCGTGATGCCCTCGAGCAGCTCCGCGTGTTGGGCGGCCAGCCGTGTCAGCGATCGAAGCGCGAGAGCCGTGAGCAGGCTGGCGACGATGGCCACCCCGGCGGCCCCATAGACAGTCCTCGTGCGGTCGCGATGGCCGGCCCTGACCAGATAGGTGAGGAGGGCCATGAGGATCAGGATGGCTTCGAAGCCTTCCCGTACGATGATGAGCGCGCCGGCAAAGACGGCCTGCCACGGCCCGCCGCTTCGGGAGAGCAGGGCGATCGCCTCCCCCATCTCGCGCCGGAGGATGTCGATCTCGCCCGCCACGGTCTCCGGCGGTGCGCCGGCGGAGATGAGGCCACGGATTCGGATGAACCGAGCCTCGATCGCCGTCTTTCGGCCCGGAGCCCTGGCGCCGATGGCGGCCTCGAGCCCCTGGCCCTCGAAGTGGTCGAAGTACGCGCGGTCGAGAAGCGCCAGGGTCTCGCCGCGAGCACCCCTGCCGTAGCGGGCGGCGGCCTCGTCGAGCCGGGCCAGGAGCTGCCCCGCCGCATCGGGGGAAATCTGTGCCGCCGCGCCGTCAGTGTCCGCGGGCCTGGGTCCCTCCGGTTCTGGGCGGAGATCGTCCCGGGTCACCCCTTGTCGCTCGAGCTCGCGGGCCTCGGCCTCCAGGGTGTCCCGGAGCGTCGCAACCTGCCGTCCGACCTCGCCGGGCTCCACGCCCGCGCGGATGACCTGCCGGATGCCGCCGAACATCCGCTCGATCTCCCTGGCCCGACGGGCAGAGACGTAGCGGCGGATCGCGGTCTCCATGCCGCTCTCCTCGAACACCCCGAAGTACGCCTCGCTGACGAGCTCGAGGCCGCGCTCCGGCTGACGCGCGGCGTGGGCGGCTGCGGCGCGGTCGAGGATGATCGAGACCTCGCGTGCGACCTCCGACCAGGGGGGCGGCGGCGCTGCGCCGACGGCCACCCACACCGCCAATCCCAGGGCTAACGTGAGCACGGCAACTCGTGCGCCCGGCTCTCTTCTCATCGCGCGGGGTTGGTTGAATTCTGTCGGCGCCGTATCCTCACCAGTCCCGCTGTCCTTGCCGCGAGGGCGCGCCTCATGACGCGTCTTGCGGGCCATGAGCGGAGAAGTCTTCGGGTCGCACCCGCGCGAGCCATTGAGCCACGGCGGGGGACTCGCCACGGTCACCGGGCATCACCCGCTCCGACTGCGCGAGGGCATCGGCCGTCGCGTAAATGGGGACATTGGCTCGAAGCGCCAACGCGAGCGCATCGGGCGGATAGCACGGCACGCCCAGTTCGCTCCCGCCGGAACGCACGTAGACGCGGCCACCGATCCCGCGCCCGCCTGCGTCCCCGAGCACGACCCGCGTCAGATCCCCGTCGAGAGCGAGGAGGAGCGCCTGGACGAAGTCGTAGATCGGGTGGCAGGCACAACCGCGCCGCGCGATCTCCTGTGTCAGACGGCGTGCCTCGTCGCGGTCCGCGTAGAACGTGAGGGTCGCTTGCCGATCGAGATCTTCGAGGACGACCGTGGTCCTCGGATGCTTCGGGCATGCGTTGATCTCCCGGATCCGCATCAGCGTCATTGATCAGTCCACCCACCCAGCCTGAGCAGTTGTCGTCCCGTCAACATCTCGCGCTCCTTTCCTGAATTGGTGAGGCGCCCGTAAGAGAGGTGATCTCGCGAATCACGAACGATTCCAGAGCGCCGCACATCGTCATTGCCCTTTACGGTCGGGATCGAGGATGAGTAAGGTCAACCCGATCAGGCGCCTCCAGAACACGCGCCGCAGGCCCACCCGCATCACAAGCCGGCACAGGACGTCGCAGGGCGGCACGGCACCGCGCGCTTCGCCGACGCCGATGACGTCCCCCATTCGCGAGAGCGACCGTGGGCAGGTGGCGCACCGCTCGGTCAGCCGCTGCCAGAAGAGCAACAGGACATAGACGCGCCGCGGCCCGGAGACGACGACGCTCACGCATTCTCCGAACGACGAGCGTCGTCACACAGGTCGGCCAGCACGCGGGCGATACGCTCGGCGAGGGGCGGGAGGTTCCGACGGGAGCCCTCGGCGCTCGAAGGCGGTTTCGGCCGGCGCCGACGCGGCGGCCGGGATGAGAAGGTTGTCGCGGCCGCTTCGGCCGCCGGCTCGCCCGTCGAACGCAGCATCGTGACCTCCTCCAGGCACCTGATAGTCGGCGCCGGATCAGTCGCTAGCCCAACTTCCGCAGTTCGAGGGGGGCAGGGTTGTAGTTTCGGGCACTTAGGCGAAAAGTCGCCACTACACTTCGGCGGTCGTGGCGACGG
>MGCE01000005.1 GCA_001790315.1 Candidatus Rokubacteria bacterium RIFCSPLOWO2_02_FULL_72_37 | reverse complement strand
CGAGCGCCTCGAGGACCGAGCGCACGCCGTTGTGGCCGCCGGCGCTGCCCTTCATGCGCACGCGCACGGTCCCGAGCGGCAGGTCGATGTCGTCATAGACCAGGATCACGTCGCCGGGCTCGACGCCCAGCCGCCGCAGCGTCCGCGCGACCACCGGACCGCTCACGTTCATGAAGCTCTGCGGCTTGACCAGGGCGAGGGGCTCGCCGCGCCACTGCGCGCGGGCCACCAGGGACGCGCCCTCGCGGCGGAACGACTTCCGGAGGGTCTTCGCGAGCGCGTCGAGGACGCGCTGGCCCACGTTGTGGCGGGTGTCCCGGTATTCCGGGCCCGGGTTGCCGAGCCCCACCACCGCGTGGGCCACGCGGGTCGCGCTCCGCTACTTCTCGGACTTCTTGGCCTCGGGCTTCTTGGCCTCCGGCTTCTTGGCCGCGGCCTTCTTGCCCTCCTCGAGCACCTCCTCTTCCTTGGGCTTGCGCTCGGTGAGGACCTCCGGCTCGGTGACAGCCGCGGCGGCCTCGGGCGTGACCGGGGCCACTTCCTCGGCCATCGGCGGCGCCACGGTGGCGACGGCCTGGTCGGGCGCGTTCAGGATCCGCACGCCCTCGGGGGCGCGCAGGTCGCCGACGGTCAGGACGTCGCCGATCATGAGGGCGCTGACGTCGGCGTCGATGCGCTGGGGGATCGCGGTCGGCACGCAGGAGATCTCGAGCTCGTGGATGACCAGGTGCAGGATGCCCTTCTGGTCCTTGACGCCCGCCGCCTCACCGACCGGGCGCACGGCCACCCGGACGGTGATGGCGCGGTCGGCCGAGACCTCCTGCAGGTCGACGTGCAGGAGCTGCTCGCTGACCGGGTCGAACTGCAGGTCGCGGATGATCGCCATGCGCGTGGCCCCGGCTCCCTCGCCGTCGATCTTGAGCGTGAGGAGCTGGGTCGTGCCCTCGTGGCCGTGGATCATCTTGAGCACGGCTCGCGGGTCCACGGTGATGGCCTCCGGCTGGCCGCCGCCGTAGAGGATCGCGGGCACGGTGCCCTCGCGGCGCAGCCGCTTGGCCACCTGCTTGCCGGTCGCCACGCGCCGCTTGATCGTCAGCTCTTGCATCTGCATCGTCAGGTCTCCCTTCGTGGTTCAGACGAACAGCGTCGAAACGGACTCCTCGTCGTGGATGCGGCGGATCGCCTCGCCGAGGAGCGGCGCCACGCTGAGCACGGTGACGCGGGCCATGCGCTTCTCGGGCGGTACGGGAATCGAGTTGGTGACGACGATCTCCTCGAGCGGCGAGGCGCTGATGCGCTCGAGCGCGGGGCCGGAGAGGACGGGATGGACGCCGCACGCCAGGATCCGGCGCGCGCCCTCGCGCGCGAGGGCGCCGACCGCCTGTACGAGCGTGCCGGCGGTGTCGATCATGTCGTCGATGACGACCGCGTCGCGGTCCCGGACCTCGCCGATGAGGTGCATGGCGACCGCGGCGTTCGGTCCCTCGCGCCGCTTGTCGATGATGGCCAGGCCGGCGTTCAGGCGCTTGGCGATCGCGCGCGCCCGCTCCACGCCGCCGGCGTCGGGCGCGACGATGACCGGCTCGCGAAGCTCCTTCTTGCCGAGATAGTCGATCATGACCGGGGCGGCGAAGAGGTGATCCACGGGGACGCGGAAGAAGCCCTGGATCTGTCCAGCGTGCAGGTCGAGCGCGAGCACCCGGTCGATTCCGGCGGCCTCGAGCAGGTCGGCGACGAGCTTCGCGGAGATGGGGACGCGCGGTTCCACCTTGCGGTCCTGCCGCGCGTAGCCGTAGTAGGGCAGCACGGCGGTGATCCGCTGCGCGGACGCCCGCTTGAGGGCGTCGGTCATGATGAGCAGCTCCATCAGCGTGTCGTTCACCGGCGGGCACGTCGGCTGGATGAGGAACACGTCCTTGCCGCGGACGTTTTCGTTCACCTGGACGTAGATCTCTCCGTCCGAGAAGCGCGTGACCTCCGCGTCGGACACCGGCACCCGCAGGTACTGCGCGATCTCCTCGGCCAGGGGCCGGTTCGCGTTGCCCGTGAACAGCTTCAGCTCGTACGCCATCCGCGCCTCGTCAAGGTATGGTTGGGGCGGGAGGATTCGAACCTCCGAATACGGGATCCAAAGTCCCGCGCCTTGCCGCTTGGCCACGCCCCATCGTTGTGACCTGCCCCCGCGTCCCCGCTACCCCACGATGCGGACCGCCGGGCCCCGGAGGGCCCGCACCGCCCAGCATCCCCACGCCGCGCGCGTGACCCGCGCCCGGAGCTGCCGGGCGTGGTCGAACGAGCGCGCGACCCCGAACACCGTGAGCCCGCTCCCGGACATTGCGGCCCCGAGCGCGCCCGCCGCCAGCAGGGCGGCGACCATCTGCGCCACCTCGGGGTGGCGCGGCGCCGCCACACGCTCGAGCGTGTTCCAGAGCGCCCCGGCGACCCGCGCCAGCGCCCGGCGCCGGAGCGCCGTCGCCATCACCCGCACGCGTCCGCCGTCAGAATACATCGGCGGCGTGACGCCGGCGTACATCCCCGCCGTGCTCGCGGCGATTCCCGGGTTGACCAGGACCAGCGCGAGGCCGCCCCCGGGGAGCGGGTCGAGCGTCTCGCCGCGTCCCGTCGCGAGCGCCGCGCCACCCCGCAGGAAGAACGGGACGTCCATTCCGAGCCTGATGGCGACCTCGCCGAGGCGCGCGACCGGCCAGCGCAGGCGCCAGAGCCGATTGAGGCCGACCAGCACCGCCGCGGCGTCCGTCGAGCCGCCGCCCAGGCCCGCCGCCACGGGGATGCGCTTGTCGAGCGTGATGCGCACGCCGCGCTCCAGACCCGCCGCGTCGCGCAACGCCACGGCCGCGCGCCACGCCAGATTGGTCGCGTCCGTCGGAACGCCGGGAGCGCGGCTCACGAGCTCGAGGCCGTCCGCGTCCTCGAGCACGAGCCGGTCGGAGAGATCCACGGCCTGCATCACCGTGGCGATCTCATGGTAACCGTCAGGCCGCTTGCCCAGAACCTCCAGGGCCAGGTTCACCTTGGCCGCAGCGCTGAGCACGACGCGACGGGCACGCCCCGACCCCTTCGACAAGACGAGCCAGCCTACCACGGGGACATCTACCTTTCAACGGATACTCTGTGTTTTCGCCCCTTTGGGGAGCGGCAACAGGAAGCGCGCCGGGTCGATGCCGGCGCCGAGCGTGGCGTTCCGGTAGCGGACGGTTCCGGTCAGGTACGCGTCGCCGGCGTCGACGTCGAATCCGGCGGGCGTCGGGCCCTCGAACAGGTAGGTGATCCGCACGGGTAGCCGGCCCCCATCGAGCTCCACACGGTGGACGACGCCGGTGGCGGGATCGAGCCACACCCGCTGTCGCTGCGTCGGCGTGACGAGCTGGAGCGATGGGCCCACCGCGTCGGCGGGCAGGAGCTCGGCCACCCGCAGGTCTCTCGGCGGCGCCACGCGGCCGGCGAGCACGGCGACGAGGTCGGCGGCGTCGAGCGGCAGGCCGAGCACGCGCTCGATCGTTCCGGCGTTGGCGGGACCCACGAGCGCCTCGTTCCTGGCCACGTCGTAGGCGGTCAGCCGCCCGTCGTGCACCGTGACGAGCCTCACGGGCTGGCCGAAGGGGGAGAGCGCCTCGAAGCGCACGGAATCCGGGTGTCGGACGAGCAGGACGCCCGTGATCCGCTGGCGCTCCCCGCCGCGCTCGAGGGCGATCTCGGCCAGCGTCCGGAGGTCGCTGAACTCCTGCCAGCGCCGGTCGAGCAGCGCGAGCGCGCGCCGCGCATCGGCGCCCACGGGCTGGGCAGCGGGCACCGTCGCGCAGCCGCCGGCGAGGAGCAGCAGCGCGACGAGGAGGAGGTTAGTGGGACGCCTTGGGCGCACCCTTGACCCGGCGCAGGCGGTCGCGCAGATCTTCCATCTTCTTCTTCACGCCGTCGGCGGTCGGGTCGAGCTGCAGCGCCCGCTCCCACGCCAGGAGCGCGTCGTCCTCGAGGCCGTTCTTGACGTACGCGTCCCCCAGGTGCTCGTAGATCACCGGATCGGGTTCCTTCGTCTTGGCGGCCGCGCGCTTGAGCTCGCTGAGCGCCTCGGGGTAGCGGCCCTGCTGGTAATAGGCCCAGCCGAGGCTGTCGATGAAGTAGCCGTTGTCCGGCTCGAGCGCGAGCGCCTGCTTGATCAGCTCGATCGCCTCGTCCAGGTTCTGGCCGCGCTCGGCGTACATGTAGCCGACGTAGTTGTACGCCTCGGCATGCTTCGGGTCGAGCGCGATGACGTGGCGGAACGCGCGGACGGCGTCGTCGAACTTCTGCTGCTTCTCGAGCACGACGCCCAGCTGGAAGTGCAGGTCCTTGGAGCGGTCGTCGATCGAGAGGCCTTCGTTGAGCGTCTGGACGGCGCGGTCGTAGTGCTTGGCGCGGAAGTAGGCGGTGCCGAGATAGAGGAAGAGCTCGGGGCGCCGCGGCTCGAGGTTGGCGGCCTCGCGGAGGACCGCGATCGCTTCGTCGAAGCGCTTCGCCCGCCCGTGGAGGAAGCCGAGCTGGACCCGCGCGTCGATCGAGCGGGGGTCGACGCGCAGGATCCGCTCGAGCTCGGTGCGCGCCTCGGCGTCGCGCCCGGCGTCCATGTACGCGGTCGCGAGGAAGTACCGCGCACGGAGGTTCGTCGGCTCGAGCGTGATCACGCGTCGGAAGGCGTCGGTCGCCCGGTCCCACTGCTTGCCCTCGTAGTACACGGCCCCGAGCTTCATCCACAGGCGCGGGTCGCGGGGCGAGGTCTCGGTGAGCGCCTCGAGCTGCTGCTGCGCCTCCTTGAAACGTCCGAGCCGGATCAGGAGATCGCCGAGCCGCTCCGCGAAGGCCGCGTTGTCGGGGTTGGCGCTCAGGGCTTGCCGGTAGAGCTCGACGGCCTGATCCCCTTGGCGGCGCGTCTCGTACACGTAGCCGAGCGCGGTCCAGGCGCCGTCATGGTCGGGATCGAGCTCGATCGCCCGGCGGAGGCTCGCGATGGCGTCGTCCCAGGACTCGGTCTCGATCGCGAGACGGCCCAGGAGGAAGTGCGCCTGCGCCGATCGCGGGCTGCGCTCGACGAGCCGGAGCAGCGTGCGGCGGGCGCGGTCGTACGCCTTCTGCTCGACCTGGAATCGAGCGAGCGTCAGGTACGCGTCGTCCACGCTCGGCTTGAGCTGGATGACCCGTTCGAGCTCCGCCTCGGCCTCGGCGTACTTCTTCTGCAGCCGCAGCAGCTCGGCCAGCGTGAGGTGCGGTCCGGGCTGCTCCGGCGCCAGCTCGACCGCGCGCCGCGCCGCAGCAGTGGCTTCCTCGTGCGCCTCGGTCCGGGCGAGCCACTGCGCGTACTGCATCCAGAGGAACGCGGAATGCGGATCGCCCTTGAGCGCTTCACGGGCGGCGGAGATCGCGTCCTTGAACTCGCCGGCCTGCGCGTGGAGCTGGGCGACCGCGAAGTGATGGTAGGCGGCGGCGCGCGGGTCGGGCGGCGGCGCAGGCAGGGCCCGGAGCGGCTCGGCGGCCGGGGCCGTCGCGACCTCGGCACCCGTGGCGCACCCGGCGAGCGCGGCAGCGGCGAGGAGCGCGGTCAGCGTGAAGCCACGGATCATCGAGCCCTCCAGGCCTTGGTCATGAGACGTCGGGCGGCCTCCGCCAGCTCCGGGTCGCCGATGGCCCGCACGGCCTCGTCGATCGCGCGCCGATCCGCGGCGTCGAGCCGCGTCAAGGCGCGCCGCGGCTCCCGGGAGGGCGGCTCGCCTCCGGCGGCCTCGAGTCGCCCGAGCTCGAGGCGGAGTGCGCGGACCCCGTCGAAGCGCTCGCGCACGCGAGCCAGTAGCTCGTCGCGCCTGAGCGTGAGCTCGTGGAGCCAGGGCGAGTTGTCGACCGTGACGGTGAGGCAGCCGTCGACGAACGCCCGCGGCTGGCTGCGCCGCCCGATCTCGGGCCCGACGACCGCCGACCACGCCCGCCGGATCCGCTCCTCGGCGAGCCGGTCACCGAGCGCGGGAACGGCCGCCACCAGGAGATCGGCGACGGCGCGCGGCGACGCCCTTCTCATCGTCTTCGTATCATAACCCCGCGTGGCGGAGGCCGCGAGCCTGACAACGGTCCGGGGGTCATTTATAGTGACCTCGACCATGGCGAAGCCCCGGCGCGGTGACAGCATCGAGATCGCCATCGACGACCTCGCCTTCGGGGGGGAGGGGGTCGGACGGGTCGATGGTTACGTGGTGTTCGTGCGAGGCGGGGTCCCCGGCGACCGTCTCCGCGTCCGCCTGGCGGAGGCGCGCTCGCGGTTCGGGCGTGGTGTCGTCGAGTCGGTGGTCACGCCTTCCCCCGACCGCGTCGAGGCGCCGTGTGGCTACTTCGGCCGCTGCGGCGGCTGCCGGCTCCAGCACGTCGCCTATCCCGCGCAGCTGGCGTTCAAGGCCAAGCAGGTGCGCGACTGCCTGGAGCGCATCGGCGGCCTCGGCCCCTTCGAGCTGAGGCCGATCCTCGCCGCGCCCGAGCCGTACGGCTATCGCAACAAGATGGAGTTCACGATCACGCCCGGCCCCGTCGTCGGCCTGCACCAGGCGGACCGCTACGACGTCGTCGTCGACGTCGAACGGTGTCTCCTGCAGTCCGAGACGATGAACGCCCAGCTCGCCGAGCTGCGGCGCCAGATCGTCGCCCGGGGACTGTCGGTCTACGACCCCGTGACCGAGGAGGGTCTCCTCCGGTTCGTCGCGTTGCGCGCCGCCCTCGGCACGGGCGAGGCCATGGCGAACATCGTCGCCTCGACGCCCGACGTCGCGGCGCTCGCGCCGCTCGCCGAGCGGCTCCGGACGCGGGTGCCGGCGACGGCGAGCGTCGTCCTCACCGTGAACGCCAAGAAGGCGGCCGTCGCGGCGGGCTCCGAGGAACATCTCCTCCTCGGGCGGGACCACATCCGCGAGATGCTCGGCGGGCTCACCTTCCAGGTTTCCGCGAGCTCGTTCTTCCAGACCAACACCGCCCAGGCGGAGCGGCTCTTCTCGCTCGTCGAAGACGCGTGTGCGCTCGACGGCTCCGAGACGATCATGGACCTCTTCTCGGGGACGGGCGCGATCAGCCTGCTGCTGGCGCGCCGCTGCCGACACGTGTACGGCGTCGAGGTCGCCCCTGCGGCCGTCGCCGACGCCCTGCGGAACGCCCGCGCCAACGGCGTCGAGAACTGCACGTTCCTCGAGGGCGAGGTCCGGCACGTGCTGCCGGCGCTGGTGCGCGACGGCGTTCGCGCCGATGTCGTCGTCGCCGACCCGCCGCGCGCCGGGTTCCACCCGAAGGCGCTCGCGGCCCTCGCCGAGCTGGCGCCGCCGCGGCTGGTCTACGTGTCGTGCAATCCGGCCACGCTCGCGCGCGACCTCGGGGCGCTGGTCGCGCGTGGCTACCGCCTGGAGTGGGTCCGGCCCGTGGACATGTTTCCGCAGACGCCCCACATCGAGGCGGTTGTGCGCCTGACGCGGAGTCGATGAGAGCGTACGTCGCCCGCCGCCTGGCCCAGTCGCTCCTGGTCCTCCTCGGCGTCTCGTTCGTGGTGTTCTTCATCCTCCACCTCACCGGCGACCCGGCCCTCGTGCTGCTGCCTCCGGACGCCACGGCCGAGGACATCCGGGAGTTCCGCGAGGCGATGGGCTTCAACGACCCGTTCCTCGTCCAGTACGGGCGGTTCCTGGCCGGCGCGCTGCGGGGCGACTTCGGCCGGTCCGTGCGTCACGACGAGCCCGCCTTCGACCTCGTCGCCGAGCGCATGCCGGCGACGCTCGAGCTGGCGGGCGCGGCGCTGCTCATCGCGCTCGCGCTGGCGATTCCCGCCGGCATCGTGTCGGCCGTTCGCCGCAACACGGCGCTCGACTACGTCTCGACGGTCGTCGCCCTGCTGGGGCAGTCGATGCCGACCTTCTGGCTCGGGATCATGCTGATCCTGGTCTTCTCCGTCCGGCTCAACCTGCTGCCATCCTCGGGGCGCGGCACGCTCGAGCACCTGATCCTGCCGGCGATCACACTGGGGCTGTTCACGACCGCGCGGATCACGCGATTGACCCGCTCGGGCATGCTCGAGGTGCTCAACCAGGACTACATCCGCACGGCACGGGCCAAGGGCGTCGGCGGCCCGCCGGTTGTCTGGAAGCACGCGCTCAAGAACGCCGCGATCCCGATCGTCACGATCGTGGGCATCGAGCTCGGCACGCTGCTCGGTGGCTCGGTGATCACCGAGACGATCTTCGCGTGGCCCGGGGTCGGGCGCCTCTCGGTGCAGGCGATCTACAACCGCGACTATCCCGTGGTCCAGGCGGCGGTGTTCCTCCTGTCGACGACGTTCGTGGCCGTGAACCTCGCCGTGGACGTGCTCTACACGTACCTCGACCCGCGGATCCGGCTCAAGTGACGCCGCCGACCCCGTCCGCCACGGCGCGTGCGCTGGACCTCCCGGCGCGGGTCTCGCCCACACGGCGCGAGTGGGTGGCGTTCCTGCGGCGGCTCGCGCGACGTCGCACGGCGCTCTTCGGCCTCTGTGTGGTCGTCGCCGTGCTCGTGCTCGCCCTCGGTGCGCCGTGGGTCACCACCTGGGACCCGGTCGAGCAGGACATCGGCAACCGGCTCCAGGCGCCCGGCTCCGTCGACGGGTCGGGTGGTGTGCACCTGCTCGGAACCGATCAGCTGGGCCGGGACCTGCTCGCGCGCATCATCTTCGGTGCCCGGCCCGCGCTCCTGGTGGGCTTCGCCGCGGTGGCGATCTCGGGGCTCCTCGGGCTCGTCGTCGGGCTGGTCTCGGGCTATTTCGGCGGATGGGTCGACGACGTGTTCATGCGCCTCGCCGACATCCAGCTCGCGTTCCCGTTCATCCTGCTCGCGATCGCGGTCATCGGCGTGCTCGGTCCGAGCCTGCCCGTCATCATCGTCGTGATCGGGGTCTCGAGCTGGGTCGTGTACGCGCGCGTCGTGCGCAGCGAGGCGCTCTCGATCCGGGAGCGGGAGTTCGTGCAGGCCGCCCGCGCGCTCGGGGTCCGGGACGGGCGGATCCTGCTCCGCCACGTCCTGCCGAACGCGCTCACGCCGTGGCTCGTCGTCGCGACGCTCGACATGGCGCGCGTGATCGTGATCGAGTCGGCGCTGTCGTTCCTCGGGCTCGGCGTGCAGCCGCCGACGCCGACGTGGGGCGGGATGCTCGCGGACGGGCGGGTCTACATCTCGACCGCGTGGTGGCTCGCGACGTTCCCGGGCCTCGCGATCCTCGTCACCGTGCTCGGCATCAACCTCTTCGGCGACGGGCTGCGCGACACGCTCGATCCGCGGCTCAAGGTCTGAGTGGCGGCGGCGCTACGGCGTCGCGAGCTTCTCGACCAGCGCGGCGAACGACGTCTTCTTGATGATGCGGGCGAACTGCGCGCGGTAGCCGGCGGCCATGCTGGTGCCGTCGACCACCACGTCGTAGACCAGCCATCGCCCGGCCCGCTGGACCATGCGGTAGTCGAGGGCCAGGCCGCGGCCCGCGGCCATCGCAACGGCTGTCCGCACCGTAGCCCGCTCCCCCTCGACGTCCTCGTCCACGTATTCCACCGTCGTGGCGCCGTACTCGGCGAGCGCGAGGAGGCGGGTGTCCACGAGCCGCCCGAGCAGCCTGGTGAACTCCGCGCGCTCGGCGTCTGTCAGCATCTGCCAGTGTGGCCCGAGGGCGAGGTGCGCCAGCTCGGGCCAGTCGAAGAGCTCGGCCGTGGCGGCGCGCAGCGCGACCCGCTGCTCCCCCGCTCGGAGCGCGTCGAACACGCGGTCCATGTGGGCGCGGAGTTCGTGGGTCGGGGTGTCGGCCGCGGCCGGCAGGGGGCCGGTCGGCAGGAGGAACAGCGCGGCCAGCACGAGCGCGGGCAGACGGTGCCTCATCGCGATCCTCCGGATTCCAGGTGTGTCGTTGGCGCTGCGATCGGATCTCGGGGCGGTGGAGCGGGAGACCGCGAGCGACGCCTGTTATGCTACACCCCGCGTCAAGCCGAGGAGCGGGCCCGCGTGCGGAGCAGGCGCCGGGCGAGCAGCGCGAGCGCGGCGGCAGGCACGGCCAGCCACAGCACGCCGGACGCCACACCGATCCACGCATTGATCGCGAGGAACGTGCCCCCGCCGAGCGCCGCGGCCCAGAGGCAGAGCGTGGCCGCGCCGTCGAGCGCCGCGCGCCACCCGAGGCGCACGACCCCGAGCGCCGCGACCGCTCCGGTGGCGTCGAGCAGCACGTCGAGCGCGCTGCCGGTCCGTGCGAGCAGCGCGGACTGGTGCCATTCGTCGAGGAACGCCCACGCGAGACCCACCCCGAGCGCGAGCCAGGCGCTCGCGCGCGGTCCAAGGCCCCGACCGCGGCGGAAGGCGCGAAACCAGAGGAGCGCGAGGATCGCGTACTCGGTCACGTGGCCCGCTTTGCGCACGAGGCCGTGCATCGCCGCGATCTGCTCGGGCGCCGCGCCGGGCAGGAGCCAGTGCAGCAGGGGGAGCAGGAACCGGCTGGTCTGCTCGGCGCTCGCCGCGTCCGTCGAGAGGCCCAGGACGAGCGCCATCCACGCGATGGGCGGCAGCCAGTGGGCGAGAGGCATCGCCTGCTATCATACCGGCCGTGGCGAGCGTGGCCTGGGCCTATCTCCGCAAAGGCTGAGCCTCGTGCGGACGCGCGCAGGAGTTCCTCGCGCGGAAGAAGATCACGATCGTCGAGGTGGTGGACACCCGGAAGTCGCCGATCACCGGGGACGCCGCGCTCGCCGTCGCACGCGACATCGACGACCTCTGGGTGGCCAGAGGCACGCGCGCGCTCCACGCCGATTTCCGCAAAGCTCGTCCGGCCCGCGCCGAGCTCCTCGCCCTGTTGCTCGGGCCCACGGGCGGGCTCCGGGCGCCGACCCTCCGGGTGGGGCGCACGCTGCTCGTCGGCTTCAACGCGGAGGCGTACGGGAAGGTCCTGAAGTAGTCGGCGATCGGCCTCGGGGCGCCGTGATAGAGTTGGCCCGATGCTCGGCCGGATCCTCGACGATCTGCTGACCTCGCCGGCGACGGGGCCCTGCATCACGGCGACCCGCCACGTCCCTTCGCGGCCGCCGCGCCTGGCGCCGTTCCCGCCCTCGCTCGACCCGCGGATCGCCGACGCGCTCCGCGCGCGCGGGATCCACGAGCTCTACGTCCACCAGGCGCGGGCGTGGGAGTTGATCGAGAAGGGCCACCACGTCGTCGTCGTCACGCCGACCGCGTCGGGCAAGACGCTCTGTTACAACCTGCCGGCGCTCCAGTGCCTCGTGCACCAGCCCGACGCGCGGATCCTCTACCTCTTCCCCACCAAGGCGCTCGCGCAGGATCAGCTCGCGGAGCTCGAGGGGCTGGCGAAGACGCTCCCCGAGATGCGGATGTTCACGTACGACGGCGACACGCCGCAAGACGCGCGCCGGGCGGTGCGCGCGCGCGCGAACCTGGTCCTGACCAATCCCGACATGCTCCACTCGGGGATCCTGCCGCACCACACGAAGTGGGCGAGCCTGTTCCAGAACCTCCGGTACGTCGTCATCGACGAGCTGCACGCCTACCGCGGCGTCTTCGGCAGCCACCTGGCCAACGTGCTGCGGCGGCTGCGGCGCATCTGCCGCCACTACGGCTCGGCGCCGCAGTTCGTCATGGCGTCCGCGACGATCGCGAACCCGGCGGAGCTGGCGCAGCGGCTCACCGGCGAGGCGGTCGAGGAGATCGCCGAGAGCGGCGCGCCCACGGGCGACAAGCTCTTCGTCTGCTACAACCCCCCGGTGGTGAACCCCGAGCTCGGCATCCGTGCGCCCTATCTCGGCGAGGCCTCGAAGCTCGCGGTCCGCTTCCTGAGGGAGAAGGTCGCCACGATCGTCTTCGCCCAGAGCCGGCTCGCCACCGAGGTGCTGCTCGCCGCGATCAAGGGCGGCGTCGCCGACAAGACGGGGGACAGCGGCATCGTGCGCGGCTACCGTGGCGGCTACCTGCCGACCCGCCGGCGCGCGGTGGAGAAGGGCCTGCGGGAGGGTGAGGTGCTCGGCGTCGTCTCCACGAACGCGCTCGAGCTCGGCGTGGACATCGGCCACCTCGACGTCGCCGTGCTCGCCGGGTACCCGGGGGCGATCGCCTCGCTGTGGCAGCAGGCGGGGCGCGCGGGCCGGCGCTCGGGCTCCTCCGCGGCGGTGTTCGTCGCGACGAGCGCTCCCCTGGATCAGTTCATGGTGACCCATCCGGAGTACCTCTTCGGCACGCCGCCCGAGCACGCGCGCGTGAATCCCGATAACCCGTTCATCCTGGCGAACCACCTCAAGTGCGCCGCGTTCGAGCTGCCGGTGGCCGACACCGAGCGCTTCGGGGCAACCGACGTCCGGCGCTTCCTGGCCGCGCTCGAGGACGAGGGCGTGCTCCATCACGCGGGCGAGCGGTGGCACTGGGCGGCCGAGACCTACCCCGCCGACCACATCTCGCTCCGCACGGTCACGAGCGACAATTTCCTCGTCATCGACACGACCGCGCGCGACGACAAGCAGGTGAAGCGGCGCCAGATCATCGCCGAGGTGGACTGGGGGAGCGCGTTCGCGACGATCTACCCGAAGGCGATCTACCTGGTCGAGAGCGAGCCGTACGAGGTCCAGGAGCTGCACTGGCGCGAGGACGAGGAGAAGGTCGCCTACGTCAAGCGCGTGCAGGTCGACTACTTCACCGACGCGATCAGCGCGAAGGGCGTCTGGATCCTCCAGCGCCTCGCCGACCAGGGCCGCCCCGCGTACCTCGCCGAGCAGGGCGAGGTGCTCGTGGCCGAGAAGGTCGTCGGCTTCAAGAAGATCAAGATGGGCACGCTCGAGAACGTCGGCTCGGGCGAGGTCGAGCTGCCTCAGCAGGAGATGCAGACGACCGCCGCCTGGCTGACCGTGGCGCCGGAGGCCCTCGCGCGCGTCTCGCCCTCGCGCGAGGAGCTGATCGACGGGCTGCGCGCCGTTACGTACCTGCTCCACCATCTGGCGCCGATCTTCCTCCTGTGCGACATCCGCGACCTCGGCTCCTGGCTCGGCGACACGACGCCGGCGACGAGCGGCGCGGTCGCGACGCGCGAGTCGGCCAAGCGCCGGTTGATGGACGCCGAGGAGTTCCACCCGACCATCTACCTGTACGATTCCCACGCGGGCGGCATCGGGCTCGCCGAGCGCGTGTTCGAGATCCTGCCGGCGCTGCTGCGGCGCGGTCTCGAGACGCTCGAGGCATGCGCCTGCAAGGTCGGCTGCCCGTCATGCGTCGGGCCGGTCAACGAGGTCGGCCGCCGCGCCAAGGCGACGGCACGGGCGCTGCTGCTGAGCCTGCTGGCCGCCTGAGCGCCCATGCAGTCCCTCGACGACCTGCGACGCATGGTCCGCCGCATCGAGCCGCGCCGGCCACCGCGCGCGGCTGCGCGGCCCGTCGAGGAGGTGCTGGGCGGGGCGGTCCACGAGACGGGCGCCGGCCCGCTCGTCGTCGTCCGCCGCGAGTACCCGCTCGCGCACGCGCACGGCTGCGCGCCGCTCGCGCCGGCGTTCGCGGCGCCGCTTCCGTTGCTCGCCGCGCTGGCCCGGGCGGAGGCTCCCGCGACGGACGGGCGCAGCCTGCTCTTCCTGGACACGGAGACGACCGGTCTCGCCGGCGGCACGGGCACGTACGCGTTCCTCGTGGGCGCGGGCTGGCGCGAGGACGACCGTTTCGTCGTCGCGCAGTACTTCATGCGCGACTTCGACGAGGAGCCGGCGCTGCTCGCGGCGCTCGCGCCTGTGCTCGAGCGGGCGGGCGGCGTCGTCACGTTCAACGGCGCGGGCTTCGACCTGCCGCTCCTCGAGACGCGCTTCGTCCTCGCACGGCGCCGCTGGCCCGCGCTCCTGTCGCACCTCGACCTGCTCCGGCCCGCCCGCCGGGTCTTCGCGCCGAGCCTCGCCGACTGCCGGCTCGCGACGCTCGAGCGCGAGGTGCTCGGCCTCGAGCGCGGCGACGACGTCCCCGGAGCGCTGATCCCGTCGCTCTACTTCGACTTCCTCCGGACGCGCCGCGCCGCGCCGCTCGCGCGCGTCTTCGAGCACAACCGCCAGGACGTGCTCTCGCTGGTCGCGCTGCTCGGCTGGTTCGGGCGCGCGCTCGAACGCCACGAGGGGCTCGGCGCCGCGGAGGTGGCAGGGCTCGGCCGGCTATGGGAGCCGGTGGATCCCGAGCGGGCAGAGGCTTGCTACCGCGCCGCGCTCGCCGTGGGGCTCGGGGGCGCGCTCGCCCTGTGGGTGCGGCTGCGCCTCGCAGCGTCGGAGAAGCGGGCGGCGCGCTGGGAGGCGGCCTGCGCGCTGTGGGAGGAAGCCGCGCGTCACGCGGCCTTCGACCCCCGGCCGTGGGAGGAGCTGGCGAAGTTCCACGAGCACCGCCGGCGCGACTTCGCGCGCGCGCGGGTCCTCGTCGAGAGCGCGCTCGTGCGCGCGCGCGCGGCCGAGACGCCCGCGCGGGTCCTCGACGCGCTCGCCTATCGCCTGGAACGGCTGCGGCGGCGGGCACGGTGAACACCTGCCGAAGATTTAGGTTGACCATCCTCATAAGATTAGGCTAGCTTAACCTCCAGGCGGTCAATCGCTCGCGCGCGCCCGGCGGGCGCGGACTGGGGGTGTTCCATGCACCGGATTCGATCCGTCGGCCGCGGTGCCGCGGCCGCTCTCGCGCTGCTCGGAGGTCTCGCGGCCGTCGGCGTGCTCGCAAGCCCGGCCCAGACCCAGGAAGTCGTCGTCTACTCCGCGCGCCACTACGGCCAGGAGCCGGCGTTCGAGGCGTTCACCCGGAAGACCGGCATCCAGATCAGGATGCTCAACGGCGGCACCGGAGAGCTCTTCGAGCGGCTCAAAGCGGAGGGGGACAGGACGCCGGCCGACGTGCTGCTCACGGTGGACGCCGGCAACCTCTGGAACGCCGCCCGCTCGGGCCTGCTGCAGAAGATGGACTCCCCGGAGCTGCAGGCCAACATCCCGGCGCACCTGCGCGACCCGGAAATGCGCTGGGTGGGCCTGACGGTTCGCGTCCGGGCCATCGTGTACGACACGCGGAGGGTGAAGGCGGCCGAGCTCTCGACCTACGAGGCGCTCGGGGATCCGAAGTGGAAGGGGCGGCTCTGTCTGCGGACGTCCGGCTACGTCTACACCCAGTCCCTGATCGCCACGATGATCAAACGCCACGGCGAGGCGCGCACCGCGGAGATCGTGCGCGGCTGGACCGCGAACCAGCCGGTCATCATCAACAGCGACACGAAGATCCTCGAGGCGATCGCCGCGGGCCGGTGCGACGTGGGCCTGACCAACCACTACTACCTCGCGCGGCTGCTCGCCAAGGATCCGGCGTTTCCGGTGGCGCCCTTCTGGGCCAACCAGGCGACGACCGGCACGCACGTCAATATCTCCGGCGCGGGCGTCACGGCGCACGCGAAGCACCGCGCACAGGCGATCAAGCTCCTCGAATTCCTCTCGAGCCCCGAGGCGCAGCAGATGTTCGCGGACGTGTCGTTCGAGTATCCGGCGAATCCACAGGCGGGCGTGAACCCGATCGTCGCGCGCTGGGGCCGATTCACGCAGGACGACGCCAACGTCGCCGCGGCAGGAGAGTTTCAAGCCGCCGCGACGCGCCTCGCCGACCGCGTCGGCTACAAGTAGCCCCGGGGCCGTGCTGAGACGCGCGCCGCTGCCGGGCGCGGCGGCGGGTGGATGGACGCCCACCGCCCTCGTCATCTCGTGCCTGGTCGCCGTGCCCGTGGTCGTCGTCGCCCTGTCCCTCGTGACGCCGCGCCCCGAGGTCTGGGGCCATCTCTGGCGGACGCAGCTGCCCGAATTGCTCTTCAACACGGTCGCGCTGCTCGCGGGCGTCGGCGCCGGCGCGCTCGTCCTGGGCACGGTGCTCGCGTGGCTGGTCGTCCACCACCGGTTCCCGGGCCACGCCCTGTTCGAGTGGGCGCTCATCCTGCCGCTTGCGGTGCCGGGGTACGTGCTCGCGTTCGTGTTCCTCGGCATGTTCGACTACGCGGGCCCGGCGCAGACGGCGCTGCGCGCCTGGCTGGGCCCGGCGTTCCGGCTCCCCGAGCCGGGATCCTGGGCCTCGGTCGTCTCCGTGATGACGCTGGCGTTCTATCCGTACGTCTATCTGCTGGCGCGCGCCGCGTTTCTCGAGCAGGGCGCGGCGACGCTCGAGACCGCGCGCGCGCTCGGCCGCTCGCCCTGGACGGCCTTCCGCGAGGTGACGTTGCCGCTGGCGCGGCCCTCGATCGTCGCGGGCACCGCGCTGGCGATGATGGAGGCGCTCGCCGACTTCGGCACGGTGGCGACCTTCGGTTACCGCTCGCTCACCGAGGCCGTCTACCGCGTGTGGTACGGCATGTTCGACCGGGCCGCCGCGACGCAGATCGCGGCGCTGCTCCTCCTCTTCGCGTTGGTCCTGCTCGCGCTGGAGCGGGCCCTCCGCGGCCGGGCCCGCTTCACGCAGAGCCGACGCCGCGGCCCCGGCATCGCGCCGACGCGGCTCCGCGGCGGTCGCGCGCTCGCGGCGAGCGCGGGGTGCGGACTCGTGCTGGCGCTCGCATTCCTGCTGCCGGTGGGCCAGCTCCTCGTCTGGGCGGCGGCGGCGGGCGGCGTCCAGCGCGCCGGCGGAGCGCTCGCGCCGCACCTCGGCCTCACCGTGCTGCTGGCGGGCGTCACGGCTCTCGCCACCTGTGTGCTCGCCATCACGCTCGCCTATGCGCGCCGCCTGCGGCCGACGCGAGCGGTGCGGCTCGCCACGCGGGTGGCGGCGATGGGCTACGCTGTTCCCGGCGCGGTGATCGCGGTCGGCGTCCTGCTGCCGCTCGCCTGGCTGGACCAGGCTTTCGACGCGGTTGCGCGCCAGGTGCTGGGCCACCCGGCGGCGCTGGTGCTCACCGGCTCGCTCGCCGGCCTGCTCTTCGCGTACGTCGTCCGCTTCCTGGCGGTCGGCTTCCAGACGCTCGACGCGAGCCTCGGCGTGGTGCCGCCGAGCCTGGACGAGGCCGCACGCGCGCTCGGCGCCGGCGCCGGGGGTGTCCTGCGGCGGGTGCACCTGCCGCTGCTGCGCCGGAGCCTCCTCACCGCGCTCGCGCTCGTCTTCGTGGAGACGATCAAAGAGCTGCCCGCGACGCTGCTGCTCCGGCCGCTCGGCGTGACGACGCTCGCGGTGGACGTGTGGACGCGCGCGTCGGAGGCGCTCTGGGCGGAGGCGGCGCTGCCGGGGCTCGCGATCGTCATCGCGGGGCTCGCGCCCGCGATCCTCACGATGCGCGCGAGCGGGCGCGCTACGCGACCGGGAACGTGACGATGTGCAGGAGCTCGGCGATCGCGCGCACACGCGTGCCGGGCGCCAGGATCGTCGTCGAGGGCTGCGAGGAGTGCACGCGCCGGCCGGAGGGCAGACGCAGGCAGTAGACGTTCACCGGGCCCCGGAAGTCGCGCCGGACGATCACCGTGTCGCCGTCCGGGTCCGGCGTGAACCCGACGTCGTCGGGGCGGATCATCAGCTCCACGCGCGTTCCGGGCGGGAGCCGGTGCGGGTCCGGGAAGGTGCCCATCTCGGTGGCGATCCGGCCCTCGGTCACGGTGCCCGCGAGGAAATCCGCGTCGCCGACGAACGCGGCGACGAACGGCGTCGCTGGCCGGTGGTAGACGACCTCGGGGGCGTCGAGCTGCTCGAGACGGCCGGCGTGGAGCACCCCGACGCGATCGGCGAGGGTGAAGGCCTCCTCGTGGTCGTGGGTGACGAACACCGCCGTTGTCCCCGTGGTGCGCAGCAGCTCGCGCACCTGCTCGCGGAGCTCGGCGCGGAGCTCCGCGTCCACGTTGCTGAAGGGCTCGTCGAGCAGGATCAGCGCCGGCGCCGGTGCGAGCGCGCGGGCGAGCGCCACGCGCTGCTGCTGGCCGCCCGACAGCTCGTGCGGATACCGGTCCGCGAAAGCCGCGAGGCCCACGAGGTCGAGCACGCCGCGCGCCCGGACACGGCGGGCGTCGGCGGGACGCTCGGCGAGGCCGAACGCGACGTTGTCCGCCACGCTGAGGTGGGGGAAGAGCGCGTAGTCCTGGAAGACGATGCCGACGCCGCGCGCCTCGGGCGGGACGAAGTCCCGGGCGCCGGCCCTCGCCACAGCTCGCCCGCCGATCATGATCTCGCCCTCGTCCGGCGCCTCGAAGCCGGCGATGAGCCGGAGCGTGGTCGTCTTGCCGGAACCCGAAGGGCCGATCAGCCCGAGGATCTCCCCGGGTGTCACCGTGAGCGCGAGCCGCTCGACCGCGGGGCCGTCGCCGCCCGGGAAGCGCTTGGTGACGGCGTCGAGGACGAGGAGGCTCATTGGCTCACGGCACCGGCGTCAGCGGGGGCTTCCCCTCGAGGACGGCGAGGCAGTTCTTCACCGCGAGCGTCGCCATGGCGAGCCGCGTCTCGCGCGAGGCGCTCGCGATGTGAGGCGCCATCACGACGTTGGCGAGGGGCAGGAGGTCGGGGTGAATCGTCGGCTCCTCCTCGAACACGTCCAGCCCCGCGGCGGCGATCCCCCCCTCCCGCAACGCCCGCGCCAGCGCCGCCTCGTCGACCACCGGGCCGCGCGAGGCGTTCACGAGGACGGCCGACCGCTTCATCGTGCGCAGCGTGCGCTCGCCGATCAGGTGGTGGGTCTCGGGCGTGAGGTTCGTGTGGAGCGTCACGAAGTCGGACTCGCGCAGGAGCGTCGCGAGGTCGGTCGGCGCGGCGCGGAGCTCGCGCTCGGTCGCCGCGTCCGCGCGCACGCCGTCGTGGTAGAGGACGCGCATGTCGAAGCCGAGCGCCCGCCGGGCGACGGCGCGCCCGATGCGTCCGAACCCGATGATCCCGAGCGTCTTTTCGTGGACGTCGGCGCCCCAGAGCAGGTCCCACTGCCAGCGCGTCCAGCGGCCCGAGCGCGCGAAGTGGTCCGCCTCGACGACGCGCCGCGCGGCCGCCATCAAGAGCGCCCAGGCGAAGTCCGCGGTCGTCTCCGTGAGCACGTCGGGGGTATTGGTGACGACGACGCCGCGCCGGCGCGCGGCGGCGACATCGATGTTGTTGTAGCCGACGGCGACGTTGGCCACGACCCTGAGCGAGGGCGCCTGCGCCAGCACCTCGTCGTCGACCGTCGTGACGATCTGGCAGATGAGCCCGTCCTTGCCGCGTAGCCGTGTCATCAGCTCGGTCTTCGGCAGGGGCGTGTCCGTCTCGTTGTAGTCCACGCTGACGTCCTTCGGGATCAGGTCACGGGCTGCCTGGGGCAAGACATTGGAAATAAAGACGCTTTTTGGCATCTGTCGCTCCTCGTTGTTTTGCTCTTGAATCGCCGCAGGGGCTCGGCTATATTAGCACTCTGTTTTCATGAGTGCTAACAGCATTGGAGCGCCAGCAGTGGCCAGGCCGATCTCCAACGAAGCCCCGGGGCGAGAGCAACAAACCACGAAGGAGGCACAGAAGCCATGAAGATTCGTCCGCTGCATGATCGCATCCTGGTCGAACGGCTCGAGGAAAAGGAAGTGAAGAAGGGCGGGATCATCATCCCCGACACCGCGAAGGAGAAGCCTCAGGAGGCCAAGGTGATCGCCGTCGGCAACGGCAAGGTCACCGACGAGGGCAAGAAGATCCCGCTCGACGTCAAGGCCGGGGACAAGATCCTGTTCGG
>MGCE01000004.1:3677-13924 GCA_001790315.1 Candidatus Rokubacteria bacterium RIFCSPLOWO2_02_FULL_72_37 | reverse complement strand
CCACAACTTCTGCGCGGTCGACCTCTCGGCGCAGTATCTCGACGTGATCAAGGACCGGCTGTACACGTCCGCGGCCGACGACCCGCGGCGCCGTGCCGCCCAGACGACGTGCTACGACCTGTTCCAGGCGCTCGCGCGCCTGATGGCGCCGATGCTCTCGTTCACCGCCGAGGAGGCGTGGCAGCACCTGCCGGGCCCCCGGGCCGCGAGCGTGCACCTGGAGCGCTTTCCCGAGGTGCCCCGCGAGTGGCTCGACGACACGCTCGCGCGCGAATGGAGCCGGCTCCTCGAGGTGCGCCGCGAGGTCGCCCGTGCGCTCGAGACGGCCCGAGCGCAGGGGCTCATCGGCAGCGGGCTCGAGGCGCGCGTGAGCATCCGCACGGCGCCCGAGGACCTGCCGGCGCTGCTCCGGGCGAAGCGCCCGCTCCTGCCGACGCTCTTCATCGTGTCCCAGGTGGACCTCGACCCCGGCGAGGTCGGCGCCGCCGTCCAGTACGACAGCCAGGAGATCCCCGGGCTCGTCGTCGGCGTGGCCAAGGCGCGCGGGCGGAAGTGCCAGCGCTGCTGGGTGTGGAGCGAGCGGGTCGGCGCGAGTCCGCTCCATCCGGACCTCTGTGAACGCTGCGTCCCGGTGGTGCTGGCCATCGGCGCCGCGCGCTGAGCAGCGACGGCGCCGCGAGGCGACCGATGAAGCGATTCGGCGCCCGCATCGCCGTCATCGCGGGGGCCGTCGTCGTCCTCGACCAGGTGACGAAGCTCCTGGCGCTCGACCGCCTGGCTCCGGGGGTGCCGGTCTCCGTCGTCGACGGGGTGCTCGCACTCACCCTCGTCATGAACCCGGGGCTCGCCTTCGGCCTGCTCGGCGGCCTGCCCGCGAGCTGGCGCTGGATGGTCGCGTTGCTCTCGCTCGTCGCGCTCCTCGTCCTCCTGCGCGTCGCCGTCCGCGTCCTGCCGACCGGCGGCTGGCCGGATCAGACGGCGATCGGGCTCATCTTCGGCGGCGCGGTCGGCAATCTCGTCGATCGCGGCCGCTTCGGCGCCGTCGTCGACTTCGTGGACGCCTACTACGGGACCTGGCACTGGCCCGCGTTCAACGTGGCCGACTCCGCGATCACCGTCGGCGTGGCCCTCCTCGCGCTGCGGCTCCTGACCGAGAAGAAGCCCTCGTCCGGCTGAGCCACGCCGTGGCGGTGCTCACGGTCGTTCCACAGGCAGCCGGGACGCGACTCGATCGCTGGCTGTCAGACCGGCTCCCCGAGCTCTCCCGCGCGCGGCTCCAGGCGCTGATCGTCGCCGGCAGCGTCCGTGTCGACGGGCGTGTGCCCAAGGCGTCGTATCGCCTCCGTGGCGGCGAGCGCGTCGATGTCGAGGTGCCCCCGCCCGTGGCGGAGGAGCTCGAACCCGAGCCGGCGGAGCTCTCGATCGTCCACGAGGACGCGGAGGTCCTCGTCGTGGACAAGCCCGCCGGGATGGTCGTGCATCCCGGGGCCGGGCAGACCCGCGGCACGCTCGCCGCCATCGCGCTCGCTCACGCACCCGCGATCGCGGGCGTGGGCGGGCCGCGCCGTCCGGGGATCGTGCACCGGCTCGACAAGGGCACGTCGGGCCTCCTCGTGCTCGCCAAGACGCGCGCGGCCTACGAGTCACTCGTCGCCCAGCTCGCGACCCGCGCGGTGACGCGCCGCTACCTGGTGGTGGTCCACGGACACGTGCCGGGCGACGAGGGTGTTATCGACAAGCCCATCGGGCGCCACCCCCACGACCGCGTGCGGATGGCGGTGCGCCCGCCGGGCCGGGGCCGACGCGCGGTCACGCGCTGGCGCGTGCTCGCGCGCTTCCCGCGATTCACCTACCTCGAGGCCAGCCTCGAGACGGGGCGGACACACCAGATCCGCGTCCACCTCGCGTTCCTCGGTCACCCCGTGGTCGGCGATGACGTGTACGGCGGGCGGCGGCAGCCCCCGGTGCCCATCCCCGTGGACGGGTACGCGCTGCACGCGGCGACGCTGGCGTTCGTGCATCCGGCGACGGGTGAGCGCGTGGAGTTCCGGTCGCCGCTGCCCGCACGAATAGCCCGCCTCCTGGCTCACTTGCGCAACACTCGATGAGGCCCGGCGCGGCCGCGTGGGATAGAATGAGAGGCATCACATGGACGGAGTGACCGTGATCATCCTGGCCGCCGGGGAGGGCAAGCGGATGCGCTCGCGGCGGCCCAAGGCGCTCCACCACCTCTGCGGTCGGCCCCTCATCGGCTACGCGCTTCGCACGGCGCGCGTCCTGGCCGACCGCATCGTCCTGGTGGTGGGCCCGAACGCCGCCGACGTGCGCGCGGCCGCGGGCGACGACATCACCGTCGTCGAGCAACGCGAGCGACTCGGCACCGGCCACGCCGCGCTGCAGGCGCGGGAGGCGTGCGGCGAGGGGACGATTCTCGTCCTCCCGGGCGACACGCCGCTGCTCTCGAGCGAGACGCTCGAGCGGCTCGTGGAGCGGCACGGGGCCACGGGCGCCGCCGTGACGGTGCTCACGGCGGTCGTCGATCGCGCGCACGGGTACGGGAGGATCCTGCGGCAGGGCGGACGGGTCAAGCGCATCGTCGAGGAGCGCGACGCCACGGACGACGAGAAGCGGATCACCGAGATCAACACGAGCGTGTACTGCTTCGACGCCCGCCGTCTCTGGAAGGCGCTCGCCGAGGTGCGCCCCGACAACGACCAGGGCGAGTACTACCTCACGGACGTCATCGGCGTCCTCGGGCGGGCGGGCGCCCGGATCGAAGCGCTCACGGTGTCGGACCCCGTCGAGGCGCTCGGCATCAACGACCGGAAGCAGCTCGCCGCGGTCGCGAGCATCCAGCGCCGGCGGATCCTCGACGGGCTCATGGAGTCCGGCGTGACGATCCTCGACCCCGCGAGCACCTACGTCGAGGACACGGTCACGGTCGGGCCCGACACGACGCTGTACCCGAACGTCGTCCTCGAGGGGGCGACGACGATCGGCGGCGAATGCGTCATCGCGTCCGGGTGCCAGATCAGCGCGAGCCGGCTCGGCGACCGCGTCCACGTCAAACCCTACTGCGTGCTCACCGAGGCGACGGTGGAGGACGAGGCGCAGCTCGGACCTTTCTGCCACCTCAGGCCGCTCGCGCACATCGGTGCGGGCGCGCGCATCGGCAACTTCGTCGAGGTGAAGAAATCGCGAATCGGACGCGGCACGAAGGCGAACCACCTCGCCTACATCGGCGACGCGACGGTGGGCGACGGAGTCAACATCGGCGCCGGCACGATCACGTGCAACTACGATGGTGCGGCCAAGCACCAGACACGTATCGGCGCCGGCGCGTTCGTCGGGACCAACTCCACGCTGGTCGCGCCGCTGGTGATCGGCGAGGGGGCGTACGTCGGGGGCGGCTCGACGATCACCAAGGACGTGCCCGCCGGCGCCCTCGCCGTGGGCCGCGCGCACCAGGTCGTGAAGGAAGGCTGGGCGGCGCGGCGCGCGAAGAGGCGGCGGGAGGGCGAAGATTAGCCATGTGCGGCATCGTCGGCTACGTGGGGGACAAGAGCGCGGTCGGGATCATCGTGGAAGGGCTCAAGCGCCTCGAGTACCGCGGCTACGATTCCGCGGGCATCGCCGTCCTCCACGACGGCATCCTCGAGGTGCGCCGCGCCGCCGGCCGGATCCGGACGCTCGAGGGGATCCTGCGCGAGCAGCCCGTCCAGGGCTCGCTCGGCATCGGCCACACGCGCTGGGCGACTCACGGCCGTCCCTCGGACGAGAACGCGCACCCCCACACCGACTGCGGCGGGAACCTCGTCGTCGTCCACAACGGGATCCTCGAGAACTACGTCGAGATCAAGGCGCGCCTGGCCGCCGAGGGCCACACGTTCCGCTCGGAGACCGACACCGAGGTGCTCGCCCACCTGATCGAGCACCACCTGCGCGCGACGGGACGGCTCGACCGGGCGGTGAAAGCGGCATGCGCCGAGGTCACCGGCTCCTACGCGATCGGCGTGGTCTCGACGGCGGCCGCCGACCGGCTGGTGGCCGCGAAGCACGGGGCGGGGAGCGTCGTCGTCGGTCTCGGGCGCGGTGAGATGTTCATCGCCTCCGACATCCCCGCGATCCTCTCCCACACGCGCGACGTCGTGATCCTCGAGGACAACGAGGTGGCGGTGGTGACGGCGCACGGCGTCGAGCTCTCGACGCTCGAGGGTGAGCCCGTCCAGCGCGAGCCCGTGCGCATCCACTGGGACCCGATCATGGCGGAGAAGGGCGGCTACCGCCACTTCATGCTCAAGGAGATCCACGAGCAGCCGCGCGCGATCACCGACACGTTCCGGGGGCGCATCGCGCCCGAGACCGGGGGCATCGTGCTCCCGGACGCGAACCTCGACCCCGAGACCGTGCGAGGCCTCCAGCGCGTGGTCTTCGTCGCCTGCGGCACCGCCTACCACGCCGCGCTGCTCGGGCGCGCCATGATCGAGCGGCTCGCGGGCCTGCCCGCCGAGGCCGACCTGGCGTCGGAATTCCGCTACCGGGACGCGATCGTCGGTCCGGAGACGCTCGTGGTGGCCGTCTCCCAGTCCGGGGAGACCGCCGACACGCTCGGCGCCGTCAAGGCCGCCCGTGAGAAGGGCTGCCCGATCCTGGCGATCACCAACGTCGTGGGCTCGGCGCTCGCGCGCGAGGCGACCGGCGTGCTCTACATGCACGCGGGACCCGAGATCGGCGTGGCCTCGACGAAGGCGTTTTCCACGATGATCGTCGCGGTCTACCTGCTCGGCCTCTGGCTCGGCCGTCAGCGCGATGCCATCACCGTGGAGGACGCGAAGAAGCGCATCCACGACCTCGTCGAGATCCCGCGTCTGGTGGAAGCCACGCTCGCGCTCGACGAGCGGATCGACGCGCTCGCCAAGGAGCTCTGCACGGCGCGCGATTTCCTCTACCTGGGCCGTGGGCTCCAGTACCCGATCGCGCTCGAGGGGGCGCTGAAGCTCAAGGAGATCTCCTACATCCACGCCGAGGGCTACGCCGGGGGCGAGATGAAGCACGGCCCGATCGCGCTCGTGACCGGCGAGCTGCCCGTGGTGGCGCTCGTGCCGCGGGACGGCTCCTACGAGCGCATGCTCGGCAACATCGAGGAGGTCCGCGCCCGCGACGGGATCGTCGTGGCCGTGTGCCATGCGGGTGACCGCACCGTGGCCGCCAGGGCCTCGCACCTCGTCGAGGTGCCGCCCTGCGCCGAGCTGCTGGCACCGTTGCTCACGGTCGTGCCGCTGCAGCTCCTGGCGTATCACATCGCCGTGCGCCTCGGCTGCGACGTGGACCAGCCGCGCAACCTCGCGAAGTCGGTCACCGTCGAGTAGTCGCGCCCGACCGCTGCGGTACAATCGTCGGGTGCTCGACCGCCAGGCACTCCTCCTCGACCTGAACCCGCCGCAGCGCGAGGCCGTCACCGCGGGCGACGGACCGTTGCTCGTCCTGGCCGGCGCCGGCAGCGGCAAGACGCGGGTCATCGCGCACCGGATCGCCTGGCTCCTCGGCGTGCGCGACGTCCATCCCAAGCACGTCCTCGCGGTCACGTTCACGAACAAGGCGGCCGGAGAGATGGTCCGCCGGGTGGCGGACCTGCTGCTGCCCGTCGGGATCCCGGCGCCCCTGATCGCGACGTTCCACTCGGTCTGCGTCCGGGTCCTCCGGCAGCACGTCCGCCACCTCGGCGTCTCTCCGAGCTTCACGATCTACGACGAGGACGACCGGCTCGCCCTCGTCAAGGAGTGCATGCGCGAGCTCGACCTCGGCGACCGGGTCTGGACCCCGGCCTCGCTCGTCCACCGGATCAGCGCGGCGAAGAACCAGATGGTCATGCTCGAGGACGTCGAGCGGCAGGCGCGCGGACCCCGCGAGGAGAAGCTGGCGCTCCTCTTCCGGCGCTACCAGGAACGCCTCGCCGCGGCGTCGGCGGTGGACTTCGACGATCTCCTGCTCCTCACGGTGCGACTCTTCGACGAGGCGCCGCAGGCGCTCGCGTGGTACCGCGGGCTCTGGCGCCACGTGCTCGTCGACGAGTACCAGGACACGAACCGCGCGCAATACCGGATCATCCGCCAGCTCACGGGGGAGCACCGGAACGTCTGCGTCGTCGGAGACCCCGACCAGTGCGTCGTCGAAGGGACGCTGGTCGAGACGCCGAAGGGCCCCCGGCCCATCGAGAAGATCCGCGAAGGCGATCGGATCATCAGCGGCGCTGGGTGGGGCTCGGCACGGGTGGCTCGCGTCGAGGCGGTGCGACGGAACGAGTATGACGGCCTCGTCGTGTCCATCCGGACGGAGGCGGGCCAGGAACTGGTGGCGACGCCGAACCACATGCTGTTCGCTCGCATCGACCCGGATCCGAAGCGCCACTACGTGTACTTGATGTATCAAGAGCGACTCGGCTACCGGGTCGGGGTCACCCGGGGCGCCCGGTCCGGTGACGACAAGGTGATCGTCTCCGGGCTCCAGATGCGCACCAACGGCGAGGTTGCGGACAAGCTGTGGATCCTGGCCGCCTGTGACTCGCCGTCCGACGCCCGGTATCTCGAATCCTACTTTTCCGCGCAGTACGGCCTGCCGACGATGGTCTTCCACGTCCGTGGACGCCGGATGGCGCTCACCCAGAGCCACATCGACCGGCTCTACCAGGAGATCGACACGCGCGCCCGGGCCCAGCGGTTGATGGCGGATCTCCGGCTGTTCCCCGAGTATCCGCACCACCGGCCGGGCGCGATCACGCGGGGTGGTATCTCCAGGAAGATCGTTCATTTCACGATGTTCGGGGATCCGCGGCGGCGCGAGTGGCACGAGCACCGCATCCAGCTGGTCAGCTCCGATGAAGCGCTGTGGCAAGCCGTTTCCCTCGTGACGCCGCCTCGGCGCGGCAAGCGGCGGACGTGGCGCGTGGAGACCTCGCGGAAGGACTACGACAAGGGGCTCGAATTCGCCCGGAGTCTCTGCCTCGGCGAGAACATGGAGGTGGTGCGCCGGGCTCGTCTCACGGCGAGGAGGGCGTTCCAGTTCATGCCGGCCAGCCACCTGCGCAGGGGCATGGTCGTCCCGATCGTGGAGGACGGTGAGGTGCGCGAGGGACGGATTGCATCGGTCGAGCTCCGGTCATATCGCGGTTTCGTCTACGACCTCACCGTTCAGGACTTCCGCAACTACGCAGCCGGGGGACTGGTCGTTCACAATTCGGTCTACCGCTGGCGCGGCGCCGACATCCGGAACATCCTCGACTTCGAGGACGATTACCCGGGCACGCGGGTGATCCGGCTGGAGCAGAACTACCGCTCGACCAAGCGGGTGCTCGCGATCGCGGCCGGCGTGATCGCGAACAACCTCTCCCGCAAGGAGAAGACGCTCTGGACCGAGAACGCCGAGGGGGAGCGGGCGGCGGTCTACCGCGCGTGGGACGAGCACGAGGAGGCAGGTTTCGTTGCCCAGGCGATCGTCTCGGCGCGTTCCGCCGGGACTCCATACGATGCCGTCGCGGTGTTCTACCGCACGAACGCCCAGTCGCGTGTGCTCGAGGACGCGCTGCGGCGTGCCGGGGTGCCGTACGTCATCGTCGGCGCGGTGCGCTTCTACGAGCGCCGCGAGATCAGGGACGCGCTGGCCTATCTGCGCCTGCTCCTCAATCCGGCCGACGACGTCGCGTTCCGCCGGGCGATCCAGGCGCCCGGGCGCGGCATCGGGCGCGCGACGCTCGCGCGGCTGGACGAGGTGGCGGCGCGGGAGGGCCGGGCGCTGCTGGCGCTCGCCGCCGCGCCGCCGGTCGACGTCACGGGCAAGCCGCGTCGCGCGCTCGAGGAGTTCGCGGCGCTCGTGACGCGGCTCGCGGCCGCCCGCGCCGAGACGCCGCTCCCGGCGTTCATCGACCTTGTGCTGAACGCCTCGGGCTACCGTGAGGACCTCAGGCAGGAGCGCTCGTCGGAGGCCGAGGCGCGGCTCGAGAATCTGGAGGAGCTGATCGCCGCGGCCGAGGACTACGCGCGCGGGCGTGAGGGCGGTACGCTCGAGGGCTTCCTGGACGGTATCGCGCTCGCCAGCGACGTGGACGAGCTTCCCGACGACTCGCGCGGCGTCACGCTCATGACGCTGCACTCGGCCAAGGGCCTCGAGTTCCCGGTGGTGTTCCTCACCGGCATGGAGGAGGGAGTCTTTCCGCACGCGCGCGCGATGGGCTCGACGGACGAGGTCGAGGAGGAGCGGCGCCTGTGCTACGTGGGCGTCACGCGCGCCAAGGAACGGCTGACCCTGTCCTACGCGCTCCACCGGCGCATGCACGGCTACGGCCTCGGCGAGCCCTCGCGGTTCCTCCTGGAGATGCCCGAGGAGCACCTGGTCCTCCTCGGGGCCGCCGGCCGGACCCGGGAGCCGCAGGCGGCCGAGCCGGTGCTCGCAGACGACGCGGGCGGGGACGATCTGCCGCTGCGCGTGGGCGCCCGCGTCCGCCACGGGCGCTGGGGCGAGGGGCTCGTGGTGGGCGTCGAGCGGAGCGGGAGCGACACGCTCGTGACCGTTCGGTTCGCCTCCGTGGGCCGGAAGCAGCTCTCCCTCGAGTACGCGCAGCTGGAGGAGATCTAGAGGACGATGCCATGATCAGCCGGGACGACGTGGTGCGGGTGGCACGGCTCGCGCGGCTGGCACTGGAGTCCGCCGAGCTCGAGGTGATGCGGACCCAGCTCACCGGGATCCTCGCCTACATCGACACGCTGCGAGCCGTCGACATCGAGGGCGTCGAGCCCACCGCCCACGCGGTGCCGCTCGTCAACGTGATGCGCGAGGACGTGGTCGCCCCGTCGTTCGCCCTGGAGGCGATGCTCGCGAACGCGCCCGACCGCGTCGGCGGGCTCGTCCGCGTGCCGCGGATCCTCGAGGATTGAGAACGGTGCCGCCACCCACCGCGCGCACGATTCACAGCCTGGCGGAGGCGTACCGGCGGGGCGAGACCACGCCGAGCGCAGTGGCCGAGGCGCACCTGGCGCGGATCGATGCGCTCGACCCGAAGATCGGCGCCTATCTCACGGTGACGCGCGACCGGGCACTCGCCGCGGCGGCCGCGGCCGACGCGCGCTGGCGCGCCGGGACGCCTCGCGGGCCGCTCGACGGGGTGCCGCTGGCGCTCAAGGACGTCCTCTGCACACGCGGCGTGCGCACCACGTGCGGCTCGCGGATCCTGGAGGGCTTCGTTCCGCCCTACGACGCGACGGTGGTGGAGCGCCTCGAGGCGGCGGGTGCCGTGCTGCTCGGCAAGACGAACATGGACGAGTTCGCGATGGGCTCCTCCACGGAACACTCGGCGTTCGGACCGACGCGCAACCCGTGGGACCTCACGCGCGTGCCCGGCGGCTCCTCGGGCGGCTCGGCGGCGGCCGTGGCGGCCGACATGGCGGCGGGCGCGCTCGGCACCGATACGGGTGGCTCGGTCCGCCAGCCCGCCGCATTCTGCGGCGTCGTCGGGTTCAAGCCGACCTACGGCCGCGTCTCGCGCTACGGGCTCGTCGCCTTCGCCTCCTCGCTCGATCAGGTCGGCACCTTCGCCCGGGACGCCCGCGACACGGCGCTGCTGCTCGCGGCGATCGCCGGCCACGACCCGCGCGACGCGACGAGCCTCGAGGCGCCAGTGCCCGACTACACCGCGGCGCTCGCGGGCGGCGTCCGTGGGCTGCGGCTCGGGATTCCGCGCGAGTACTTCGGCACGGGCATCGACCCGGAGGTGGACCGCGCCGTACGCGAGGCGATCGCGACCCTGCGGGGGCTCGGCGCCGCGACCGAGGAGGTGTCGCTGCCGACGACGGACTACGGCATCGCGGTCTACTACGTGCTGGCGCCCGCCGAGGCGTCGTCGAACCTCGCGCGCTACGACGGGGTCAAGTACGGCCTGCGCGTGTCGGGGGCCAAGGACCTGATCGAGATGGAGAGCCGCACGCGCGCGGCGGGCTTCGGGGCGGAGGTGAAGCGCCGGGTCATGCTGGGCACCTATGCGCTCTCGGCGGGCTACTACGACGCGTACTATGGCCGCGCGCAGAAGGTCCGCACGCTCGTCCGCCGGGACCTCGAGACGGCCCTCGCGCGGGTGGACGTCCTGGTCGCGCCGACTGCGCCCGGTGTGGCCTTCAGGCTCGGCGAGAAGGAGGATCCGCTGGCGATGTACCTCAACGACGTCTTCACGGTGCCGTCGAGCCTGGCGGGGTTCCCGGCCG
>MGCE01000004.1:3389-3590 GCA_001790315.1 Candidatus Rokubacteria bacterium RIFCSPLOWO2_02_FULL_72_37 | reverse complement strand
CTACCTCGGGGTCTGCGACGGCAACATGGAGGAGGGTTCGCTCCGCTGCGACGCGAACGTGTCGCTCCGGCCGCGCGGCCGCGCGGAGTTCGGGACGAAGGTCGAGATCAAGAACATGAACTCGTTCCGGAACGTGCAGCGTGCGCTCGAGTACGAAGTGAAGCGCCAGGCGGTGGCGCTTGCAGCCGGCGACCGGATCGT
>MGCE01000004.1:2715-3309 GCA_001790315.1 Candidatus Rokubacteria bacterium RIFCSPLOWO2_02_FULL_72_37 | reverse complement strand
CGGCACCGAACACCCAGACCTGCCCGGTGTGCCAGGGCATGCCGGGCACGCTGCCCGTGATCAACCGCGCGGCGATCGAGTACGCCGTCCGCACCGCGCTCGCACTCAACTGCCGCGTCAACGCGGGCTGCCGCTTCGCGCGCAAGCACTACTATTACCCCGACATGCCGAAGAACTTCCAGATCAGCCAGTACGAGGAACCGCTGGCCGAGGACGGCTGGCTGGAGGTCGAGGTGGACGGCGCCCTGCGCCGCGTGGGCATCCAGCGCCTGCACCTCGAGGAGGACGTCGGCAAGCTCGTGCACGAGGGCACGCTCGCGACGGCGCAGGCGAGCCTCGTGGACTTCAACCGCTCCGGCGTACCGCTCATGGAGACGGTCTCGAAGCCCGACCTCCGGACGCCCGAGGAGGCTGCGGCCTACCTCAGGGCGTTCCGCGCCGTCCTCGTCTACCTCGGGGTCTGCGACGGCAACATGGAGGAGGGTTCGCTCCGCTGCGACGCGAACGTGTCGCTCCGGCCGCGCGGCAGCGCGGAGTTCGGGACGAAGGTCGAGATCAAGAACATGAACTCGTTCCGGAACGTGCAGCGCGCGC
>MGCE01000004.1:0-2709 GCA_001790315.1 Candidatus Rokubacteria bacterium RIFCSPLOWO2_02_FULL_72_37 | reverse complement strand
ACGAAGTGAAGCGCCAGACGGTGGCGCTTGCAGTCGGCGAGCGGATCGTGCAGGAGACGCGCCTGTGGGACGCCGACCGGGGCCAGACGCGCTCGATGCGCTCCAAGGAGTACGCGCACGACTACCGCTACTTCCCCGAGCCCGACCTGGTGCCGCTCGCGATCGACCCCGCCTGGGTGGAGGAAGTCCGCGCCACGCTGCCCGAGCTGCCGCGCGCGCGGCGACAGCGCTTCGTCGCCCAGTACGGCCTCGGCATCGCAGCCGCAGACATCCTCACCGATCACCGACCGCTCGCAGACTATTTCGAGGCGACGGTGGCGGACTTTCCCGACGCGAAAACCGTTTCCAACTGGGTCCTGACCGAACTCTTGCGAGCCTGGGCCGCCGGCGACGAGCGCGCTGTCTCGCAAGCCGTCCCGCCACGTCATCTGGCCGGCTTGCTCCGGCTCATCGCCGACGGCACGATCAGCGGGAAAATCGCCAAGGACGTCTTCGACCGGATGCTCCGCACGGGTGAGGACGCCTCGACGATCGTCGGTCGCGAGGGGCTGACCCAGGTCGCCGACGAGGGGGCGCTCGCCCTCGTCGTCGAGCAGGTCATGGCCGAGAATCCGAAGGCCGTCGAGGACTACCGGCGGGGCAAGACCGCGGCGGCCAAGGCCCTCGTCGGGCAGGTCATGAAGGCGACGCGGGGCAAGGCCAATCCCGGAATCGTCGGTCGCCTCCTGGAGGAGAAGCTCTCGAAAACCTGAGGCGGGCGGCTATAATCGGAAATGCCCGCCATGATTGAGCTTCATCGCGTATCGAAGATCTACTCGGTCGGGCCGGTGAAGGTCCCCGCGCTCTCCGACGTCTCCTTCCGCATCGACAAGGGTGAGTTCGTCGTGCTCGCCGGCCCGAGTGGCGCGGGCAAGACGACGCTGCTCCGGCTCCTCTACCGGGCCGACCTGCCCTCGGACGGCGAGGTCGAGGTGTTCGGCAGCGATGTCGCCTCGCTGCGTCGCGCGCAGGTCGCCGCGCTCCGCCGCTCGATCGGTGTCGTCTTCCAGGACGCCAAGCTCCTGCCCGTGCGCACCGTGTACGAGAACGTCGCGTTCGTGCTTCGCGTGCTCGGCACCCCGCGCCGTGACATCACGGCCCGCGTCTTCGACGCGCTTCGCGTCGTCGGCCTCTCGTCGCGCGCCCAGGCCTACCCGGCGCAGCTCTCCCAGGGCGAGGCGCAGCGCGCCGCGCTCGCGCGCGCCATCGTGCGCAAACCGCCCCTGCTGCTCGCCGACGAGCCGACGGGGAGTCTCGACGACGCCATGGCCGCGGAGGTTTTCGAGGTGCTGCGGGACATCTGGACGGGTGGCACGACCGTGGTCCTGGCGACCCACCAGCGGCGGGTCGCCGTGGCGCTGCGGCGCCGAACGCTCGCGCTCGAGGCCGGGCGCGTCGTGAAGGACGAGGGCTGACCGGTCGATGTTCGGCTTCCTCATGGGTGAAGCGCTCAGGGATCTCCGGCGCGCCGGCCGCGTGGCCGTGAGCGCCATCCTCCTGGTCACGCTCTCGCTCGCGGCGCTCGGGGGTTTCTGGCTCGTGTCCGCCAACCTCGATCGCGCGGTCGGGCGGTGGCGCGACCGCGTCCGGATCATCGTGTATCTGAAACGCGAACCAGCCGAGGCGGACCTGCCGCAGCTGCTGGAGCGCGTCCACGCAGTGCCCGGTGTCGCCAGCGCGGTCTACGTGAGCCGCGCCGACGCGCTCCGCGCGCTCAAGCAGGTGCTCGGCAAGGACGCGGCCGTCGTCGACTCGCTGCCGACGAACCCGTTGCCGTCCTCGGTCGAGGTGACGCCGGCCGCGACGGCCGCCACCCCGAACGCCGCGCACCAGCTGGTCGAGCGGCTCGAGGCGCTCTCCGAGGTCGAGGAGGTTGCGGGAGGCGTGGACTGGGTCGAGCGGCTCTCGCAGTGGCAGCGCCTGCTGACGACGATCGGCCTCGGGGTCGGCGCGGTGCTGGCCCTCGCCGCGATCCTCACCGTGACGACCGCCACCACGCTCGTCGTCCACGCACGGCGGCGCGAGACCGAGATCATGCGCCTGGTGGGCGCGCCGGAGCTGACGATCCGTCTCCCGCTCCTGCTGCAGGGGATGCTCCAGGGCCTCGCGGGCGCGGTCCTCGCTCTCGCCGCGCTGAGCGCGATGTACTCCGTGGTCGCGCCGCGGATCGAGCCTCTCGTGAGCCTCACGCTCGGGCTACCGCGACTCGCGTTCCTGACTCCGCTGAACCTGCTGGCGCTCACGCTCGCGGGGGCGCTGCTCGGCGCGCTGGGCGGCTGGCTCGCGCGCGGAGGCCGTGAGGCGTGAGACGAAGCCGCGGCCTGGTCGCCCTCGCGGCGCTCCTCGGCGCGGCGGCCGTGCTCGTGCCTGCCGAGGCGCGGGCGCAGCGCGACGACTCGCTGCAGAGCGAGCAGCGCAGGCTGCGGCAGACACAGCAACAGTTGCGCGAGGAGCGCGAGAAGGCGGCGCGCGCGCGAGCGCGCGAGACGTCCGTGCTGGCCGAGCTCGAGCAGATCGGGCGGCGGCTCGGGGACAAGCAGCGCGAGGTGGCCCGTCTGGACCGGCAGACCCGACGGGTCCAGGGTGAGATCCGGACCCTGCGGGCCGAGATCGAACGGCTCCAGGGGCAGCGCTCGGGGCAGGAGGAGGCGCTCGCGCGGCGGCTCCGGG
>MGCE01000003.1 GCA_001790315.1 Candidatus Rokubacteria bacterium RIFCSPLOWO2_02_FULL_72_37 | reverse complement strand
GTTGTGGGCGAGGAACAGCAGGACGATCGCGACCAGGAGCAGGAGCTCCGGAGCGCCGAGCCGATGCGCGACGCCGCAACCGACGGCCCAGGGGACCAGCAGCATCGCCCAGGTGCCGTGCTCGCGGGGCAGGACCTCCCTGAGGCTCACGGCGCCCGTCAGACCAGGTGAGGCAACACCTGCTCGCCCCCCAGCAGGCGGACGGAGCGCAGCACCTGTTCCTGCGCCATGCCCGGCCACTGGAGCCTGACGATCAGGGTCGTCACGCCCAGGCGCTCCCGGTAGCGCCCGATCTCTTCGCGCACGCGCGCCGGGTCGCCGATGAGGAAGCGGTCGCGCGCCAGATCCTCGAAGCTCGCGCTCCAGCTCTCGCCGGCAGGGAGCGCGCGATCCTGCTCCCAGCTCCTGTAGGCGCGGTACTTCGCGTCGAGGACAGCGGCCGCCTCGGCGAGCGCCGTCCTGGCGTCGGGCGCGACGTAGCACTCCTTGATCAGCGGCACCTCGGTCGCGGGCGGGCGGCCGAGCTCGCGGCGCGTCGCGTGGAACAGCGCGAGCTGACGCTCGAGCGTCGCGAGCGTGGTGTGCGGGTTCATGATCCATGCGTCGCCGAGCCGGGCCGCCCGCCGGACACCGCCGTCGCTGTTGGCCGCCAGCCAGTTCATTCGGGCAGCCTCCACACGCGCCCGGCGGGCGGCTCGTCGGTGAGCGTGAACTGCGGCAGCGCCAGGTGCTCGGCGAGGTCCTGGAAGATCACGCGCACGCGTCGGCCGATCGCGACGTCGGCCTCCGCCGCGGGCCGGAGGTCCGGCGTCACGAGATCGCCGATGACCCGGAGCGCCTCGTCGGGAGTCGGCCGGCCGCGCTGCTCGTCGAGCTCGACGAGCACCACCGGATAGGGCGCGAGCTCCTTGAAGCCGGGCTGGATCGCGTGGACGACGATCTCGTACGAGTAGATCGTCCCGCGCCCGCTCACCTCCTGCCACGTCCACCCGAGGTCCACGCACCAGGGGCAGGCGTGGGAGGGGGGGTACCGCAGGAGCCCGCAGGCGGCGCACTTGCGCACGACGAGGCGGTGGGCGCGCGCGTGGGCGTAGAACTCCCGCCATTCGCTCTCGTTGTCCGGGACGAGCAGCGTCATGCCGCGGTACTGGACGGGTTCGGGCACGGCACGTTCTCCTATCGTCGGAGGATGAGGGCGCTGCCGGTCGATGGCACCGCCCAGCCGAGGTTCATGGTGATCTCGACGTCCTCGACCTGTCGACAGCGGCCCGGGGCGTAGTCGTAGGTGTGCGCGCCCTCGGCCCAGCCCGGGCAGTAGTCGTCGACCGTTCCGCGGAGCTGGCGCACGTTCTCGATGACCATCGACATGCCGTGGGTGTACCCCTCGCAGAGGTGGCCGCCGGAGGTGTTGTTCGGGCGCGCGCCGCCGAGGTCGATGGCGCCGCTCGAGACGTACGCGCCCCCCTCGCCTTTCTCGCAGAAGCCGTACTCTTCGAGCTGGAGCATCGTCGTGAAGGTGAACGCGTCGTAGGAGCCGGTGGCGTCCACGTCCGCCGGCGTGATCCCGGCCTGCCCGAAGACGATGTCCCGGGCATGCCACCCCGCCACGCGCGTGATCGGGCCGTGAGCCCAGTGGAAGTCGGTCCGCGGTTTGGACACGCGCCCGGCGACGCCCATGACGTACACCGGCCGGTGGCGGAGGTCGCGGGCGCGCTCGGCCGAGGTCACGATGAGGCATGTGGCGTTGTCGGTCTCGAGGCAGCAGTCGAGCAGGTGCAGAGGCTTGACGATCCAGCGGGAGCCGACGACGTCCGTGACCGTCACGCGTTCCTTGAGCAGGGCCTTCGGGTTCTGCGAGGCGTGCCGGCTGTGGGCGACGCGCACGCGGGCGACCTGCGCGGAGGTCGTGCCGTACTCGTACATGTGCCGCATGAACGTCGGCGCGAAGTTCTGTCCGGCGCTGCGCATCCCGAAGGGGACCTGGGCGAGGTCGAGGCCGCGTACGGGCTGGGCGGCGCGGGCGCCGGTGCCGCCGATGCGGACCTCCGAGTAGCCGTTCATCGAGCGGAAGATGGCGACCGTCCGGCACATCCCCGCCTCGATCGCCCCCATCGCGAGCCCGATCAGCGCCTCGGTCGAGGAGCCGCCGCCGAGCACGTCCATGTAGAAGTCGAGCCGGATGCCGAGATCGGGCGCCACCCAGTTGGCGGGCGTCGAGTCGCCGTTCTGGTAGCTCATCATCCCGTCGACGTCGGCCGGGCCGAGCCCGGCGTCGCGCATGGCCGTGCGCACGGCCTCCACGGCCATCGCGCGCGTGGTGCGACCCGAGCCGCGCGAGTACTCCGTCTCTCCGATGCCGACGATGCAGTACTTGTCGCGAAGGTGCGTCATCGCGCCTCCTTGTCGCCCGCGATCTCCATGGCCATTCCGCGTGATTCTAGCCGAGGATCTCGGTGAGCACGCGCCCTTCGGTCGGCCGGGGCCATCACGCGGTCGGCCGGGGCCATCACGCTGCCGACGGCGGGGGGCGCGTGACCGTGAGCAGCGCGATGGCGACCACGTTCAGCGTGGCGGCCAGGACCCACGTGAGGTCGTAGCTCCGGGTCGCGTCGTAGATCGCGCCCGCGATCAGCGGCCCCCAGCCCGCCATCGCGCCCGCGAACGCGAAGAGGAAGCCCACGAGCGCGCCCGCCTGCCTCCGCCCGAAGAAGTCGCCGACGATCGCGGGGAAGAGCGTCGAGATCGCGCCGTAGGAGTAGCCGAACACGAACGCGGTACCGAAGAGCATCGGGAGCTCGTGCGCCGCCAGGAAGCCGAGGAACGCGATCGCCTGGAGCCCCATCGCGATCCCGACGGCGGGCCGCCGGCCGATGCGATCGGACACGGCGCCCATCACGAGCCGCCCGACGACGGCGCCGACGCCGAGCGCGCTCACCGAGGAGGCGGCCACGAGCGCCGAGTACCCGAGGTCGCGGGTGAAGGGCACGAGATGCACGAGCGGGATGAAGACAGGAATCCACGTGGCCGTGAAGGTCGCGCCGAGCAGCCAGAACGCCCGGGAGCGCACCGCGCGGCCCAGCGGCCACGGCGTCTCGGCGTCATCGATGGCCACCGGGAGCCCGGAGACGCCGTCGGGATGGAGTCCCATGCTCTCGGGATCACGTCGCATGACGCGCGCGGTCAGGTTGAGGACGAGGAAGACGCCGACGCCGAACACGACGTAGGCCGTGCGCCAGCCGGCGGCCGTCACGAGGAGCTGCGCAACCGGCGGCAGCACGAAGGTTCCCATGCTCCCTCCGGCCGACGCGATGCCCACGGCCAGCCCGCGGCGCGCGACGAACCACTTCACGACGGTGCTGTTGCACGGGACGTACGCGGTGCCCATCCCGAGCGCGGCGACCAGACCGTAGAGCACGTACGGCTGCCACAGCCGGGTGACGAGCGCCATGCCGGCGAGCGCAGCTCCGAGAAAGAGGCCGCCAAACGCGATCACGACACGCGGACCCCACCGGTCGGTGAGCCGCCCCGCCGGGAAGCCGAACACGCAGTAGGCCGCCGCATAGAGCGAGAACGCGCCGGCGAGGCTCGCGCGGCTCCACCCGAACTCCTCGAGGAGCGCCGAGAAGAAGACGCCGAACGAGTACTGGGCGCCGTAGGCGACGAAGAGCACCGTGAACGCCCCGGCGACGACGATCCAGCCGCGAAAGATCTTCAGCGCGTCGACCTTCCGAGCTTCGCGAGCACCTCGGCCAGAAACTTGCCCGTGTAGGAGCCGGGCGTCTGCGCCACGGCCTCGGGAGGCCCGTCGGCGACGATCTCGCCGCCCTCGTCGCCACCCTCGGGCCCGAGGTCGACGACCCAGTCGGCGCACTTGATGACGTCGAGATGGTGTTCGACGACGAGCACCGTGTTGCCGGCGTCCACCAGGCGGTTCAGGACACCGAGGAGCTTCTTCACGTCGTCGAGGTGCAGGCCGGTCGTCGGCTCGTCGAGGATGTAGAGCATCTCGCTCGTCTGCCGCGCGCCGAGCTCCGCGGCGATCTTGAGCCGCTGCGCCTCGCCGCCCGAGAGCGTCGTCGCCGGCTGGCCGAGGCGGAGGTAGCCGAGGCCGACGTCCTGGAGGACGCGCAGACGCCGCGCCAGACTCCCGTGAGAGGCGAAGAACTCGACGGCGTCGTCGACGGTCATCTGGAGCACGTTGCTGACGTGCCGGCCCCGGTATTTGACCGTGAGGACCTCGGGACGATAGCGCCGGCCCTCGCACTCCTGGCAGGTGACGTACACGTCCTCGAAGAAGTACATCTCGAGCTTCTGGAATCCGTCGCCCTGGCAGGCCTCGCAGCGTCCGCCGGGAACGTTGAACGAGAAGGCGCCCGCGTCCAGCCCGAGCGTCCTGGCGCGCGGCAGCGCGGCGAAGATGCGACGGATCTCGTCGAACGCCTTCACGTAGGTGACCGGGTTCGAGCGGGGCGTCCGGCCGATGGGTTCCTGGTCGATGAGGCGGACGCCCTTCAGGTACTCGAGGCCGGTGAGCGCGTCGTACGCGCCGGGCGGCATGAACTCGGTCTTGAACGCCCGTGCGGCGGCGCGGTAGAGCGTGTCGTGGACCAGCGTCGATTTGCCCGAGCCCGACACGCCGCTGACGACGGTGAGCGTGTGGAGCGGCAGCCGGAGCGTGACGTCCTTCAGGTTGTTGGCGCGCGCGCCGACGAGGCAGAGGTGGCGCCGGCCGCCGCGGCGGAAGGGGGGTACCGGGATCGTCTCGCGGCCCGACACGTAGCGCGCGGTGAGCGACCGCGTCGTCTTCTGGAACTCGGCCTGCGGCCCGCTGAACACGATCTCGCCGCCGCGCTCGCCCGAGCCGGGGCCGAGCTCGACGAGCCAGTCAGCCGCCGCGATGAACCCGGGGTCGTGCTCGACGACGACGACCGTGTTGCCCACCTGCGCGAGCTCCCGGCACAGCTCCGCGAGCCGTGAGGTGTCGCGCGCGTGCAAGCCGATCGACGGCTCGTCGAGCACGTAGAGTGTTCCGACGAGCTGTGAGCCGAGCTGATTCGCCAGATTGATGCGCTGTGCCTCACCGCCCGAGAGCGTTCGTGTCTGGCGCGAGAGCGTCAGGTAGCCGAGCCCCACGCGCAGGAGGAAGGTGAGCTTGGCGTTGAGCTGCCGCAGGATCTCGCGCGCCACCACCGCCTCCCACGCGGTGAGCGTGAGGTCGGCGATCTGGCGCGCTGCAGCATCGATGGTGAGCGCGCTGAACTCGGCGATCGTGAGCCCGGCGACGCGCACCGCGAGCGCGGCCGGCTTGAGCCGCGCGCCCCGGCACGCCGGGCAGGGGGACTGGCTCCGGTACCGCGAGAGGAAGACGCGCACGTGGAGCTTGTAGCGGTACGATTCGATCTCCTCGAAGAACCCGTTGATGCCGGGGAAGCTCCCGTCACCTTCGTAGACGATCCGGCGGGCCGCCTCGGGCAGCTTCTCCCAGGGCACGTCCGCGTCGATCTTCCGTCGACGCGCAGCCTTCATGAGCTCCCGCTGGTGGCGCCGGCCCGACGGGTGCGTCCACGGCTCGACGGCCCCCTCGGCGAGCGAGCGAGTCCGGTCGGGTACCACGAGCGCCTCGTCGTACTTGAGGACGTTGCCGAAGCCCTTGCACTCCGCGCAGGCGCCGAGCGGGTGATTGAACGAGAAGAGCACGGGCTGCGGCCGTTCGAGCGGCGTGCCGCACGCGGTGCAGCGGAAACTCTCGGCGAACACCCGCGTGCCCGCACCGAGCACCTCGACCTCGAGGCGCCCGCCGCCCTCGCGCAGGGCGGACTCGACCGACTCGGTGAGGCGCCGGCGGTGCGCGGGCTCCAGCACGACACGGTCGAGCACGACCGCGATCTCGCGCCGCGCGCCGAGCTCCGGCGGCGCCGCCGCGAGATCGAGGGTCTCGTCGCCGATTCGAACCCGGGCGAAGCCACGCCGGGTCAGGTTCGCCCACACCTCGGCCACCGGGACGCCGGCGGTGACCGCGAGGCGGAACATGATCAGCGCCCGGGCGCCGGCGTGCTGCGCCAGCAGCTCGTCCACGATGGACTCGGGCGAGTGCGAGGCGGCGGGGGCGCCGCAGGCGGGGCAGTGCACCCGCCCGATCTTGGCGTAGAGCAGGCGCAGGTAGTCGTAGACCTCGGTGGCGGTCCCGACGGTCGAGCGCGCCGTCCGCACCGGATTCTTCTGCTCGAGCGCGACGGCCGGCCGGATCTGCTCGATGCGGTCCACGTCGGGGCGGTCGACGCGGTCGAGGAACATCCGGGCGTACGTCGAGAGCGACTCGACGTAGCGCCACTGTCCCTCGGCGAAGAGCGTGTCGAAGGCCAGCGAGGACTTCCCGGAGCCGGACACGCCGGTGATGACCGTCAGCCGATCGTGCGGGATCTCGAGCGAGATGTTCTTCAGATTGTTCTGCCGGGCTCCCTCGATGCGAAGCCCAGGGGGTTGAGCCATTCGAGCGGTCCTCCTGAGGTGGATATTCTATCAGGCGCGACCGGTTGACAGGCCCCGGGCCGGCGGGTACACTCGCGATCAGTCTAATTGATAATGATTACCAATAACCACTCACGACGCACCACTCCGGCGCCACGGGCCTCGCGCCCACCGTTGACGGCGGCAGACACGCTGCGCTCCCGCGGCCTGCGACTGACGCGGCCGCGGCGGATCATCCTGGACGTGGTCCGTTCCACCGACACCCACCCCACGGCCGCGTCCGTGTACCGGCGCGTGCGGCGAAAGCTGCCGCGCGTCAGCCTCGCGACGGTGCACCGGAACCTCCGGCAGCTGGCGACCCAGGGGCTGCTCGTGGAGCGGTCGGCCGCCGACGGCATGCGCTTCGACGGCAACACCGGGGTCCACGACCACTTCACCTGCGTCGCGTGCGGCCGGATCTACGACGTGCCGGCGCGGCCGCGGTCGGCCGTGCGCCGGCGCATGGCCTCGAGCACCGCGTTCGAGGTCTTCGACTACCGGATGGAGTTCTACGGGCGCTGCGGCGCGTGTCGCCGGCGCCGCACCCGATCACCGCTCACACGACACCAGAGGAGGACGTATGGCAGGCAAGAGCCTTAAGGGCACGAAGAGCTTCGAGAACCTGAAGGAGGCGTTCGCGGGTGAGTCCCAGGCGAACCGTCGGTATCTGTACTTCGCGCGGGTCGCCGACATCGAGGGCTTCCCGGACATCGCGGGCCTCTTCAAGGACACGGCCGACGCCGAGACCGGCCACGCGTTCGGGCACATGGACTTCCTGAAGGAGGTCGGCGACCCGGCGACGGGCGAGCCCATCGGCAAGACGGAGAAGAACCTCAAGGCGGCGGTGGCCGGCGAGACGTACGAGTACACGCAGATGTACCCGGGCATGGCCAAGGTCGCGCGCGAGGAAGGCTTCGCCGAGCTCTCCGAGTGGTTCGAGACGCTCGCCAAGGCCGAGAAGTCGCACGCGGGCCGATTCAACAAGGGGCTCCAGCAGATCGCGGGCAAGGACCCGGCCGAGGCCATCTAAGCACCGTGCCGCTGCCGGCAGGCGGGCCGCGGCGCTCCCGCTCGACCACGCTGGCTGCTCTGCGTGCGATCGGAGTCGGGGCTTCGCGGTTCAGGCGACGCTGACTACACGGGTCTCGCGGGAGCGCCGCGGCCCGCCTGCCGGCAGCGGCACGGAGCCAGAGGACCACCGAGGACACTATGGGGACGCTGGATCTCGGCTCGCGGGAGTTCTGGGAGCCCGACAAGGTCGACAAGGAGCTCCGCAGGGTCTACGACATCTGCGGCGGCTGCCGCCGCTGCCTGCCGCTCTGCCCGTCGTTCAAGGTGATGTTCGACCGCCTCGACGTGGACGCGGTGGACGGCGACGTGGAGAAGCTGCCCCAGGCGGACGTCAAAGAGGTCGTCGACCTCTGCTACCAGTGCAAGCTCTGTTACAACCACTGCCCGTACACGCCGCCGCACCGCTGGGAGGTGGACTTCCCGCGGCTCATGCTGCGAGCACGGGCGGCCGAGGCCCGCGCGCGCGGCGTCACCTTCCAGGACAGGGTGCTGGGGAACACGGAGCTGGTCGGCAAGCTGGGGAGCCTGACGGCGCCCCTGTCGAACTGGATGAACGAGCTGGCCGTGCACCGCGCGTTCGTGCAGGCGGTCGCCGGCATCCACAAGGATCGCAACCTGCCCCGGTTCCACCGGCAGACCTTCTCGTCCTGGTTCAAGCGCCGGGCCGCCGACGCGGCCGGCGTGACGCCACCAGCGGCGGGCGTGGCGATAGCCCGGGTGCCCGCCGCTCGAAAAGTCGCCTTCTTCACGACGTGCAGCGTCGAGTACAACGACCCGGCGACGGGGCGAGCGGCGGTCCGCGTGCTCGAGAAGAACGGCGTCGATGTCAGCCTGCCGCCGCAGCGCTGTTGTGGGATGCCGTACCTCGACGGCGGCGCGGTCGACGAGGCGCGGGCGCTCGTCCGAGACAACGTCAGGAGCCTCGCCGCCGCGGTCCGTGAGGGGCGCGAGATCGTGGCGCCGGGCCCGACGTGCAGCTACATGCTCAAGCAGGAGTACCCGTGGCTCGACGGCTCGGAGGACGCGAAGCTCGTCGCCGCCAGCACCCGCGACCTCTTCGAGTACCTCGGAAAGCTCCAGGCGGAGGGGGCGCTCGACGCGGGCTTCGTCCGGCCCGTCGGCCCCGTGACGTACCACGTGCCGTGCCATCTGCGGGCGCAGAACATCGGCCTCAAGACGGCCGACGTGCTGCGCGCGATCCCGGGCACGTCCGTCAACGTCGTGGAGAAGTGCTCCGCCGTGGACGGGACGTGGGGCCTGAAGAAGGAGTACTACGAGTTGTCGCTGAAAGTGGCCAAGCCGCTATTCGACGCGGTCGTCTCGGCCGACGCGCCGGTGACCGCGACCGACTGCCCGCTCGCCGCGCTGCAGATCGAGCAGGGGACCGGACGCCGGGCGCAGCACCCGATCCGGATCCTGGCCGCGGCGTACGGTATCGAGGAGTGACGACGTGAAGCTCTTGGAGACGGCGGAGATCCTGAACCTGGTCGAGTACGAGAAGATCCGCGAAGCCCGGCGCGACGAGATCATCGAGCTCAAGCGGCCGCGCCGCGTGCAGGTCGGACGCTACCTCACGTTCGTGTTCGAGAACCGCGCCACCGTGTGGTTCCAGATCCAGGAGATGGTCCGGGCCGAGCGCCTGGTGGACGAGGCGAAGATCGCGGAGGAGGTCGACGTCTACAACGGCCTGCTCCCGCGCGCCGGGGAGCTGTCGGCCACGATGCTGATCGAGATCGACGATTCGCCGCAGATCAAGCCCGTGCTCGACAAGCTCCTCGGCATCGACACCCGCGACTACGTCCGCATGACGATCGGTCCGCACGTGGTCGTCGGTGACTTCGAGACCGGGCATTCCGACGAGGAGCGCGGCAAGCTTTCGGCCGTCCACTTCGTCCGGTTCGCGCTGCCGCCCGACGCGCGGCGGAACTTCTCGACGGCCGAGGTGGCGCTCGTGGTCGAGCATCCGAACGAGCGCGCCCGGACCGTGCTGTCCGACGCGACCAAGCAGAGCCTGCTGGCCGATCTCGCGTGAGCCCGCCACGGGGACGCGGGGCTGGGCTCGGCGGCCTTGTGCTCGTGGCCGCCCTCCTCGGCTCCGCCTGCAGCGAGCAGACGCCGCTCTCGCCGAGCGCCGAGCGGGGCCGGCAGGTCTACGTGGCCCAGTGCATGTCGTGCCACGGACCGGAGCCCGGGCAGGACGGCCCGCTCGGGCCCGCGATCAAGGGCGCCTCGCACGAGCTGCTCGAGGCGCGGATCGTCCGCGGCAGCTACCCGCCCGGCTACACGCCCAAGCGGCCGACGCGCATCATGCCGCCCCTGCCCGCGCTCGCCGCGGACGTCCCCGCGCTCGCCGACTACCTGCGCTGACTCCTAAAAGACGACCTTCAGCGCGATGACGAGGACGGCCGTCACGATGAAGCCGCTCCAGAGCGTTCCGCTGACGGTGCTGAGGGCCTTCTTGCCGGGGCCGCTGGTGCCGATGAGCGCGTTGGCCTCGACGATCGCGAGCACGATCGCGAAGACGATCATCATCGTGACCTTCGCGGGACGCGCCGTGGGGGCGAAGAACGGCATGTGGCTCGCCGCGCCCATGAAGAACAGCATCGGGATCGAGAGCAGGGTGTTCGTCCGCGACGCGAAGCCGGCGCGCTGCCCGCGGGCGGCGGCCTCGGGGATCGCCTGGCCGCCCTTCGCGACCTGGGTCGCGGAGGCGATGACGATCTTCTGGGCGGGCCAGATGATGAACCAGACGTTGAACCACATGAGCGTGCCCGTGATGCCTCCGATGAAGATCGCCCAGCCGTAGGACTGCGAGAAGAAGGGCTGCAGGCCGGTCTTCCCGGCCATGTGCAGGATGTAGAGCCATCCCGTGATGATCGTGAACATCGCGCCCCAGCGGAACCACCAGAGCGCGCGGCCGACGAGGCCGCCCGCGATCATGCCGGAGCGGACGGGCGGCTCGGCCGAGGCGAAGAAGGGCGTCTGGACGAAGTTGAAGTAGTAGAGCATCCCGATCCAGGTGATGCCGGCGAGAAAATGAAACCAGCGCAGCAGGAACAACCAGCC
>MGCE01000002.1 GCA_001790315.1 Candidatus Rokubacteria bacterium RIFCSPLOWO2_02_FULL_72_37 | reverse complement strand
AGCCCCGTGTGGGCGCAGGTCCGGAAGGTCGTCGCGTCCATGCCTCGCCTCCTACTCGACGATGATCTTGCCGACCATGTTGTGGTGGCCGATGCCGCAGAACTCGTTGCACACGGCGAACACCTCGCCCGATTCCGTGGGGGTCACCGTCAGCACGTACTCGTAGCCCGGGAGCACCATGAAGTTGAGGTTGAGCGGGAAGAGCGAGAAGCCGTGGAGCAGGTCCATCGAGGACAGGTGCAGCCGGTAGGTCTCGCCCTTCTTGAACTTCAGCACGGGGTACCACGACCACATGCGCCCGAGCATGTAGACGTCCTCCCCCGGCTTGGCCGCGACGACGGGTACCCCCTTGTCCTCGCCGACCTTGTTCTTCTCGACGAAGGCGTCCACCTTCTTCTGGAAGGCGAGCGCCGTGGTGCGGTAGGTCTCGAAGGAGGGGTTCTGCTTTCCCGTGAAGTGCCACAGGGGCATCATCGCGAAGAGGATCAGGCACCACACGAGCGCGATGCCGATCCAGAGCTTCTCGGCCGGATCGACCTTCTTCCACCACACGCCCTGGAGCGTCTGGATGCTCATGGCGTCCCCCTACCTGGCGACGGGGATGCTCGCGATCTCGAGCAGTCCCCAGATGGTGTAGAACACGACCGGGACGACGACGCCGATCAGGAGCAAGAGGAAGATGTTGTCGAAGACCACCTGCATCAGCGGCGGTCGGGACTCGTCGTCGCGCTTGTCAGCCATGCGAGCGCCCTCCATCATGTGGTCGCGCGTTTCGAGATCGTGATCACACGGTACAAGCGGGTCGGCCCGGGTCCCTATGACGCGGGTCATAGAGCGCGCGAGCCCCCCGCGGACAATGGACTCCGCCCGCCACGCGTCGGGGGAGGGAGTTGACCCGGTTTCACGGCCACGCGTCGCGGCCCGCCACGCGTCGGGGGGGAGGGGTGACCCGATCTTAGGGCCACGCGTCGCGGCCCGCCACGCGTCGGGGGGGGTCTGGGGGGGCCGTCTCGGCGCCCCCCAGCTACAAAGGAGACCGCACCTTGACAGAGAACCAAGTGCGCGAGGCGCTCCGCCGGGTGCTCGACCCGGAGCTCGGCATCAACGTCGTGGACCTGGGCCTGGTCTACGCGGTCGAGGTCCAGGACGGCCGGGTCCGCGTGGCGATGACGATGACCTCGCCCGCGTGCCCGCTCGGCGAGTCCCTGACAGCGGAGGCCGAGGCGGCGATCCGGCGGAGCGTCCCCGGCGTCACGGCAGTCACAGTCGACCTGGTCTGGGAGCCGCCGTGGCGTCCGGACATGATGTCGGAGGCAACCCGGAAGCAGCTCGGCTGGTCGTCGTGAGCGCGCCGGGGGCGGCGCGGCCCGGGCGGCGTGCCCGCGCGCCACTGCTGCTGCCGGGGATGCTGGCCCTTCTGGCGGCGCTCTGGGGCGGGCTCCTCCGACTCGGCTGGCAGCTGCCCGTCCCGCCAACGCCGCTCGCCGCCTTCCACGGGCCCCTGATGGTCGCCGGATTCCTCGGCACCGTGATCGGGATGGAGCGCGCGGTCGCGCTCGGCGGGGGCTGGGCGTACCTGGCGCCGCTCGCGAGTGGGCTGGGCGCCCTGGCCCTCGTGGCCGGCTCGCCAGGTGGAAGCGGTCCGCTCCTGACGACTGCGGGGAGCCTCGGGCTCGTCCTGCTCTTCGTCGCGATCCTGTTCCGCCAGACGGCGCCCTTCACCGTCGTGATGGCCCTCGGCGCCCTGGCATGGCTCGCGGCCCAGATCTTCTGGCTCCGTGGCTGGCCGACCTATCGCGTCGCCCCCTGGTGGGCCGCGTTCCTCGTCCTGACGATCGCGGGCGAGCGGCTCGAGCTCTCGCGGGTCGTCCCCGTGTCCGCGGCCGCCCGCGCGGCGTTCCTCGGTGCCGTGGCCTTGCTCCTGGCGGGCCTCGCCCTCACCGTGGCGGACTTCGACGCGGGCGTTCGCGCCGTCGGCGCGGCGCTCCTCGCGCTGGCCGTCTGGCTCGCGCTGCAGGACGTCGCGCGCCGCACCGTGCACCGGCCTGGCCTCACGCGGTTCATCGCCGTGTGCCTGCTGTCCGGCTACGCCTGGCTCGCCGTCGGCGGCGTCCTCGCCCTCGTCCACGGCGGCGTCGCGGCGGGCGGGCCGTACGACGCGATGCTCCACGCCCTCTTTCTCGGCTTCGTCTTCGCGATGATCTTCGGCCACGCGCCGATCATCCTGCCGGCCGTTCTCGGCGTCGCGGTCGGTTTTCGGCCCAGCTTCTACGCGCACCTGGCGCTCCTGCACGCGACGCTCGTCCTGCGCGTCGCGGGCGATCTGCTCGGGTGGCTACCGGGCCGTCAGTGGGGCGGTCTGCTCAACGTGGTGGCCCTTCTGCTCTTCGCGGCGAACACCGCGTGGGGCGTCCTGCGCCCGCCGCTCACCGCCCGACCCTAGGCGGGGAGCGCGAGCGTCAGGGCGATCGTGAGCCCTATGTAGACGACGGCCGCCGCGGCGAGGCCCGCGGCCGCCAGGACGAGGGCGGCGGTGCTCAGCGTCTCGCGCGTGACGACCCAGCCGAGAATCGCGATCCCCGCCATCCAGGCGCCGACGCCAAGGAGGAGCGCCGCGAGCAGAACGCCGAGCAGGTCGAGGGCGACCGCGAGCGGGCTCACGCGGAGGGCTCGACTCGCCGCCGCTGGCGGAAGGCCCGGTCCACGCAGCTGCACCCGACCTCGCGCTCGGCGAGCACGCACCAGAAGCAGGACGTCATCGCCCGTCTCTCAGGGCGCCGGGCCGCCGGCGCGTCAGACGACGGCGGCGGCCGGCTCGTAGGCGCACAGGGGGTCCTCGCCGAGAACATCGCCCGTCGCCGCGAAGGCCCTGGCCCGCGAGCCACCGCACATCGTCCGGAAGCGACAGATCCCGCAACGCCCGTGGAAGCCGTCCGGGTCGCGGAGCTGGCGGAAGAGCGGCGCCTCACGGTAAATGGCGAGGACGTCACCGTTCCGGGCATTCCCCGCGGCCAGGGGCAGGAAGCCCGACGGCGTCACGTCGCCGTTCGAGGCGATGAACATGATGCCGTTGCCGTCGCGGAAGCCGAAGCTCCGCGCCATCGGGCTCTCGCCGATCTGGCGCGCGCTCGCGCCTGCCCGCTGCATGGACTCCACCAGCACCCGCCGGTAGTGGGGCGCCTCCGTCGTCGTCAGCACGAACGGCCAGCTCCTCGCCCGCATCGCGAGCCACTGGAGCGTCGCCTCGCACTCGTGCGCCGACAGCGGCGTGAGCGTGCGGCCGCGCCCGACCGAGATCAGGAAGAAGAGGCTCCAGCGGGCCGCGCCGACGCGAGCGACCACGCCGGCGGTTCCTTCAAGGTCGGGCTCCGTCTCCGCGGTGACGAGGGTGTTGATCTGGAGCGGGATACCGGTGCCTGTGATCCGGCGTGCCGCGGCGAGCGTCTCGTCGAAGCATCCCGGCACGCCGCGGATCCCGTCGTGCCGGGCGGCGGTCGAACCGTCGAGCGACAGGGACATCGCCTCGACGCCGGCCGCCTTGAGCGCATCGACCGCCGCCTGATCGAGCGCGTGTGTGGCGCTCGGGGCCACGGAGACCCCGAGGCCGAGCCCCACCGCATACCGCACCAGCTCGAGCAGATCGGGCCGCTTGAGCGGGTCACCTCCCGTGAAGACCACGTGCGGGAGCGGCTGCCCCGCCGCCGCGAGCTGACGCAGCACGCGCTGGCACTCCTCGGTGGTGAGCTCCCCCGCCTCCCGCTCGTGCAACGCCTCCGCGCGGCAGTGGCGGCAGGCGAGGTCGCAGGCACGCGTCAGCTCCCAGTACACGCGCGCCGGCGCCCGATCGAACACGCCTCCGACCATCAGCGCCTGTCCGCTGACACGAAGTCGCGTCGCGCGTAGCCCGTGTAGATCTGCCGCGGCCGTGCGATCTTCTGCTCCGCGTCCCCGAGCATCTCCTGCCACTGTGCGAGCCAGCCGACCGTGCGCGGGATCGCGAACAGCACCGGGAACATCTCCACCGGGAACCCGAGAGCCTCGTAGATGAGCCCCGAGTAGAAGTCGACGTTCGGGTACAGCTTCCGGCTCACGAAGTACTCGTCCTCGAGCGCGATCTTCTCCAGCTCGCGCGCGATCCCGAGCAGCGGGCTCGGCCGCGTGACCGCGAAGACGTCGTCGGCCATCTTCTTGATGATCTTGGCGCGCGGGTCGTAGTTCTTGTACACACGGTGCCCGAAGCCCATCAGCTTCGCCTCGCCGCCCTTCACCTGGCGGATGAACTCCGGGATCCGCGAGGCCGAGGCAATCGAGCGCAGCATGCGCAGCACCGCCTCGTTGGCGCCCCCGTGGAGGGGACCGTAGAGGGCCGCGGCCGCGGCGGCCACCGCCGAGTACGGGTCCACGCCCGACGAACCGACGGAGCGCATGGCGTTGGCCGAGCAGTTCTGCTCGTGGTCGGCGTGCAGAATGAAGAGCACGTCCAGCGCGCGCTCGATCGCCGGCTCGGGCTTGTACTTCAGCTCGGTCGTCTTGAAGAGCATGTTGAGGAAGTTGCCGACGTAGCTCAGGTCGTTGTCGGGGTACGCGTACGGCTGGCCGAGGATGTGGCGATACGCGAACGCCGCGATCGTCGGCATCTTCGCGACGAGGCGGTAGATCTGCAGGTCGCGGTGGCCCGCGTCCTGGTTCACCTTCGCCTCGGGATAGAAGGTCGAGAGGGCCGCGACGGTCGAGATCAGCATCCCCATCGGATGTGCGTCGTGGTGGAATCCGTCCATGAACTTCTTGACGTTCTCGTGGACCCACGTGTGGTGGGTGATCTGCCACGTGAACTCCTCGAGCTCCCGCGGCTTCGGCAGCTCGCCACGCAACAGGAGGTACGCGACCTCGAGGAAGCTCGCCTTCTCGGCGAGCTGCTCGATGGGGTAGCCCCGGTACCAGAGGACGCCCCTGTCGCCGTCGATGAACGTGACCGTGCTGCGCGTGGACGCCGTGTTCGTGAACGCGGGGTCATAGGCCAGGAGGCCGAAGTCCTCCGGCCCGGTGCGGATCTGGCGGAGATCCATCGCGCGGATCGCGCCGTCGGCGATCGGGACCTCGTACGACTTGCCTGTGCGGTTGTCGACGATCGTCAGGCCATCCCTCGTCCCCATTACATTCCTCCTGTTCGTCTGCAGCGTCGATAGGTCGTGCAGGCGTGATGACGGCCGTTGGTGCAGAACCACGCGAGCTCGTCGGTCGAAGGCGCCCTGGCGGGGCCGCGGCGCAGCGCGCACTGGACCCCGTGCGGGTAGGTCTTCTCAAGCTGGCCGTCAACCGAGGAGAGGAACGGGCACGTCACGAACGGCAGCTCCAGCGGCTCTTCCGAGGCGGCGGCGCGCCACGAGACGGTGGTCATGATTTTCCCCTTGTGCGCTGAGGTGCAAGCGATGTGCCGCGCCCGCCGCAAGGCAAGTCCCCGGAATCCCGAGACATCCGGCCGCCCCGCCGCCCGGGGTCGGGGCGATGCCGCGCCTCACCGTGGCGCGGGTGCCCCAGCAGGATACCCCACCCTAGCCTCCGGCCGCGCCGGTTCGCCAATGGACGACGACCGCCCGCTTCCTGAACCGGGCGATCCATCCCTCGCCGTCGCGGGCAAGCCGCTCCGCGAGGAAGGCGCGGAGGGAGTCGCGGGCACCGGCGCCCACGAGTCGCATGTACTCCATCCAGAAGTCGCACGCTTCCTCCAGCGAGTCGAAGGGCTGGTCGGAGTCGTACTCGATCGGCGTCACCGTCGGCGCGACGCCGAGCCGCTCGAGTGCCTCGAGCGTCTCGCGGCCGTCGCACCCGTGCGCGTACGGCCGGCCGAGCAGGAGCGGATAGAGCTCCCCGAAGAAGAACTTGTCCTGTCCTCCCGGCAGGTCGCGAACCAGGACGACGCCCCGCTCGGCGAGCCGACCGACCGCGGCGAGGAACGGAGAGCCGGGCGCAAGAAGCGAGCTGACATGCGCGCACACGACGAGGTCGTGCGGTCCGACGTCCACGTCGCCCCACGCCGCCTCGTGCACGGTGAGGTTCCCGAGGCCCTCTCGCGCCGCGGCGCGTCGGAGCGCCGCGGCCATCGCCGCCGCAGGCTCGATCGCCGTCACCCGAGCGAGTCGGCGCGCGAGCGGCAGCGCCAGCGCACCGAAGCCGGCCCCGACGTCGAGGGCCGTGCGGCACTCCATGAGGAGCTCGGCGACCACGCCGAACACCTTCGCGGCGTAGTCGCTGCGCCGGTCCGCGCGCTCGTACCAGGCGACCGTGCGCTCGTTCCAGAGGTCAGCGCGTGTCAGGTCCGCTCGACGAGGCAGATCCGCACCCTCCCTTCCTCGAGCCGAGCGTCTCCGCGACCAGCGAGGCGAACGCGGCCGCGGTGAACGGCTTGGTGAGATAGGCGGAGGCTCCGGCGTGGAGCGCCGCGAGACGACTCGACTCCGAGCCGAAGCCCGTGATCACGATCACCGGCAGGGACCGGCACGCCCGCCGTGCCGCGCGGACCACGTCCAGGCCGTCGCCGTCGTACAGGCGGAGGTCCGCGATCACCAGCACGAGCGACCCCCGCTCGACGAGCGCCAGTGCCTCGTGCCGGGAGCCGGCGGTGACGACCCGGAGCCCCTGCCGTCCGAGCAGCCGCTCGTACGTCACCTGGAAGTCGGGTTCGTCGTCGACGACGAGCACCCGCCGATCGAGCACCCGCCTCGCCCCTAGCCCGACTTCACGAAGGCGCGCAGCAGGTCCGTCTCGGTGATGATCCCGACGAGCTGTCGGCCGTTGCTCACGACCGGGAGCGCGCCGATCTTGCGGTCCAGCATCAGCTGCGCGGCTTCTTTCGCATCCCGTGCGGGATCGATGGTCGCCACGTTCTTCGACATCACGTTCGCCACGGTCATCCGCGCGAGCAGATAGTTGATCTCCCACACCGACAGGCTCGTCGCCGGCGACGGGAGGTTGAGCCGGATGTCCCGGTCGGTGACGATGCCCATCAACGTGGTCCCGTCGACCACGAGCAGGTGGCGGATGCGCTTCTCGAGCATCATCTGGCGTGCCTCGAGGACGGGCGTCTCGGGCGGGGCCGTGATGCAGCTGATGGTCATGATGTCCTGGACTCGCATGGTCTTGTCGTCCTCCTAGGTTCGATACTCGCCGACGGCGCCGGTGCGGTACAGGCGACGCGCCAGGCGCAGGATCTCCTCCACGGCACTCTCGACGTCCCGGCGATCGGTGTGCAGCGTGAGCTCCGGACGCAGAGAGGGCTCGTAGTCGAGCACGATCTCCGTGCGCCGGCTGGCGCGGGCCGACGGCGGCACGCCCCGGCAGCCGCCGAGCTGCCAGCGCGCGGAGCGCTCGCGTTCCGCGCAGAGCTCCGGCGGGCACAGAAGCTGCACCTCGGCGAAGCGGACGATGAGTCCACGCGCCAGCTCGCGCCAGGCGCGCCGTGGCGCCGTGGCGTCGACGATGACCGCGACACCGGCCTCGGTCATGAGCTTCGCCGTGTACGCCAGGGCGCGGTGCACGACCTCCCGGGTGGCGTCCGACTCGGGGCGGCCGTTCAGCAGGAACTCGCGCAACCCGGCGAGCTCGATGACCTGGATCGGCATGTCCTGTCCCGCGAGCGCCCTCGCGGCCGCGCACGCGAGCGTCGTCTTGCCGCTCCCCGGCAGGCCGGTGATCCAGATCGCCCAGCCACCGCCCGGGATCCGGGGCGTCGGCTCGGCCGCGCCCCCGAGACGCTGCGCCAGCGCGACGATCTCACGGACCGAGGCCCCGACGTCCTGCTTCGCGGTGTCGATCACGCGTTCCGGCGCGAACGAGGGTTCGTACGGCACGTCGACCCCGGGCACCTGTGCGCCGGGGCCACCCGCGCGGGCGTAGATCCCACGCGGTGCGTTCCCCGTCGTCCGTCGCTGCTCCCGCCGCTGGCACACCTCGACGGGGCAGACGAGCTGCACCTCGGCGAACCGCGCGATCGAGCGCCGGGCGAGCTCGCGCCAGGCGCGCCGATGCGCCGTGGCGTCGATGATCACCGGCACTCCGACGCCCGTCAGGGCGGTCGCCATGAACACCAGCGCGCGATACACGACATCGCGCTCGGTCTCGGAGTAGGTCGGCGACGGCGTCAGGGTCCGGCGGATCACGTCGAGCTCGAGATGGGCGACGGGCTCGCCCTGCGCGCGGAGCGCCGCCGTCGCGCCACCCGCGAGCACGGACTTGCCGCTGCCCGGCAGGCCGGTGATCCAGATCGCCCAGCTCATCGCGCCTCTTGGAGGAGTGCGACGATCGCCTCTGGCTCGCGCGCCGCGCCCTCGTCGAGCAGGCGCGTCGCGAGCCGGATCAGCGCCTGGCGTGTCGCGGGCCCGAGGGCCGGGTACCAGCGCGGGTGGGCGATGACGAGCGCGCGGAACGCGAGGAACGGCGGCAAGACCTCCAGGAGCTCCTCGTCGGCGGACGCGTCGCGATACGTGTCGAGGAAGGTGCGGAACAGGGTGCCGAAGGGCTCGGCGACGACCGCAGGGTCGGTGGCGGCGCTCTTGCGGAGGCCGAAGAAGACGTAGTTGACGGCGAGCCCCGCGACGTCGTCGGCCGGCTCACCCCACTCGCCACGGCTCCGGTCGAGCAAGGAGAAGTCGACGCCGTCGCGAAAGAGGATGTTCCAGGGGTGGAAGTCGCCGTGGACGCGTGAGAGCCGGTGGACACGGTCGCGGAGCCGCCACCGCCACGTGATCGCGGCCCGCTCGATGGACGCGCACGCGGCGCTGGGCAGCAGCGCGTAGGGGTGGGGGTAGCTGTCGAGGATGCCCATCAGGCACTCGCCGTGGGCGACGAGCTCGCGAACGCGCCGATGATACAGGGTGGGCTCGTCGTGCTTGACGGCGTGCGCCTCGGCCAGGAAGCTCGCGAGCGCGCGGGCCCGCGCCACGTCCAGCTCGCGCGGCGGGCCCGTGAGCAATCGGTCGAGATCCAGCCAGTAGAGTCGGCCTTCCGCCCGCTCGACGAGCTGGAAGAACTCGGTGGCGTCGGCCACCGAGGCGAGCTCGCCGGACGCACGCACGAGGCCGACATCGACGCTCTTCACGTGGCGGGGAAAGGTGTTGTACGCCACGTGGCCGTAGAGCGCCTGCCAGGCACGGTCGGCCGGATAGTCGTGGCCGAAGCCGTGCGCGGGCCGCGTGCGCGAGACGACGAGCGACCGGATCTCGCCGTCCACCGCGCACTCGACGCCGAACGGCACGCCGTAGCCGAAGCCCTTCGGGTCGGTCTCGCTCCCCTCGGCGGCCTTGAGTGGGCGGAGCGCCAGGATCTCCACCGGCGCGCTGAAGACGCCCGCCAGGTAACGGGCGAGCGGCTCCCGCCCGATCACCGGCCCCGGACCGTCAGGACCGGGCATGGCGCCGCTGTCACCACACGGCCGGCCACGCTGCCGAGGAAGAGCTTCGCGAGCCCCGAGCGGCCATGCGTCCCCATCACGACGACATCGGCGCGCTTGGACTTGGCGAGACGGACGATCTGCTCGTGCGGGACCCCCTCCACGAGCAGGCCCTTCACGCGCGCGCCTGCGGCCTTGGCCTTCGCGAGCAGCTTGTCGAGCTGCTTCTGGGCCCACGCGCGCGTCGACGCGGCGATCTCGTCGTAGACTTTCGGCGAGATATAGCCGTCCCCGGGCACGGGCATGACCGGACTCAGCACGTGGACGAGGAGGAGTTCGCCCCGGTCGGCCTTGGCCATCTCGACGGCCTTCGCGAAGGCCGCCCGGGACGCGGTCGAGAAATCCGTCGGGTGAACGATGCGCCGGCTCATCGGACCGTCTCCCACGCGGCGCGCGCGGTCACCTGGGCCGCGGTCTGGCGCATGAGGAACACGGGCACCTCGGAGTGGCGGAGCACCGCTTCCGCCACGGAGCCGAACAGCAGTCGGCCGAACCCGCTGCGCCCGTGGGTCGTCATCGCGATCAGATCGGAGCCCGCCTCACGGGCGCCGGCGATGATCTCCGAGGCGGGCTCGCCGCGGCGCACCAGTGTCCTGACGCGCACGCCCTTGGTGCGGAGCTCGGCGGCGATCGGCGCCAGATACTCCTCGGCCTCGGCGCGCCGCTTCTCGACGTCCTCGACCTCGATGTGCCGTGAGCCCTCGATCACGGAGGGCGGGATCGGCACGAGGACCCGGAGCAGCACGACCTCCATGTCGAGCGGCCCCGCGATCTCGAGCATGAGCGGGATGATTCCCTCGGCCACCATCGACCCATCGAGCGGCACCGTCACGCGCTTATACACGGGTGGCCTCCTTCGCGGGCCGGGCGCCCTGCGGCGCCTCGAGTGGAGCGCCCTCCGCACGCACGACCAGGATGGGCGTCGTCGTGCCCCGCAGCACCGACTCCGCCACGCTGCCCAGGATCAGGCGTCCCAGGCCGCTCCGCCCGTGCGTGGACATCACGATCATGCTGGCCTTCTGCGCCTTCGCGGCCTCCACGATGGCGCCGGCCGGCGCGCCGTACCAGACGTGCGTCTCGACGGCCTTCACGCCCCGGTCGCGGAGACGCCTGGCGACTGCCTCCAGGTACTCCTCGGCCTCGCGCACCGCGCTGACCTGCGCTTCCACGGGATCGGCGCCCGGC
>MGCE01000001.1:3656-6415 GCA_001790315.1 Candidatus Rokubacteria bacterium RIFCSPLOWO2_02_FULL_72_37 | reverse complement strand
TCGTCCCGGTCAGGTTGCCGCCGGGCCGGCCGAGACTGGCGACCAGCCCGGTTGCTACGGGATCCACCACGCTGACAGCCACGATGGCGGCGGCGAGCGTCGGGGCCAGGGCCAGGGCGAGCGCACCGCAGAGCCGCCCGACGCCGGGCCTCCTCATCGTGTCTTCTCGATCGCGGTGATCGTCACGTTGGGCGGGACCCCCTGCAGGGTGAATCGTACCGCGTCGCCGACCGCAACCGCCTCGTGAATCTTCGGCGACGAGGCGCGGAAGCCCATGGTCATGGCCGGCATGTAGCCCGGGATGTCCTCGTGGGTGATGACGAGCACGTTGATCTCGGGGACGACCGCCCGGACGACGCCCGAGATCTGCCAGACGCGCTCGACGCCGGCGACCGCCGTCGTGCGCGCGCCCGCGAGCTCCTGCTCGAGGCGCGCCGTCCGGAGACCCCAGAAGAGGTACCCCCAGCCCACGCCGAGCACGAGAGCCAGATTCAGCAGCGCCGCCGCCTTCCACGCGCGCATCAGTGCACGTGCTCCTCCGGCGCCGGCGCCAGGACTCGCTCCGCGTTCAGCTCCTGGACCTCGGCGAGCAGGGCGTTCGGCTCGGCGTCGGCCCGGCCGTCGCCGCGGCTGATCGCGCGGATGTACCCCTGGCGGTCGATCAGGAGCTCGACGTGTGCGGCGGCGGCGAGCATCCGATACGCGGCGACGACGTCGGCCGCGCCCTCGGTGACGACCGGGAAGAGGATCCGCGGCGCCGCGCCGAGCCGGCGGAGCGCGTCGGAGGCGGCGTCGGTCGGGACGGCGATCACCTCCACGCCGAGCGCGGCCACCGCGCCGTACAGGTCGGCGAGCTGCGCGAGGCGCGGGCGCGAGCCCGGAAGCGTGTAGAGCGTGAGCAGCACGATCCGGCGCCCGCGGTACTCCCTGAGCGTTCGCGCGGGCGTCGGCCCGACGGCGTAGGCGAAGTCGGGCGCGACGAGCCAGGCGCGCCCCGGCTCGACGCGCGGACCCATGTCCCGCGCGGCCTGCGCGGCCGAGCGCGCGCGGACGTAGTTGATCGCGTCCCAGCGCTCCTCGACGCCGAGCGTCGCACCGAAGGCCGGCATGCCCGCCCGCGGGATCCCGGTGGTGATCCACCAGAAGAGGTCTCCCGCGGTGTGCTGCGCCGTGTGCGGGGCGCGCAGGTCGGCCGGCGGCCGCGGCAGGCGCAGCCCGTCGGGGCACGATCCGGCGCCCGCGGTACTCCCTGAGCGTTCGCGCGGGCGTCGGCCCGACGGCGTAGGCGAAGTCGGGCGCGACGAGCCAGGCGCGCCCCGGCTCGACGCGCGGACCCATGTCCCGCGCGGCCTGCGCGGCCGAGCGCGCGCGGACGTAGTTGATCGCGTCCCAGCGCTCCTCGACGCCGAGCGTCGCACCGAAGGCCGGCATGCCCGCCCGCGGGATCCCGGTGGTGATCCACCAGAAGAGGTCTCCCGCGGTGTGCTGCGCCGTGTGCGGGGCGCGCAGGTCGGCCGGCGGCCGCGGCAGGCGCAGCCCGTCGGGGCCGTCACCGGCGCCCGTCGCCCCGTGGCACCGCGCGCAGTGCTCGCCGTAGCGCGCCGCGCCCGCGACGATCGAGGCGGCCTGATAGGGCACCGAGGAGCGCACGTAGGTCGTCGGGTATGCGTCGATCGCGAGCGGTGGCAGGGCGATCACGCCGCCCGCCGCGAGCAGGACCAGGGCACCGCCCAGCAGCGGCAACCGCCAGCGCCGCGCGACCAGCGCAGTGAGCACGGCGACGGCACCGAGCACCAGCACCTGGCTGCCGGCCAGCGCACGGGCGGCGCGCCCGGGCGCGTCCGTGAGTCCCTCGAGCGAGAGGCGGAACCCGAATGGCCAGTCAGGCTCGGCGTGCGCCGCGGGTGGCGTGAATCCCATCGCGGCCGCGAACCCCAGGACGGTGAGCGCGAGCAGCGCCTCGCCCCCGACGAACCACGCGAGCCGGCGCATCGCGGGCCGCCCGACACGCGCCGCCTCGCCGCCGAGGGCGGGCAGGTGGCGCCTGCGGTTCAGCGCGGCGAGCGCGAGGATCGGCGCGAGCAACGCGAGCTTGCCGAGGAGCAGCCGCCCGTACGTGGTTCCGACGAGCCCCGCGACGGAGCCCACCTGCGTCAGCGAGGCGAGCGTGCCCGACGCGCCGAGGGTCACGACGCAGAGAAGCGCCAGCCGTGAGAAGCGCCGCGCGGTGAGGACGGCGAGGGGGCGGGCGTCCGCGCCGTCCTCCGAGGCCGCGCGCCGCAGGAGCAGCGTGAGCGGCAGGAGCCCGCCGACCCACGCCCCGGCGGCGAGCGCGTGGACGGCATCCACGGCGATCGCCGTGAGCGCGCCGGGCAGCGCCGCCGCGTGGCCCGCCGCGGCGCCGACGCCGAGCGCCGCGGCGCCGAGGAGCGCGGTCTCTCCGCGCGCGGCCCGCCAGTCCACGCGACGGCGCACGTCGAGAGGAACGGCGAGGAACGCGCCCAGCAGGAGGAGCAGGCCGTGGCGCACGAGCCAGACGCGGCCGCCCCGCGTCTCGAGGAGGACCCGGCGCAGCGCGACGGGTTCGAGCGCCGCAGCGTGGCGGCCCTCGAGGAGCGCGGTCTGGAGCATGAGCACGGCGATGCCCGTGACGAACGCGAACACGACGAGCGCGCGGCACGCGTCGAGCATCCGCGCCTCCCAGGCGAGCACCGTCGGACGGTCGGAGCGACCGGCGAGCAGGATCGAAACCGCGGTGC
>MGCE01000001.1:0-3650 GCA_001790315.1 Candidatus Rokubacteria bacterium RIFCSPLOWO2_02_FULL_72_37 | reverse complement strand
GCAGGATCGAAACCGCGGTGCCGACGAGCAGGACGGAGAGCGCCAGGTGCGCCCACCGCGCGAGGATCTCGAGCCCGATCACGCCGGTAGTGTACCGGATGCGGGCACCGGCGTTGAGGCCGCCCCCGTTCTTCGGTACAGTCCACCGCATGTGCTGGCGCGCTCTCCCCGTGCTTGCGGCTCTCGCGCTCCTGCTCGCGGGTGCCCCGGACGCCCGCGCGCACGTCACGCTCGAGCGAACGCAGCCACGGGCCGGCTCGACGGTGCGCTCGGCGCCGCACGAGGTGAAGCTCTGGTTTACCGGCGCCCTCGAGCCCGCGTTCAGTCGGCTCCGCGTCGTTAACGAGGCGGGCGACCGCGTCGACCGGGACGACGCCGCCGTGGACGGTGCGAATCGCGCGCTCCTGCGCGCCTCACTCGGCACGCTGCCGCCCGGCCGCTATCGGGTCGTTTGGCGGGTGGTCTCGGTGGACAGCCACGTGACCGAGGGGGAGTTCAGCTTCCGGGTAGCGCCGTGATCCGGGCCGTCTTTCTCGACGCCGGCAACACGCTGCTCCGCATGAACTACGCGGTCATCGCCGCGGAGCTCGAGCGGCACGGCGTGCGGGTGACGCCCGCGGAGGTCGAGCGCGCCGAGTGGCGGGCCCGCGTCCGGCTCGACGCAGCCGCCTTCGCCAGTCCCCCGAGGGGCGCCTCGACCGAGAGCGGCGCGTCAGCCGCGCTCTACGTGCGCTTGCTGCTCGAGGAGCTGGGCGTCGCGGACGGCGCGGTCGTCTCCGCGCTGATCGCCTGGCGGCAGACCTACAATGCGCCGGTCGGCCCCTGGGACGTCGCCGACCCGCGTGCCGCGCCCGCGCTCGGGTTCCTGCGCGCGGCCGGCGTCGCGGCGGCCGTCATCTCCAACTCGAACGGGTCGGTGCGCGCGATTCTCGAGCGCCTGGGGCTCGCGGCCCATCTCGACTTCGTGATCGATTCCTCGGAGGTCGGCGTCGAGAAACCGGATCGCCGGATCTTCGGGCTGGCGCTCGAGCGGGCCGGCGTGACGCCCGCCGAGGCGGCGTACGTCGGCGACCTCTACTCGGTCGACGTGCTCGGCGCGCGTGCGGTGGGGATGGCCGCCGTCCTGCTCGACCCCGGCGGGTGCTGGGGGCCTCGCGACTGCGCGACCGCTCCCGACGTCCTGTCCGCGGTCCGCCTGCTCCTCCGCGGCCGCGGCGCCTAGTCCGGGCTATTCATGGCATGAATAGCCGGACTAATCCGGTAAGGTCACGAACGGGTAGCGGCGGAGCGCGCTGTAGATGACGCGCTTCATCTCGTCGATCTCGGCCTCGGTCTTGGCCTCGAAGCGGAGCGTCAGGTAGGGGTTCGTATTCGAGGCCCGCACGAGTCCCCAGCCGCCGCCCGGGAACAGCACGCGGGCGCCGTCGGTGGCGATCGTCTCGTAGCGGGCTTTCAGCTCGCGCGCCAGCTCGTCGATCACCCGGAATTTTTCCGCGTCGGGGCACGGCGCCTTGAGTTCGGGGGTGGCGCGCAGGTGCGGCACCGACGCGAACAGCCGCGACAGCGGCTCGGGCGCGCGCGCGACGATCTCGATGATCTTGCACGAGGCGAGGATGCCGTCGTCCACACCGTAGTAGTTCTCGCCGAAGAACATGTGACCACTGACCTCGCCGCCCAGGAGGATGCCCTCCTCGCGCATCTTGCGCTTGAGGTGCGAGTGCCCCGTCTTCCACATGACCGGCACGCCCCCGTGCTCCCGGACGTCGTCCACGAGCGACTGCGAGGACTTGACGTCGAACACGACCTTTGCCCCGGGGTGGCGCGCGAGGAGGTCGCGCGCCAGCAGGATCAGGACGAGGTCGGCCTCGTGCCGCTGTCCGCGCTCGTCGATCACGCCGACACGGTCGGCATCGCCGTCGTACGCGATGCCGAGATCGGCGCCGATCTCGACCACCTTCGACCGTAGATCTGCGACGTTCCGCTCGTCCTCGGGATCGGGCAGGTGGTTCGGGAAGCGCCCGTCCGACTCGCAGTAGAGCTCCACCACCTCGCAGCCGATGCGACGCAGGAGCTCCGGAGCGTACAGGCCGGCGACCCCGTTGCCGGCGTCCACGACGACCCTGAGGCGCCGCGTGAGCCGGACGAGCCCGGCGATCGTCGTGAAGTAGTCCTCTCGCGGACTCCTCGGCTCGAGGGTGCCCGCGCCGCGCTCCACGTCGCCTGCCTCCGCCATCCGACGCAGCTCCTGGATCTCCTCTTCCGTCAGCGGCGCCGCGCCGCGGTGGACCATCTTCACGCCGTTGTACTCGAGGGCGTTGTGGCTGCCCGTGATATTCGCCCCGCCGTCGAGGTTCCAGTGCGCGGTCGCGAAGTAGAGGATCGGCGTCGTGACGAGGCCGACGTCCACGACGTCCACGCCGGCGGCGCGCACGCCGTCGACGAAGCCGGCTTTGAGATCGGCGGACGAGAGGCGATTGTCCTGGCCCACCGCGACCCGCCGCCCGCCGCGGCGCCGGACCAGCGTCGCGTACGCCTGGCCGACCTGCTGGAAGACGTCCGGCGTGATGTCGGTGCCGACGAGCCCGCGCACGTCGTACGCGCGGAACACGTGGGGGTTCAGCATTGTGTGATCCTTTCCGCTGGGCTATCGTGACGGCGCGAGCCGTCTCCGCCCCGGAGGTTACCATGAACGAGCGCTGGCGCATCGAGGGGAGCAACGCGTGAGCAAGCAGTTCGTGCTCGTCCACGGCATGAGCCACGGCGCCTGGTGCTGGGCGGCCGTGCAGGCCCGCCTCGAGCGGGCCGGCCACCAGACGCTCGCGGTGGATCTTCCGGGCCACGGCCGGCGCGCCCACGAGTGGCGCCGCGCGACGGTCGGCTCCTACGCGCGCGCCGTCGCCGGCGCCATGGCGCTCGCCGGCCTCTGCCGGGCGATCGTCGTCGGGCACTCGATGGGCGGCGTCGTGATCCCGAAGGTCGCCGAGCTCGCGCCGGCGCGCGTCGCGCACCTGGTGTTCGTCGCCGCGGTCGTCCTGTCGCACGGCGCCTCGCTGCTCGAGACCCAGATCGCCCCGGCGGGGCGCCCGCTGCTGCGCGGGCTGGCGCGCGCGGGCGGCGGCGCCGTCCAGTACCCCGCGGCCGTCGAGCACGCCCGCTGGATGAGCGGGCTCCCGCCGGGCGACCCGCGGGTGGTCGAGGCCCTGACGCGGCTCACCCCGCAGCCCTTCCGTCCCTGGGTCGAGCGGGTCGACATGGAGCGGTTCTACGCGATGGCCGTGCCGCGGACGTATGTCCGCTGCCTGCGCGACGCCGCGGTAGCGCCGGCCCAGGCGGCGGAGTACGCCGCGCGCCTCGGCGTCCACCCGGTGGACCTCGACAGCGACCATGGGCCGATGCTCTCCAGGCCCGACGAGCTGGCGCGCATCCTGGCGGACTGCTGAGCACCCCGGAGGGAGACAGAGCATGGACGAGACGGAACTCAGGGAACGCACGAAGAAGACCGCGAAGATGCTCTTCCACACGCTGAAGGGCGGCGTCGGGTTCGAGATGTGGAAGCGATTCGACCGGCGGCTGGCGCGCGAGCTCTCGATGTTCTTCACGGGCAAGCTCTACAGCCGCGAGGTGATCTCGCAGAAGCAGCGCGAGCTGTG